>NZ_JAEMQX010000148.1 GCF_016463645.1 Sphingopyxis sp. | reverse complement strand
TCGACGAGGACAAGGACGGCAAGATCGTCGGCGAATATCGCGCGATGGGCCTGCGTCCCTATACGCTTGAAAAGGCCCGCCAGTACGGCTTCGACCAGCCCTATCTCGAAGCCTGCCTGTAAGGATCTAGCGTCCGCTCAGCCAGAAGGCGGCCGCGAACAGCGCGACGGCGGCCGACGCGAGCGCGATCCCGCGCCACGGCATGAAGCCGACCTGTTCGACGTCGCGCCGGTTGTTGCGGCGCCAGCTCGCGACCTCGGCGATACCGAACAGCGTCGCAGCCGCAATCGCCACCGACAGCATCGACACTTGCATTGCCGCGCATCCCTTCGCAAACAGGGGCCATTCCCCCTGGAGAGAGGTGCCCATATGCGTGTCCTGTTATCGGTTGCAAGTGCCGCCGCCCTGATCGCCGTTCCCGCCGCCGCGATGCAGCATGACGGCCACGCCGGTCATGCCGCGCACCAGAGCGGCGATGCGATCGCCGCCGCGGTTGCCGCCCCGACCCGTTCCGCGACGAACACGCCGCGCGACACATATCGCCACCCCGCCGAAACGCTCGCCTTCTTTGGCGTGAAGCCCGGCGATACGGTGGTCGAGCTGTGGCCCGGCGGCGGCTGGTACACAGAAATCCTCGCCCCGCTCGCCAAGGCCGGCGGCGGCACGCTCTATGCCGCGGCGCCGTGGGAGCGCGGGCTCAATCGCGTCAAGGCCAAGCAGGCCGAAAATGCCGACGCCTATGGCGCGGTGAAGCTCGCCGAATTCCCCAATGCCGGGACAAACCCGAAGGTACCCGATGGCAGCGCCGATGTCGTGCTGACCTTCCGCAACGTCCATAACTGGCGCTTCGACGGTACCGACAACACGGCGAACGCGTTCAAACAGATTTACGCGATGCTGAAACCCGGCGGCACGCTGGGAGTGGTCGAGCACCGGCTGAATGAGAACGACGACAGCGCGAAGGAAGAAAAGTCGGGCTATATGAAGAAAAGCTCGATCGTCGCTTTCGCCGAGGCTGCAGGCTTCAGGCTCGCGGACGAAAGCGAGATCAACGCCAACCCCAAGGACACGAAGGATTATCCCAAGGGTGTCTGGACGCTGCCGCCGAACCTGACCGAAGGCGAGAAGGATCGCGACAAATATCTCGCGATCGGTGAATCGGATCGCATGACGCTGAAATTCGTGAAGCCCGCGAACTGAAACACTTCGAGTCCATAGATCCGGCGCTGCTCCTCAGCGCCTATGCGCAGGGCATTTTTCCGATGGCCGACGGGGCGGACGACCCGTCGGTGCATTGGGTCGAACCGCGGCTGCGCGCGATCCTGCCGCTCGATGGCTTTCACCTGTCGCGCAGCCTGAAAAAGGTGATCGTGTCGGACCGCTTCCGCATCACGACCGACGCGGCGTTCGCCGACATGGTCGCGCTGTGTGCCGAACCCGCCGATGACCGGCCGACGACATGGATCAACCCGGTAATCAGGGCGAGCTATGACCGGCTTTTCCAGCTTGGTCATGCGCACAGCGTCGAATGCTGGCTTGATGGCGAGCTGGCGGGGGGCCTCTATGGCGTCACACTCGGCCGGGCCTTCTTCGGCGAATCGATGGTCAGCCGCGCGCGCGATGCGTCGAAGGTCGCGCTCGCGCACCTCGTCGCGCGGCTCATCGCGGGCGGCTGGAAATTGCTCGATTGCCAGTTCATCACCCCGCACCTCGCCAGCCTCGGCGCGATCGAAATCCGCCAGGCAGACTATCTTGCGCGGCTTTACTCGGTGTTGGCGGGAGGGGACGGCGGCGCCTTGGGCGCCGGAGCCGGAACGGTCGGCGGCGCGACCGGGGTTTCGGTGCCCTCGCCGCCGTTCGTCGCGGGTGACTGGCGCGCGCTCGACGCCTTGGGCGCCGCGACACCGCCGGTCTTGGGCGCCGACCGCGCAACGGGCTCGCCGCCCGGATATGTCATCGCGCAGCTCTTGACGAAGACGTCATAAATCGGGTGCTCGATCACGTTGCGGTCGGGCCGCTCGCGGAAAATCCATCCCGAAAAGACGCGGCGCCATTTGTTGTCGCTCTGGTCCTGCACGGTGAGCTGGACGAAGGCGCCGGTTTCGGGCGGATCTTCCCACGGCGCGGTTTGTTCGCACGCGCGCAATCGAACGATCGCGCGGCCGACGCGGGCCGACTCGCCCGGCTTCATCTCCAGCTCGCGAACAAGGCCGTTGCGCTTGTTGAGCAGCCCGACGACGGCGACGCGGTCGCCCATCGGGGTCGCACCCTCGATCCCGCCGACTTCCTGCGGCACGCGTTCGGATTTCGCGACCGTCGGAACCGTCGCGCTGCCACCCGCCTTCGACGGCGTCCGATCGCACGCGGTCAGCGCGGTCGCCGCCAGCAGCGCGATCAGCGCGGTCGAAATCGGACGCGGCATGCCGGGGTTCACTCTGGCCGCCAGGCCTCATAGTCGCCGGTCGCGGCGGCGCGGTGGCCGCCGCGTTCGAGCGCACCGGCAGGACGATAGGCGCCCGTGCTGCCGGTCAGGTTCGCGGTGGGCTCCTTCTCCCATGCGCGCGGCGCGGGAAGAACATCGGTCGGCAATTCGTCGAACGTGCCGTGCAGCCAGCCGTGCCATTCGGGCGGCACGCGGCTCGCATCGTTCGATCCGTTATAGATCACCCAGCGACGACCGCCCTTTTTCGCGCGGAAATAGCGGTTGCCGAGGCTGTCCTCGCCCACCTTCTCGCCCGTGCTCCAGCTGTTCAGCAGCGTGCCGACGGTCGCACCGTCCCACCAAGTGAAAATCTTGCCCAGAATGCTCATGGCTGCGGCGTTTACAGCCAAGCATGCGCGGTCTGCAAGCTGCAAACGGCGCACCGCACCGCTATTTCCTATCTTTCCACGTTACCTTCGCCGTCTCGTCGATGCCCAGCCGTGCCGCGGTGCCACCGGCGAGTTCGAGTACCGCCGAAACCTCGCCTCCGCTGACGACGGGCTCGAGCGATTCCGGGATCGTGTTCTCGGCGATCCGGTCGATGCTGCCATCGGCGCGGATGAAGATCATATCGAGCGGAATCAGCGTGTTCTTCATCCAGAAGCTGCCGATCCGCGGCTTTTCGAACGGAAAGATCATTCCGCCATCGGCGGGCAGGCTGGTGCGGAACATAAGGCCGCGGTCCTGTTCGGCATCGGTGCGCGCGACCTCGACGTTGAACGTGTGCGCCTGGTCTTTTGCCGTGATCGTTACCGGGATCGTGGCGGCGTTTTCGGCTTCGCTCGCGTCCCGGCTGCATGCCGCGATCGGCAGGGCGAGCGACAGGGCGAGAGCGGTAATGATGGCGCGCATCGGCTATTCCTTGTCCCGGATCGATCGGCCCCTGCCCTAATCGAGCACCGCTTCGTCGTCCAGCGCCGCCAGCCCGGCCTCGTCGCCCGGCGGGACCGCAAGGACGCGGCGGGCGAGAGCGAGACCGTGCCCCGCGCGCAGAAAGGCGGCGAGTTGCCGCTCGCGCTGTTTCGGATCGTCGCTGCCGCGCGTTGCGAACGGCCCGAACCGCCGCCGCCGCGCAAAACCGACGGCTGCGGCGACCGCGGCATTTGCCGCGGCCTCGATCGCCTCGCCGCTGTCCTCCTCGGCGATCCCGTCGACGTAAAGTTGCGCCTTGACGCGCCGGACGCCCAGCCCGCGCCGGGTCATCGCGCCGGCGCGCATCGCGGCATATTGGCGGTCGTCGAGATAGTGCCGCCGCTCCATCCGGTCGGCGATCGCCTCGCACGCCGCCATGGCGTCACTTTCGTCCATCCATTCGGATTCGCGGACTTTTCTGGCAAGATAGCGCATCAGCTTGGCGCGACTCGTCGCGAATCGCGCGACATAGGCGAGCGCCAGCTCGTCAAGTTTGGCGGCGCCAAGCGGTCTTTTCGATCGGTCGTGGGGAGCGCGGCGATTGGCCATATCGCCATGTTTGTGCCACAGTCGGGCCCGATTGAGAACGATCAACACCGCCATATCGGGCATCAAAGCCCGGAAATGGGCGATTTGTTCAAACAACACAGGGTTCGCACGCACTACATGGCTCAAAAAGATGACATGCTTGTTGCCACGCGGCCCGTATCGCGGGATGTCGCAGCCCCTATGACCGATACCGACATGATTTCGGCCGATGCGCTCGTGCCGACGCCGACCGAATGCGCCCAGCCGCGCCGCTTTTCGGACTTCGCCACCGTCGGCGAAGCGCTCGATTATGCCGCCAGCGGCGCGCGCGGGCTCAATTTCCACGATCCGCGTGGGAAACTCGTGCGCCCCTATCCCTATAGCGAGCTCAAGGCCGACGCGCTGGCCACCGCGTACCGTCTGATCGCCGCCGGCGTGCAGCCGAACGACCGCATCGCGCTGATCGCCGAAACCGGCGCCGAATTCGCCGCGCTCTTCTTCGGCACCATCTATGCCGGCGCCTGGCCGGTGCCACTGCCGCTGCCGACGAGCTTCGGCGGGCGCGACAGCTATGTCGGCCAGCTCGTCGTCCAGCTGACGAGCTGCGACCCCAGTATGCTGTTCTTCCCGCCCGAAATCGCTGCCATGGCGATCGAAGCGGCCGAGCAGCGGAATGTGCAGCCGGTCGACTGGAGCGAATTCGAAAAACGCGCCGCGCCGGTGACCGACCTTCCCGAGCAGAAGACCGACGAGACCTGCTATCTCCAGTACAGCAGCGGCTCGACGCGCTTCCCGCACGGCGTCGCGGTGACGCACGGCGCGCTGCTCAACAATCTCTCGGCACACTCGCACGGCATGGAGCTGCAGGACAGCGACCGCTGCATTTCGTGGCTGCCCTGGTATCACGACATGGGCCTCGTCGGCTGCCTGCTCTCGCCGGTCGCCAACCAGGTCTCGGTCGATTATCTCAAGACCGAGGATTTTGCGCGCCGTCCGCTCGCCTGGCTCGACCTGATCAGCCGCAATCAGGGCACGACGCTCAGCTATTCGCCGACCTTCGGCTATGACATCTGCGCACGCCGCATCTCGAGCCAGAGCCATGTCGCCGACCGGTTCGACCTGTCGCGCTGGCGCGTCGCGGGCAATGGCGCCGACATGATCCGCCCCGACGTGATGCAGAGCTTCGTCGACGCCTTTGCCGACGCCGGCTTCAAGGCGAGCGCCTTCCTGCCGAGCTATGGCCTTGCCGAAGCGACGCTCGCCGTCAGCATCATGCCGCCGGGCGAAGGCATCGTCGTCGAACTGGTCGAGGAAACCGAACTGTCGGGCGCCGCGAACGACACCGGGCGGCCGACGCGCTACCGCGCGATCGTCAACTGCGGCAAGGCGGTCAAGGACATGGTGATCGAGATCCGCGACGAAGCGGGCAACGCGCTCTCCGACCAGACCGTCGGCAAAGTGTGGTGCACCGGCCCGTCGCTGATGACCGGCTATTATCGCGACCCCGAATCGACCGCCGCCTGCATGACGGACGGCTGGCTCGATACCGGCGATATGGGTTATATGTCAGATGGTTACATCTATATCGTCGGCCGTGCCAAGGACATGATCATCATCAACGGCAAGAATCACTGGCCGCAGGATATCGAGTGGGCGGTCGAGCAGCTTCCGGGTTTCAAGTCGGGTGACATTGCGGCCTTCGCGATCACGACGCCGGGCGGCGAGGAAACGCCGGCGGTGCTCGTCCAGTGCCGCACCAGCGACGAGGCCGAACGGCTCGCGCTGCGCGAGACGATTCGCGACCGCGTCCGCGCGATCACCGGCATGAACTGCCTGATCGAGCTGATCCCGCCGCGTACGCTGCCGCGCACCAGTTCGGGCAAGCTCAGCCGATCAAAGGCACGCGCGCAATATCTGGCGGGCGAAATCCAGCCTTTTGCGATGGCGGCCTAGGGTCGGAACCCAAGCGCACCGCCGGACCCGACAGCCTTTCCTGTCCCACGGCAGGACAGAAAACCGCACGTCGACAGGCGCTTGGTTACCTTCGGGTAACACCCGTGCGCTAAACCGGCAGGCGTGAAAAGCCTGTTGACCGACCCGATCGCTGCCGAAGAGATTCCCGTGCGGACCCTGCTGGGGCTGGGGCCGCGAAATCAGGACCTCGGCAACCTCCGCCAGCTCCAGCTCGCGCCGCTTCGCGGCCGCGGCTCGCTGCGCCTGCTGATGGGCATCGGCATGGCGATCGTCGCCGCCTTCACGATGGTGCACAGCGTGCCGCTGCCCGTCGCGGGCGGCTGGCTCGGCTGCATGCTGCTCTTCAGCCTCTGGTCGTACAGCAGGTTCAGGGGGCTGCCGCTCGGCGATCCCAAGCTGTCGGGGATCGCCGAATATCGGCTGTGCAGCCGTCACGCGCTCTATTCGGCGCTGGTATGGGGGGCGCCCTTCTGGCTGCAAGGGTTCAGCCCGACGCTCGACCATGTGCTGTCGATGTGGACGATCGCGGTGTTGATGATGGTCACCCTTGCGATCGTCGCACACAGCGTCCCGCTCGCCTGCACGCTGTTCATCGCCCCGGTTTCGCTGTCGGCCGCAGCCGCGCTCGCACGCGCCGGCGCGCCGCAGCTCGCCGGGGTGGCGCTGGTCGCGGGCTTCCTGCTCTCCGCCTTCTGCGTCCGCTTCGCGCAAAGCCACGTCCGCTTCCGCCGCGCCGAAGAGACGCTGCACGAAAAGACCGAGACGGTCAGCCTGCTGCTCCGCGAGTTCGAGGAAACCTCGGCCGACTGGCTGTGGCAGACCGACAACAGCCGTCGCCTGATTCATGTCTCGCCGCGCCTCGCCTATGCGCTCGGCGGCACCGCCGAGAGGCTCGAGGGCGTGCCGCTGCTCCAGGCGCTGTCGGGCGATGCTTGGGAAACGGGCCTCTTTCCCAAAAGCCTCCACGACATGGCCGAACGGATGAAGCGGCGCGAGAGCTTCTCGAACCTCATCGTGCCGGTGACGATCGGCGGCGCGCCGCGCTGGTGGGAGCTCTCCGCCTCGCCGCGTCTCGACGAAACGGGCAAGTTTCTGGGTTTCCGCGGCGTCGGCTCGGACGTCACCGAAAAGCGCGCGACCGCCGAACAGATTTCCAAGATGGCGCGTTTCGACAATCTCACCGGCCTGCCCAACCGTCTCAACCTCAACGAGGATATTTCGCGCGCGCTCGGCCATGCGGTCGATGCCAAGTCGCGCTGCGCGCTGCTGATGATCGACCTCGACCGGTTCAAGGCGGTCAACGATACGCTGGGCCACCCCGTCGGCGACAAATTGCTGGCGCAGGTCGCCGCGCGCCTCAAGGGGCTGATGGAGCGCGGCATGACGTGCGGGCGGCTCGGCGGCGACGAATTCGCGGTCGTGCTCCACAACCTCGCCTCGGCCGATGCCGCCGAGGAGCTGGCGCAGCGGATCATCACGACGATCAGCCGCCCCTATGTGGTCGACAATCACCAGTTGTTCGTCGGCGCCAGCGTCGGCTTCGCGATCGGGCCGCAGGACGGCGCAACGGTCGAGACGCTGACGCGCAACGCCGACCTTGCGCTCTACAAATCGAAGGACAAGGGCGGCAATGTCGTCGCCGCCTATGTGGCCTCGCTCCATGCACAGGCCGAGGAGCGGCGCGTGATGGAGCAGGAGCTGCGCGGCGCGCTCGAACGCGGCGAATTCGAACTTTATTACCAGCCGGTGGTGACCGCCGCCGACGGCACATTGAACGGTTTCGAGGCGCTGATCCGCTGGAACAACCAGAAGCTCGGCAATGTCTCGCCGGGGCGCTTCATCCCGCTTGCCGAGGACGCGCGCCTCATTTCGCCGATCGGCGAATGGGTGCTGCGCACGGCGTGCCGCGAAGCGATGAAATGGCCGTCGAACCTCAAGGTCGCGATCAACGTCTCGGCCGACCAGCTCACCGACCCGAGCTTCGCCTCGGTAGTCGTCTCGGCGCTCGCGCAGTCCGGGCTCTCGCCGCAGCGGCTCGAGATCGAGGTGACCGAAAGCGTCTTCCTGCGCGACGGCGGCGGCGCGGCGCAATTGCTCGACCAGCTGATCGGGCTCGGCATCCGTCTGTCGCTGGACGACTTCGGCACGGGCTATTCGTCGCTCGGATATCTGCGCAAGACACAATTCTCGACGATCAAGGTCGACCGCAGCTTCGTCGTCGGCGCCGCCAAGGGCAGCATCGAATCGATCGCGATCATCCGCGCCGT
>NZ_JAEMQX010000147.1 GCF_016463645.1 Sphingopyxis sp. | reverse complement strand
GTCCAGCGCGCCGCCGCACTGTCCCAGTCTGCGCCGACGACCTTGCTGTCGAAACGGATGCGCTCGCGGATATGGCGCTCGTCGACGATGCGGTTCAGATATTCGAGGATCGACGGGCCGTCGGCGATCGACTTTTCATGCTTCCACGGTTCGAAGACAAAGCCGAGGGTGTGCATGTCGCTGTCCGAACGGATGCCGGGGTAGCGGAAGAGATCCCAGGTGCCGCCCAGTTGTTCGCGGCGCTCGACGAGAGAAAAGCTGCGGTCGGAGCAGTTCATCTGCAAATGAACCGCCATGCCGATGCCCGAAATGCCAGCGCCCACGATCAGCACATCCTGATCGACCGGTGCAGCTTTCGCATCCGCGGGGCGTTCCGTCGTCGCCGTGCCTGCCATGCTGTCGTCTCCCATCTGTCTTTGAGGTCAGCTTACGCACCGCGTTGCATTTTGCAATCGAATTGGCAGTCGCGAAACTATGGCCCGAGGGGCGGGTCTCCCTTGTAGCTGTCACATTATTGTCATAGGGGCGAAACCCGTTTGTAACCGTTCGGCCATGATGCCGCATCAACTATAGGAAAGGATTGATCTTCATGCGCCAGATCGCGGTCCTGCCCTATCGATTCGGCGGCCCGGCGCAGGACGGCCCGACCGAAATCCTGCTCATCACGTCGCGCGAGACGAAGCGCTGGGTGGTGCCGAAGGGCAATCCGCTGAGCGGGATGACGCGCCACGCCGCCGCAGCGATCGAGGCCGAGGAAGAGGCGGGCGTGATCGGTGCGGTCTGTCCGACGCCGATCGGCAGCTATGAATATCGCAAGCGCCGGGCGAACGGCGCGTCGATCATGTATAATGTCGAGGTCTTTCCGCTCGCTGTCACCAACGAACTCGACGACTGGAAGGAAATGGACGAGCGCGACCGCAAATGGTTCTCGTTCAGCGACGCGGCGTCGGCGGTCGACGAGCCCGATTTGCAGGCCTTGATCCGCTCCTTTGGCGACAGCGGCTTTCGCGCCGTCGCCCAACCGCGCGGTGTCGCCGAAAATGTAGCAGACAAGACAGGGGTTAGCTGGATGTTCGCATGGTTTCAGCGTTTGCTGCCGCGACAGGGAAATTTCTTCGAACTATTCGAAAGTCACGCCGCGACGCTCGTTGCTGGGGCGAACGCGCTGTCGCGGATGCTGCAGGGCGGCGAGGGCATGGCCGACCATGTCCAGGAAATCATCGAGCGCGAGCATGACGCCGACGCGATCACCCGCGAGGTGCTCCAGACCGTCCGCCGTACTTTCCTGACGCCGTTCGACCGCAGCGCGATCACCGACCTGATCGCTTCGATGGACGATGCGATCGACGAGATGCAGAAGACCGCGGGCGCGGTGGATCTGTACGACGTCACCGAATTCGAACCCGAAATGCGCGATATTGCGGGCATCATCGTCGACGCCGCGCGCTTGACCGCCGAGGCGCTGCCGCTGCTCCGCAATATCGGCGCCAACGGCCCGCGCCTCCACGAACTCACCGAACGGCTGGTCCGCATGGAAGGACACGCCGACGAGATCCACGCGGCAGGCCTCAAGCGCCTGTTCCGCGAGCATGGAGAGGCGAACCCGACGCGCTTCCTGATTGCGCGTGAGCTGTTTCGCCACCTCGAACGCGTCACCGACAGTTTCGAGGATGTCGCGAACGAAATCGACGGCCTGGTCATCGACCACGCGTAAGCGGAGGGCGTTCTCATGCACGAACTCGCTTTCCCGCTCCTCGTCGGCCTCGTCATTCTCGCGCTGGCGTTCGACTTCCTCAATGGCCTGCACGATGCCGCGAACAGCATCGCGACCGTCGTTGCGACGCGCCTGCTGCGTCCTGTGCAGGCGGTGTTGTTCGCGGCTTTCTTCAACTTCGCCGCATACTTCCTGTCGATTATCTTTCCCGAACTGCACAAGGTCGCCGAGACGATCGGCAAGGGGATCATCGACAAGGATCTGGTGACGCCGGCGGTCGTGTTCGGTGCGCTCGTCGGCGCGATGTTCTGGAATGTCGTCACCTGGCTCAAGGGTATTCCCTCGTCGTCGAGTCATGCTCTGGTCGGCGGCATCGTGGGCGCGGGTGTCGCGCATGCGGGGTTCGAGGGGATCGAGTGGACCGGGCTCAACAAGACGGTCGTCGCGATCTTCCTCTCGCCCTTGCTCGGCATGATGCTCGCGATGCTGGTGATGCTCGTCAGCAGCTGGGCGCTGCGCCGCGCGACCGCGAGCTTCGCCGAAAAGACTTTTCGGCACCTGCATCTTTTATCGTCGGCCGCCTATTCGATCAGTCACGGCCTCAACGACGCGCAAAAGACGATGGGGATCATCACGGTCCTCCTCTACTCGACAGGCTATCTGGGCGGCGAATTTCATGTGCCGCACTGGGTCGCGTTCAGCTGCTATATTGCGATTGCGCTCGGCACGCTTTCGGGTGGGTGGAAGATTATCGAGACGATGGGCGGCCGGATCACCAAACTGTCGCACCATCAAGGCTTCGCCGCCTCGACCGGCGGCTCGATCATGGTGTTTACCGCGAGCCTGCTCGGTATCCCGGTGTCGACGACGCACACGATCACCGGTAGCATTATCGGTGCGGGCGTTGCGCGCCGGGCGAGCGCGGTACGCTGGGGCGTCGCGGGCAACGTCGTCGCGGCATGGTTCATCACCATCCCCGCGAGCGCGGTGGTGGCGGCCGCCTTTTACGGGGTCACCCGGCTGTTCTAGCTGTTTCCGCCGGGCAGCTTTGCAAAGCAGCCGCAATCCGGTCAGCCTCCGCCTGATCCACGCCCGAAATCTGAAGCTCGCCGCCCAGGATCGGTTCGTTCACGTGCGGTTCGCTGACGACCCGGCCATCGACGCGGATCGGCAGCGGCTTGCCGATATTGGCGGCCGTCATTTTCGCCAGCGCGTCGCGAAGCGCGGCGGGCAGGGTGATGTTGACGATGGGCAAGCCGCTGAGAGCCTCGACACTGGCCGTCGCTTTGACCGGACCTGCTCCGCAGAGGTCCAGATTTCCGATCCATATGCCCTTTTTCGCGGTGGCGCCGGTTTCGCCGACAGCTTGCGCCGCCAGCGTGGCGGGGAAGAAACATAGCGCGGAGGCCAGAAGGACAGGGATCAAATTCGGCCGCATCTTTGAACCTTTCATATGAATTGCACCGCCGATGTCACCGCGGATGATAATCTACGCTGGCTCCTCCGACCATCCTCACCGGTAGATAGAGGCCATTGCCATAGGCCTTGATCTCGCCGGTCTCGAAGCCGTCGATGCGGGTGCGAATCACAAAGATACCCTCGCGCCGCTTGTTGACCGCACGTTTGATCTTGCCCTGCAATTCGCCGAGGTCGCGGGTGAAATTCTGCGTCAGGGCTTCGGCGATCAGCGGCGCGAAGCCCTCGCTGCGTCCGAGCAGGATCAGCAGGTCGCCTCCGACCCCGTCGGTGTCGCCGTTGATGACAAGGTCCGTGAAATGCACCTCGGCTGACCCGGGCTTGTTGACCGGGATCGCGGTCATCCAGATGCGCCCGCGGGTCGGCTCGCCCGAGCGGATTTCCAGCTTTGCATCGACATCGACGCCGACCGCAATTCGGCCCCCCTCGGCGCCATAGATGGTCGACTTGCCGAACTTCACCATCATGGAGCCGAGCTTCGGCAGCACGAACGGGCGCGCCGAACGTATGGCAAGCGCCCGGTCGACGACGGGCTGCAATTGCGCATAGTCGGCGATCACCGGGACGCGCACGTCGAGATGGGGTTTCGGCGCTTCGCGAACGAGGCGGGGCAGCGGCGTGGGCGTCGGATCGGCAGGGCGGCCCGAGACGAAGGTCTCGGTGATCGCCTCGAGTCCGAGGTTGAGCTTCATCCGCTGCCCGTCTATCCGGTAGCCACCATAGAGGATGCGCTGCGGCGTCACGCGCATCCACACCGGCGGATTTTCGTGGTTGAGTTCGAGCGATGTGAAGCTCTGCCGCCACACATCGCCCGCCTGTTTGCGGATATCGATCTTCGCGATCTCGCGGTTCACCTCGCGCTCGACGCCCGCCACGACCGGTTTCAGTTTCGTGTCCGCCTGATCGGTAAAGGTGATGCGCCGTCCGAGGAAGTCGATCCCGGGTGCCTTGGTCCAGCCATAAGTGATGCGCGCCTTGCCCTGCGTGCGCCAGTCGGGCGTCAATTCGATACGGACGCGGGCGTGTGCCATCGCCACGCCGGTCGCGGTCTCGCCCTTCAGCACCCCGCCGACGTCGCGCGCGCTGATGCTTGCATGAAGCGGCATGTCGACGACGAACTCGTTGCCTTCGCCATGCAGCCGCAGCGGTCCGCGCGTCACCTGACCGATGATCGTGCAGGCGATCGGAGGCGTAACCTTTACCTTCTTGCCGAAAACCTTGACGCGCTGGGGCTTCACGCAAGCCCGCTCGCGCTGGTTGATCGTCCATAAGGTTCGCGGCACCGTGCGTTCGAGCGCCTGCTTGAGCGCGGCCGTGTTGCCGTTGATCGGCACCGCGATCAACGATCTCTGCGTGGGGGAGGGCGCCTCGTCAGTGGCGCGCGCCGGGGCTTCGACTTTTGTCTGGCGGTCGCAACCGGTCAGCAGTCCGATCGATAACAGCGCTACAAACGCTCTGGCATGCATGGTACGATCCCTGTTCGATGTCTCCGGGTAACATCGAACGGGGTAAAGCCGTTC
Organism: Sphingopyxis sp.; assembly: GCF_016463645.1. Taxonomy (GTDB): domain Bacteria; phylum Pseudomonadota; class Alphaproteobacteria; order Sphingomonadales; family Sphingomonadaceae; genus Sphingopyxis. The sequence goes on along the minus strand of NZ_JAEMQX010000147.1, from coordinate 3,494 downwards.
CAATATTGTGCCTCAGGCTGCGACCACTCCGAACAGGTCATGCTCGTCGGCGTCCTCGATCTCGACATCGACGATGTCGCCGGCTTTCAGCGTCGCCGCGACATCACGGAGATATACATGGCCATCGATCTCGGGCGCGTCGGCCTGTGAACGGCCGGTGGCGCCGATGCTGCCGTCTTCGTCCGCCTCGCCGACTTCGTCGATGATGACGGGCAGCGTGCGGCCGATCTTGGCTTCGAGCTTTGCGGCGCTGATTGCGGCGGTCTTGGCCATGATGCGCTGATAGCGTTCTTCCTTGACCTCTTCGGGCACCGGATTGTCGAGCGCATTGGCCTGCGCACCCGCGACGGGCTCGAAGCGGAAGGCGCCAACGCGGTCGAGCTGGGCTTCGTCGAGCCAGTCGAGAAGATACTGGAAATCGGCCTCGGTCTCGCCGGGGAAGCCGACGACGAAGCTTGAGCGGATCGCGATGTCGGGGGCGATCTGGCGCCAGCTCTTCAGCCGTTCGAGTACCTTCGCCTCGTTCGCGGGGCGCTTCATGCGCTTGAGGACGCTCGGGCTCGCGTGCTGGAACGGGATGTCGAGATACGGTGTCAGTAGCCCTTCGGCCATCAGCGGGATCACCGCGTCGACGTGCGGATAAGGGTAGACATAGTGGAGGCGCACCCACGGGGCGTTGCCATCGCTCGTCTTCAATTGGCCGAGTTCGCGCGCAAGGTCGGTCATGTGCGCGCGCACTTCACGGCCGTGCCACTGGCGCGGGTCGTGCCGGATGTCGACGCCATAGGCCGAGGTGTCCTGGCTGATTACCAGCAATTCCTTCGTGCCCGCCGCGACGAGCTTCTCGGCCTCGCGCAGCACCGCGTCGATGCGGCGCGATACCAGTTTTCCGCGGAGATCGGGGATGATGCAGAAGGAGCAGCTGTGGTTGCAGCCTTCGGATATCTTCAGATAGCTGTAGTGGCGCGGGGTGAGCTTCAGGCCGCCCTCGGGAACGAGGTCGACGAACGGGCCCTGCGTCGGCGGTGCGGCGTCGTGGACGGCATCGACGACCTGTTCATACTGATGCGCGCCGGTGACCGCGAGCACGCCCGGGAAACGGGCGCGGATCACCTCGGCCTCGTTGCCCATGCAGCCGGTGACGATGACGCGGCCATTCTCGGCTATCGCCTCGCCGATCGCCTCGAGACTTTCTTCCTTCGCCGAGTCGAGGAAGCCGCAGGTGTTGACGAGCACGACGTCGGCGCCCGCGTAATCGGGCGACAGGCCGTAGCCATCGGCGCGGAGCTTGGTCAGAATCCGTTCGCTGTCGACCAGCGCCTTGGGGCAGCCGAGCGAAACCATGCCGACCTTCGGCTGGGTGGGGAGCGTTTTGACTGTCATGATTGGCGGCGCCCATAGTCGATTTCGCGGCCCTTGTCACGCGCGGTGCACACGGGCATGGAGCGCGCGGTTCGGATGAAAGGATAAAGGCGATGGCGATCGGGGCGTTTGCGGCGATTTCGGCGGCGATGGCTGTTGCGGCGGGCGCGTTCGGCGCGCACGGTGCGTCGGGCCCGCAGGAGGCCGAATGGCTGCGCACCGGCGGGCTCTACCAGCTCGCCCATGCCGTCGCGGCGCTCGCGATCATGGGCTTCGCGCGCGGGCCGGCGACCATGCTCCTCGCCGGAGCGGCGATCTTTTCGCTGACCCTCTATGCGATGGCGCTCGGCGCCCCGCGCTGGCTGGGTGCGGTGACGCCGATCGGCGGCGGCCTGCTGATCATCGGCTGGCTGTGGGCGGGCTGGCTCTACTGGCGCGCCTAGGCATCAGCCGCCGGGGACATTCGCCTCGCATTCCTCGCAGTTGATCACCTCGACGATCTGGTCGCCATGCTCGAGCCGCTGCGCCTCGGGTTCCCAGAAGCCGTAGGGCTTGCCCCCGCGATAGATGCGCAGGCCTCGCCCGCCGCTGGCAAGCTGGTCGATGCTGCTACCTACTTCTTCTCCGCTCACGGTCCGCTCGCGAAGCTGGACGCGGCCGCCCACGCTGGCGAGGTCGGCCATATAATCGGCGACATGTTCGCCCTGCGCCGATCCGGCGAGCAGAAGGCCCGTGAAGCTGACGGGGTTGATGACATTGTTCGCTCCCGCCTGCCGCGCGAGCAGTTCGTTGTCCTGCGCGCGAATGACGACGCTGATCGGAACGTGCGGTGCGAGGTGGCGGACGGTGAGCACGATGAGGATCGAGCTGTCGTCGCGCCCCGCGGATACCAGCACCGATTGCGCTTCGTTGATCCGCACATCGACCAGCGTGTCGTCGTTCGACGCATCGCCCTCCAGCACGTTGCAGCCGGCAGCTTCCGCGGCGTTGATCCGGTTGCGTGCCTGGTCGATCACGACGATGCACGACGGATCGGTACCGCGCGCGATCAGTTCGCGGACCGCCTCGGCGCCGCTCGTGCCATAACCCAGCACGACGATATGATTGGTGAGCTTTGCCTGGATGCGGGCCATACGCCATTTTTCCCATGTGCGCTTGATGACGAAATTATAGGCGGTGCCGACGAAGATGAAGAGCACCATGATACGGATCGGCGTCACGATCACCGCTTCGATCAGCCGCGAACGGTCGGACACCGGGGCGATATCGCCGAAGCCGGTCGTCGTGACCGAGATCATCGTGAAATAGACGACGTCGAGAAAGCTGATCTGGCCGTCGTGGCTGTCCTTCAGCCCCGCGCGGTCGATCCAGTGGACGAGCACGACGATCGCGATGAGGAAGAAAGCGACGCCGAGGCGTGTGATGACGTCGGCCCAGATCGGCCATTTGCTCGCGCGCTTCAGCAGGTGAAAGCCGCTCTGGATCTGGAGCTTTGGGTTCGGCCGCTTGCTCATCGCGGCCCTTGTGCCAAAGCCTTGCGCCGAACGCTAGCCGCCATAGGCGCCGCGCAGCGCGGCGAGCGAGGCATCGTGGGTCAGGTCGAGCTGAAGCGGGGTGACCGAAATATATCGGTCGTCGATCGCCTCGAGATCGCTGTCATGCCCGAGGCTGTGTTCGATGCCGTGGAGGCCGAACCAGTAATAGCGATAGCCGCGCGGATCGGTCCCTTCGACGATCGAACCACGGCCATAATCGTGGAAGCCCTGGCGCGTGACGCGGATGCCCTGTACGTCGGCGGCGGAAATCGCGGGAAAGTTGATGTTGATCAGCGTGCGCGGCGGCATCTCCTGGTCGAGGAGCGGCCGCAACACCTTGGCGCCCCATTGCTCCGCGGCCTCGAAAGGCACGCTGTCGCCCATGCCTTCCCTGGCATAAACCTGACTGAGCGCGATCGAGCGGATGCCGGCCAGCGCGCCTTCGATCGCGGCGGACACGGTGCCCGAATAGGTGATGTCGTCGCCGAGGTTGGCGCCGCGATTGACCCCCGAGAGAATGAGATCGGGCTTTTCGGGCATCAGCTTGCCGATCGCCATCATCACCGAATCGGTCGGGGTGCCGCTGCACGACCAGCG
>NZ_JAEMQX010000039.1 GCF_016463645.1 Sphingopyxis sp. | reverse complement strand
AAATCTCGCCCGCGAGCGTGAGGCGCATGCCCTGCGCGTGGCGCTCGAACAGCGCGGCAGCGTCATCGGTCTCGATCAGGCGAAAGAGCGGGCAGGACCCGATGGCCCGATAGCCATGGCGCATCAGCAGCGCGTCGAGCACGTCGGCTTCGTCGGGAAGGCGCCGCCGCGCCCTGGCGATCCAGTCGCTATCGGCATAGGCCGCCATCCCTATCGCGATGGCGGCCGCCGAAAGCGGCCATGCGCCGAGCCGCTCGCGCAGCGCCGCGACGATCGCTTGCGGGCCGAGGACGAAGCCCAGCCGAACGCCGGCGAGGCCGAAGAATTTTCCGAACGAACGAAAGACGATCAGCCTTTCGGCGTCGTCGATTGCAGGGGCGACGCTCAGCTCGGGCGCTGCATCGGCAAAGGCTTCGTCGACGAGCAGCCAGCCATCGCGCCGCCGCAGCAATTCGCCTATTCGCTCGGCCGGAATGGCGCGTCCGTCCGGATTGTTCGGGTTGGCGAGGATCAGGTTCGCGCTGCTGTCCTGTGCCCCGCGCCAGTCGATGGCGGTGCTTCCCGCGATCATTTCGCCATGCGTGCGATAGCCGGGAACGACATGGTACGCGCCGCCGCCGATCAGCGATCCGGCAAGACGCAGCCCGATCTCGGTACCCGGCACGGCGCAGACATGGCGCGGATCGACGCCGAAAAAAGCCGCGGCAACGGCTTCGAGCCGTGCGAGATCCTGCGGATCGGGCAGCCGCTGCCAGTCGAAGTCCATGCCCGCGGTGCCGGGCCACGGACGCGGGTTGATCCCGGTCGACAGGTCGATCCAGTCGCCGGCTCCGAAACGACGCTTCGCGGCTTCGAGCCCGCCGCCGTGCCATGTCCAGGGGTCGCTCATGCCAGATGCGCCAGCAGCAACGCCGCAGCGAGCAGCAGGCTTTCCCCGATCTCGATCCCCGCGCCGTGCCCGTCGCCGGAAATCCCGCCGATCCTGCGCGAGAGCCACCAGCCCCAGAAAAGGAAGACGAGCGGCGCGGCGAGCAACGACGGTGACACCCATGCTGCCGCGAGCAACAGGGCGGTCCAGATCGCGAAATCGAGCGGGCGAACCGCGTTGCGGAAACGCGAACCAAGCCCGGCGTGGAGGTCGGGCAGCGCGCGCGACCAGACGAGCGGGCCGATCCGCGCCGCGAAGGGCACCAGTGCAATGGCGATGAAAGCCTGCCGGTCGAGTAGCGCGTGGAGCAGCACGAGCTTGGTCATCAGTTGCAGCGCAATAGCGACCACCGCGAAACTGCCGACATGCGGGTCGCCGAGCACCGCGATGAGGCGCGCGCGGTCCTTGTGCGCTGCGCCGCTCGCATCGGCGATGTCGCCGAGACCGTCGAGATGCAGCGCGCCGGTTACCGCGACCCACAGGATCAGCGCGGCGAGCGCGCCTGTCCACGGATCGATCCGTGTCCCCGCCCAGCCGGCTGCCGCCACGAGCGCGCCGACGATGAGCCCGACGGCCGGAAACCAGCGCATCGATGCGGCGAACTCCCCGTCGGACACCGCGATGCGCGGCGTCGGCAGGCGCGTCAGGAACTGGATCGCGACGATCAGGCCTTTCACCGATACAGCCCTTCGATCTGTGCGCCCGGCCGTTCGCCGGGCCAGACGCGGAGCGAGAGCAGCGACGCATAGGGCAGATCGAATGCCCACAGCTGGTGCTGCCCGAACCCGCAGAGGCTGTAGAGTGCGGCGCGCATCGCGCCGCCGTGGGTGACGACCAGCGTCGAAACGGGGGCGAGGTCGGCGATGGCGGCGGAGATGCGCGTCACCAATGCCGACCAGCGCTCGCCGCCCGGCGGCGGGTTGGCGTCGGGATCGTCCCTGAAGCGGCCCAGCGCGTCGCGGTCGACGGTACTCGCCGCCTTGCCGTCCCAGTCGCCGAAATCGAGCTCGCGCCAGCGCGGATCGATGATGAATGGCAGGGCGGAGGCTTTGCCGATCGCTTCGCCCGCGACCCGGCAGCGTGACAGGTCCGACGCGATCAGGTGTTCGAAATCCGGAGTCTTGGCTTGCGCCACGCACGCCGCAATCCCCTCGCTCGTCGGCGCGCCGTCGGTACGCCCCATCAGCAGCCCCGGCGTTTCGGGGGCGCCATGGCGCAGCAGGTGGAGCGCGAAGCCGCTCACAGCGATCCCGAGACCGCCGCTTCGGCAAAGGTCGCCATCTCGTCGTGCGCCGCGAGCGCGCTGCGCACGACATTCGCCGCGACCGCCGCGCCGCTGCCCTCGCCCAGCCGCATGTCGAGCGATAGCAACGGCTCGAGCCCGAGCAGCGCGAGCAAGCGTTTGTGTCCGGGCTCGGCCGAACAATGGCCAGCGATGCAATGGCTCACGATCGCGGGATTTTCCGCCGCGAGCGGGGCAATCGCCGATGTGCAGATAAAGCCGTCGAGCAGCACCGGTACGCCGAGCTGGCGCGCGCGCAGTATCGCACCCGCGATCGCCGCGATCTCGCGCCCGCCGACGCGGCACAGCGTCTCGAACGCCGATCGCGGCGCATCGGTGTGAAAGGCGAGTGCACGTTCGATCACGTCGATCTTGCGCGCGACGCCGTGCCCGTCGACCCCGGTACCCGGTCCGACCCAGCCCGCGACGCCGCCGGCGAAGCTTCGCGCGCAGAGCGCGGCGGCGGCGGTCGAATTGCCGATGCCCATTTCGCCGAGTGTCAGAAAGTCGAGATCCGCATCGACCACCGCCGCGCCGCGATTGAGCGCGTCGAGGCATTCGGCCTCGCTCATCGCGGCCGCCGAGGTGAAATCGGCGGTCGGCCGGTCGAGATCGAGCGCGACGACGGCAAGTTCCAGCCCCGCCGCCGCCGCCAGCGCGTTGATCGCGGCGCCACCGTTCGTGAAATTGGCGACCATCTGCGCGGTGACGCTCGGCGGAAAAGCGCTGACGCCATGGACGGTGACGCCGTGATTGCCCGCAAAAATCGCGGCGCGCGCACGGCTGATCCGCGGCCGGGCCTTGCCTTGCCAGCCCGCGAAGAAGACCGCGATCTCTTCGAGCCGTCCGAGCGAACCCGCGGGCTTGGTGAGTTCGCCCTGCCGGACGAGCGCGTCGTTCCGGGCGTCGGCGTTCGGCTCGCCGAGATTGGCCAGCGCGGTCCCGAAATCCCGGGCGGAAGAAAAAATGGTCATTCGGCGACAAATCCTGGCGGCGGAGTGCGGGTGATGAAATGGCCTTTGATGCCTTCGGGCCACAGCGAATAGGCGACGCGGCCATGCTCGCTCGCGGCATAATGCACCGCATAGTCGAGAATTGCGCGCGCCGAATCTTCGTCGCCCCGGAAGCGTCCGAGGACATAGCCGACCTTGTCCGGCGCGCGCAGATGTACGGTACAATGGTCCTGGCACGCGAACAGGCACGCCATTTCCTGCACCGCGATGCCGGCGTAGCGCGGTTCGTCTTGCCGGAGGCGCTTCATCGCTTCGACGAGCCGCGCGCCGCCGCGCGCGCCGTCGGCGTCGACCTGGGCCTCGCGGCTGTGGCGGCAGGTGTTGCACACCACCACCGCGGGGCCCGGGTCGACGCGCGTCAGCATCAGGCGGTCGTGGCTGTCTGCGGCGGCACCGGAACGCCGGCCGCGACGAGCGCGCGATAGAGTGCGTAGAGCCCGGTCAGGATCGCGGCGTTGCGGACGAACTGCCCGGCGATGAGGTCGGGCGCCATCGCGGTATGCAGCCCGCCGAGAACGAGCGCCCAGCCGAGGATGATCGCCTTGAACGCGGTGAAGCCCGCCGCATAGGCGAGGCCCAGCCGCGCCGCGACCGAACGGTAGCGCAGCGCCGAAATGGCGGCATGGCTCGCCAGCACCGACGCCACGGCTGCGGTGCCGAGCCCGGCGCCCCACGCCAGCGTGCTGCCGTCGCGCGGATAACCGAGCAGGAAAAAGCCGACGAGCTGGCTGAGCGCCCAGGCCAGCAGCATGAGTGCGAGCCCGTCGCGGCGGCGCATATGCACCGCCGCGAGCGCCGCGAGCGCCGGAAAGGGGGTCGCGCAGCCGAGCGCGAGCGTCGTCACGCTGCTCGCCGCGGTGAGCAGCGCGACCCAGAGCGTCGATGCGCTCCGGTCCGACAGCGCCGCCATCAGAAGCGGCCCCTTATGCCGGCGTAGATGCTGCGGCCGAGCGAGCCGTAGCGATAGGCCGTCATATATTCCTCATCAAAGATATTTTCGGCGCGCGCGAACAGCTTCACCGCATCCGACAACGCATATTCGGCGCGGAGATCGACGAGCGTATAATCGTCGAGGCGCTGCGCGTTGCTCGCATTGTCATAGCTCTTGCCCGACCAGCGCACCGCGGCGCCGAGCTCGAGTCCGAAACCGAAAGCGTAGCTCGCGGACGCATTGGCGGTATTGCGCGGGCGGCGCGGCAGCCATTTGCCGAAAGTGGCGGTGCCTTCGGACCGGTCCTCGGCGACGATCCAGCTGTAGTTGCCGTCGAGTGTCAGCCCGCCGAGTGTCAGCGCCGCCGCCGCCTCGACGCCATGCGCCTCGCTGCGCGCGACATTGAGATAATAGCCGAAGCGCGGAACCGCCGGGCTGCTGCCGGGCACGGTGCAGAGCGGGTCGGTCGTGGGCGACGAACAGCTGTTGAAGATGATCTGGTTCGTCGTCGTGCGATCGAACCAGGTCGCGCCGACGACCAGCTTCCGGTCGAACAGCTGCTGCTCGATGCCGGCTTCCCAGCCATGCGCTTCCTCGGGGTCGAGCCCTGCATTCCCGTACTCGCTGAACAGCTGATAGAGAGATGGCGCCTTGAAGCCTTCGCCATAGCTCGCGCGCAGCACGGTGCCGGTCGAAAGGCGCCATACGCCGCCGGCCGCGAACAGCGTCTGGCCGCCATAGCGGTCGTGATCGTCATGGCGGACGCCGCCATTCAGCGTCAGGCCGTCGAGGGGCTCGATGCTGAGCTGTCCATAGGCACTCGTGATCTCGGCCTTGCCGCGCACGAAGTCTGGAAGCGGGGTCGCAAGCGACGCCGCGGGCGAGCGGCTGCGGAAGGTCGAGCGTTCATTCTCGACGCCGAAGATCGCGGTGATGCGATCGGAAACATCGAAGCTGCCCTGATATTCCCAGCGCTTGTTCTTGCCGTCGGCCTCGAAGCTTCGCGGACGCTCGCGGTCGGGGTTGAAATTGTCGCGGTTTGTGTCAGTATGGGCATAGGCGATACGGTTGCGGAAACGCCCGCCGGCGAGGTCGAAATTGAGCCCCGCATATCCGACGAACTCCTTGTTGCGCCCATAGTCGTTGCTGTCGGTGTTGAAGCCGTCGAACTCGACCCGCCCGCTCGAATAGGTGCCGCGCACTTCGGCGCTGACATTGTCGGCGAGCGTCAGTTCGGCGCGGCCCGAGAGGTTATGGTTGCGATAGCCGTCGCGCTCGGCCCCGCCGAACGCCTTGGCGTGCGACGAAATGCCGTCGGTCGAGAAACGCTGGCCGCCAAGCCGCCACGCGAGCGGGCCGGTGCGTCCGCCGATCGCCGCGCGCGCGTTCACAGTCCGTCGCGATCCCGCTTCGAGGTCGAAGCTGCCTTCGAGTGGCTTTTCGGGGGAGGCGGTGACGATGTTCACGACGCCGCCGATCGCCTGGCTGCCCCACAGGATCGACTGCGGCCCGCGCAATACCTCGATGCGATCGATATCGCCGACGAGCAGGTTCGCGAAGTTGAAGCCGCCGCCGGTCGACGACGGATCGTTGAGCTTCACACCGTCGATCACCGTTACCGTATGTTCGGATTCGGCGCCGCGGATGCGCAGCGAGGTCGAGCTGCCATAGCCGCCGTTGCGCGCGATGCTGATCCCGGGCGTGCGGAGCAGCAATTCGGTGACGCCGATATCCTGCGCGCGGTCGATCGCCTCCTTGTCGAGCACGGCGACCGACGACGGAATCTCGTCGAGCGTCAGCGGCGCGCGCGTCGCGGTGACGATGATGCTGTCGCCGTCGGCCGCGACGGCGTGCGCGGTCGCGGCCTCGTCGGCATGGGCGACAGAGGAGGCCGCAAAGGCGGCGAGACAGATTGAACTTCGGATAATGAACCTGGACATGGGTACCCCAATCGACGACGCCGCTCCGGCGCGTGGCCGATGGGTTCGTCCCTTGCGGGACAGACGACACCAGCCTGCGCGCCGAGGCGGCCAGACTTGTCGTCATGCGGGTTCACCCCCGTCCGCCCGGCACACCCTGTCCGCGCGAAAGACGACGGCGACGGGCAGGTCTCCTGGCTTGCGGGTCAGCGCCGTCCGGCCGCCTTCTCGGGACCCAAGTCCCAATGGCATATGGCCGATGGCTCGCCGCGTACAGTTGCAGGGGCAGCCGGGGTTTTCCCGTTCCCTCTTAGTCCCCGTCGCCGGGGAACCTGTCGCTGCGGTGCCGTTAGACCCATTCCGGGCGCGCGGTCAATCATCGTCGGCGCGTGCCTTCGATTTCGGGTCACCTTCGCGAAAGCGACGATCGGGCTAGAACAGCCCCGGCAGTTCGCGTTGCGCCGCGCTGGGCCGCTCGGGCATCAGCATCGCGGGCGCAGCGGGCGGGGCCTTCCGGCTGCCGCGCGCCGCCGCCCCGGCGCTCGCGTCGGCGATCCGCGCCATACAGACGTGACCGGCGAGGAAATCGATCGCGGCGCGGATCGACGCTTCGCGCGGATCGCCCAGCGGCGCGCCCAAATCGTCGTTCGCGGCGCAGCTGTTCGGGATCTTCGACGCCAGCCCGTCATAATAATCGCTCTGTCCGGCGGAATTGGCGGTGGCGAATGCGACCACACGCATACGGTCGTCGCATTCGGCCTTGTCGAGCGCGATCTGGCCGACCGGCTTGCCATAGGTGTTGCTGCCGACGAGCGCCATGTTGGCGCCGAGATAGGGCAGCATCGAATTGATCACGAGTTCGCTGGCGGAGGCGGTCGACCCGGTGCCGATAAAGGCGATGCGGGTCGGCGCGATCGATTGCGCGACCGGCGCGAAGAGATGTTCGCCATTCTCCCTGAACTTCTCGGGCCGAAAGCTGGTCTGGGAGAACATCTGCCCGGCGCGCCCCGCGCCCATCAGGTCGCCCATCAGATTCGCCGTCGAAACAAGGCCGCCGCCATTATAGCGGAAATCGACGATGATGTCGGTTACGCCCTGCGCGCGGAAATCGGCGAAGGCGGTCTTCAGCTGGTCGTCGGCCGAGGAGATGAAGGTGCGCAGGTTGAGATAGCCATAACTGCGGCCGCCTTCGGTGATGATCTTGGCGCCATAGCGATCCGAAACCGGATCGAGCGCATAGTCGGCCTTGGCGACGGTGACATCGCGCGTTCCGGCCGCGTCGGTGATGCGCAACACGCGGCTCACCCCCGGGTCGTTCGGGCCGAGAGCGCCGGTAAGTCCCTGAACCCCCTCCGCGGCGACGATGTTTGCGACTGTCCGCACATTGCCGCTGTTGGTGCCGATCCCCACGATCGCGGTGCCGCGGTCGATCCCCGCTGCGAAGGCCGGCGCGCCTTCATAGGCTTCGGCGACGACGATGCGCTGGTTCACCTCGTCATAGGCCATGAGCACGCCGAATCCCGCGCTCGATCCGCTGGTGTAATAGGCCTCCTCCTCGGCGATCGAGGTGATGTAGGTGAAGAAGCGGTCCTTGTTCAGCGCGCGCGCCGGGGCGACCAGCGCGTCGATATAGGATTGGACGTCGCTGTAGCTGCCGGGGTTGACGCCGCTCGCGACGTTGCCCGGGAACAGATACCATTCGTCGATCACCGCCTTGGCAAAGGCCTGGCGCGATGCGAGCGCACAATTGGGCGTCGGGGTCGGGGTGGGACTCGGCGTCGGGGTGACCGTCACGGGGCCGCCGCCCAATGTTCCTCCGTCGCCGCCGCCGCACGATGCCAGCATCAGTGCCGCAAGCGTCAGAGCCGCCACCGGCCGCCTCGACTTACCCATCAAAATTCTCCCCCGGTTCGACCCATCGACTTTATTCGGTCTCTGTCTCCACGGCCTTGCTGCGGCCCTTGAACCCTTGCGCGATCACATACAGCTCGGGCGAGCCCTTGCGGCTCGCGGGCGGTTTGGCGTGCTTTACCGTTGAAAAGTGTTGCTTCAGTAAAGTCAACAGCTCGCGATCGGCGCCGCCCGCGAACACCTTGGCGACGAAGGCGCCGCCGGGCAGCAGGTTCTGCACCGCGAAATCGGCGGCGGTTTCGGCAAGCCCGATCGTGCGCAGATGGTCGGTCTGCGGATGGCCGACGGTGTTCGCCGCCATGTCCGAAATCACGAGATCGGGCGCGGTGCCGAGCGCCTCGATCAGGGCGTCGGGCGCGGTATCGTCCATGAAATCCATCTCGAGGATCTCGACGCCCTCGAGCGGCTCGCAGTGGAGCAGGTCGATCCCCGCGACACGCGCGCGGGGGTTCGCCTTGCGCACGACCTGCGACCAGCCGCCGGGTGTGATGCCGAGGTCGACGACCGCGCGTGCCTTTTTGAGGAAGCCGAATTTCTCGTCGAGTTCGATCAGCTTGTATGCGGCGCGCGAGCGATAGCCCTCGGCCTGTGCGCGACGCACATAGGGGTCGTTCAGTTGCCGCTGCAGCCAGCGCGTCGACGACACGCTGCGCCGCTTCGCGGTCTTGACGCGCACATGCAGGCCGCCGCGCCCGCCGCCCTTCCCGCCTCCGCCGCTCACTTGCGATACTCGCGGCGGGTGACAGGGATGTCGCGGCCCTGCATCGCGAGGCAGCGCAATATGCCCTCGCGGATGCCGCGGTCGGCGACGCCGACGCGCGCCGCGGGCCAGAGGTCGATGATGCTCTCGAGGATGGCGCAGCCCGCGACGACCAGATCGGCGCGTTCGCGGCCGATGCACGCGATTTCGGCGCGGTCGGCGATACTCGCGTCGGCGAGGCGGCGGCTGATGTCGCGCATCGCGTCCGACGGAACGACCAGCCCGTCGACTGCGCGCCGGTCATAGCGCGGCAGGTCCAGAAAGACGCTGGCGAGCGTCGTCACCGTGCCGCTCGTGCCGAGCAGGCGCAGCGGCTGGCCGGCAAAGCGTTCGGCGCGTCCCGCAAAGGCGGCAAAGGCCTCGCGCGTTACCTCGCGCATATGCGCATAGGCGGCCTGACGCCCCGCGAGGCTGTCGTCGGGAAGCGGGGCGTGCTCGGTCAGCGAGACGACCCCCCACGGCACGCTGATCCAGTCGTGGATCTTCACATCATGGTCCGAGACGTCGACGTGCATCAGCTCGGTCGAACCGCCGCCGATGTCGAAGATCAGCGCGGGTCCCTCGCCCGGCTCCATCAGGTTGTGGCAGCCGAGCACGGCAAGACGCGCCTCCTCGGCGGCCGAGATGATGTCGAGAACGATCCCCGTCTCGCGTCGGACGCGTTCGGCGAGCTCCTCGCCATTGCTCGCGCGGCGGCACGCTTCGGTCGCGACTGCGCGCGACAGCGAGACGTGGCGGCGGCGGAGCTTGTCGGCGCAGATCGACAGCGCCGCGACGGTGCGGTCCATCGCCGCCTCGCTGATCTTGCCCGTACCGTGCAGGCCTTCGCCCAGTCGGACGATACGCGAAAAGGCGTCGATCACGACGAGTTCGCCATTTTGCGGGCGCGCGATCAAAAGTCTGCAATTGTTGGTGCCAAGGTCGATCGCGGCGTAGCTGCGCGGCCGCGTGATCGGCAACGGGCGCGATTCGCCACCCGCCTTTCGTCCTTTCGCCGCCGGACCCGGCCGCGGCGGTCGCCTCGATGGCGCTGCCATTTGCCGCATGGCTATTATTACCTGTCTGCTCACGCGTCCGCAAAACCGCGAACGTGCACTTGGCGGCAAACCTAGGCTTTCCTCGCCTTCATGGCAAGGCCCGCGCCCGCTGCGGTCCGGCGCAAGAAAAACCCCGCCCGGCGCAGGGCCGGACGGGGCATGAGGGGAGAGGAAATTATTGGGGGTCGGGACTGCCTCTTAACGGCAGCCGTCATTCCCCTTGTCGATCGCGCGGCCGGCGAGGGCGCCGACGGCGCCGCCGATGATCGTGCCGACCGTGCGGTCGCCGCGACCGGCGATTTCATGACCGGCAAGGCCGCCCGCAATCGCACCGATCACGGTGCCGCCGGTGCCCTTGTCGCACTGGCGATAGTTGCGGCGGTCGCCACGGTAATAGCGGCGATCGTTGCGGTAATCGCGGCGGTCGTTGCCGCGATAGCCACGACGGTCATAGCGACGGTCGTCGCGGTCGTAGCCGCTGTAATAGCTCGAATAGCCGTCGCGGTCGTAATAGCCGTTCTGCGCCGCGGCGGGCGTTGCCAGGCCCAGCGTCGCGGTGGACATCAGGGCGGCGATCGAGAGGGTCACCATCTTTTTCATCGTCGTTCTCCTTCTTTCGTCGTTTGGCCCTTCAGGGCTGTGGTCGATGAGGATGTTTTGCCCGATTCGCATTGAGCCAAGCCTGAACATCATTGTTGGCTGCTGTTCAGCTTTCCGCGGCGAAACGCTTTTCTTTCGCATGTCGCCGCCCTAACCCCGCTGAAGATGCGCCGCCTCCTCCTCGCTGCCCTGATCTTCGTCACCCTCGGCCCGATGCCGGGCGCCGTGACGCGCGGCCCCGACGAGGTGCTGATACAGCGCGCCGCGGCACGGCCGCTCCTGTTCGCGCCCGGCACGAAGGGCATGATGCGCTTCGTGAAAGGCTGGCATCTGGTCAGCCCGCACAGCCGTTTCGGCGGCTTTTCCGCGCTCGCCCGGACGGGCCCCGGGGACTTCCTGCTCGTCGGCGACAATGGCCATGCGACGCGGATCGCGCTCGATTCGCGCGGCGCGGTGTCATCGGTACGGATTCGCGCGCTGCCGACCGTCGACGGCCGGCCGGCGCGCAAGTCCATGGCCGATACCGAGGCGATGTATATCGACCCCGCCACGGGCAAGGTCTGGCTCGCGCTCGAAGGGGTCAACGAGATCTGGCGGCTCGATGCCGATCTTTCGAAAATCGAATCGCGGCGAAAGCTTCCGAAGCCCTATTGGCGGGCCAATCGCGGTCCGGAAGCGATGGCACGGCTCGCCGACGGGCGGACCGTCGTCTTTTCGGAAGATACCTATCGCGACCCGCGCGGGCGGGAGGCGCTGATCTATACGGGCGATCCGGCTGCCCCCGGCCCCGCGCCGGTCCGCTTCTTCTATGATTCGGACGGGCGCGGGCTGGTCAGCGATGCCGCGGCGCTGCCCGATGGCCGCTTCCTGCTTGTCCACCGGCGGCTCGGCTTCGATCCGGTGTTCACGACGATCGTCGCGATCGTCGATCCCGCCGACATAAGGAAGGATGCCGTCGTGCGTGCGCGCACGATCGGCCGCGTTCCCCGGCCGCTTGCCGAAAATTACGAGGGCGCCACGGTCTCCGTAGAAGGCGGACGCACCTTCCTCTGGCTTGTCGCCGACGATAATTTCAACGTCTGGCAGCGCAGCCTGCTGCTGCAGTTCGAACTGGTCGACCTGCCGCCGCCGGACAGCAAAAAGGCCGCGCGGTAAACCCGGCGGCCTTCTGCCATGCGAAAGGCTCGGAAGCTCAGGCGGCCTTTTCGGCCAGCTTCTTCGTGACTTCCTTCTTCAGCTTGCGGGCGTTCGCCGACAGCTGGTCGTCACCGGCCTTCAGCAGCCAGTTGTCGAGGCCGCCATTATGCTCGACCGAACGCAGGCCGTGGGTCGACACGCGCAGCTTCACGCCCTTGCCGAGCGCGTCCGACAGCAACGTCACATTCTGCAGGTTGGGCAGGAAGGTGCGCTTGGTCTTGTTGTTGGCGTGGCTGACATTGTGGCCAACCTGGCGGCCCTTGCCGGTCAGTTCGCAGATGCGCGACATGGTCTTCGTCCTTGTCTAAAAACTGGGTCAAAAATTTCGGATCGGCGTCCGGGCACTTCCCGCAAAACGGGGAGCACAGGACCGGAGTGAGCCGGGAAAGGCGCGCGCTTATCGGCTTGCGGGAGATTCGTCAAGCGAATAGGCTGCTCTTATGGCCCAGTTCCCGCTCCCCGAACCGATGCGCCGCGCGCTCGACCTCGCCCGCATCGCCGCCGAATGGGGCGAGGTGCCTGTCGGCGCGGTGATCGTCAAGCACGGCGCGATCGTCGCCGAGGGCCATAACCGCCCACGCGAATCGCACGATCCGACCGCGCACGCCGAAATCGTCGCGATTCGCATGGCGGCGGCGAAGCTCGGCAACGAGCGGCTCGACGGCTGCGACCTCTATGTGACGCTCGAACCCTGCGCGATGTGTGCCGGCGCGATCGCCCACGCCCGGATCGCGCGTCTCTATTATGGCGCCGACGATCCCAAGGGCGGCGCCGTCGTCCACGGCCCGCGCACTTTCGCGCAGCCGACGATCCATCATCGCCCCGAAATCTATGACGGGATCGGCGACGCCGAAGCGGCCGCGCTGCTCCGCGACTTTTTCGCTGTCCGGCGTTAGCCGAGCATCTGCTCGACCCACTCGGGCACCAGCGCCGTCGCCGGGCCCTGACGTGCCTCGTCGAACCAGTAGCTGCCCTGGCTCGGCTCCATATTGAGTTCGAGCGTCCGCGCCCCCGACGCCCGCGCTTCGCGCACGAATCCCGCGGCCGGATAGACCGCGCCCGACGTTCCGATCGACACGAACAGGTCGGCATGGTTCAGCGCGTGATGGATTTCCTCCATCCTGTACGGCATCTCGCCGAACCAGACGATGTCGGGGCGCAGATATCCGACGATGCCGCAGGCGCTGCACGCGGGGCGATCGAGCAATGGTCCCGTCCACGGCACGCGATTGTCGCACGCGGTGCACCAGGCGTTGAGGTGCTCGCCATGCATATGGATCAGCCGCTTCGCTCCTGCGCGCTCGTGAAGATCGTCGACATTCTGCGTCACGATCAGCAGCTCGCCCGGCCATTCGGCGTCGAGCCGCGCCAGCGCCTTGTGCGCCGCGTTCGGCGTTTTGGTCTGGATGGCCTCGCGGCGCATGTCATAGAAACGCAGGACAAGATCGGGATCGCGCGCGAAGGCCTCGGGCGTCGCGACATCCTCGACGCGATGCTGCTCCCACAGGCCTCCGGCGTCGCGGAACGTGTCGATCCCGCTTTCGGCCGAAACCCCGGCGCCGGTCAGGATGACGATATTCTGGATCGGGGACATGCTATCCTGTTCTTCTTGATTCGGGGGCGGCAGCCGCTAGGCGGGCGACATCGTTCAGCATGACGGGGGCAGGAAAGGCAAGCCATGACCAGCATCGGCATTATCGGCAGCGAAGGGCGGATGGGCGTCGCGCTCGCCGCCGCCATTTCCGAGGCGGGGCAGCGGAGCTGCGGGGTCGACAAGGGCGGCAATGTTTTGCGGCTCGCGTCGGACGCCGATGTGCTCGTCGATTTCTCCTCGCCCGCCGCGCTCGAGGCGACGCTCGATGCCTGCGTCGCGGCGCGCAAGCCGATCGTCATCGGCACGACGGGACTCGAGGAGCGCCACCATTATCTCATCGACGATGCCGCGAAGGATATCGCGGTGCTCCAGACGGGCAACACGTCGCTCGGCGTCACGCTGCTCGCGCATCTCGTGCGTGAGGCGGCGGCTCGGCTCGATCCCGAATATGATATCGAAATCGTCGAGATGCACCACCGGATGAAGGTCGATGCGCCCAGCGGCACGGCGTTGCTGCTCGGACAGGCGGCGGCCGAAGGGCGCGGGATCAACCTCGCGACCTGCTCCGAGCGTGGCCGTGACGGCCTCACCGGCGCGCGGGGCCACGGCAAGATCGGCTTCGCGAGCTTGCGCGGCGGCACCGTTGCGGGCGACCATGATGTGATCTTCGCCGGGCCCGAGGAAATGATCACGCTTTCGCATCGCGCCGAAAACCGCATGATTTTCGCGCGCGGGGCGGTGCGAGCGGCGCTGTGGCTGAGGAACCGGAAGCCCGACCGCTACACGATGCCGCAGGTACTGGGGCTGAACTGAGCTGATGAAAAAGGCCGATATTTTCGAATTCTACCGCCGTCTCGCCGAGCTCGATCCCAGCCCCGAGACCGAGCTGGAGTTCGGCAACACCTATCAGCTGCTCGTCGCGGTCGTGCTGTCGGCGCAGGCGACCGACGTCGGCGTGAACAAGGCGACGCGGCTGCTGTTTCAGGACGTGAAAACCCCGCAGCAAATGATCGATCTCGGCGAAGATGGCCTCAAGAAGCACATCAAGACGATCGGGCTGTTCAACGCGAAGGCGAAGAATGTCATCGCGCTCAGCGAAATCCTTGTCCGCGATTTCGGCGGGGAAGTGCCCGCTGACCGCGACACGCTCGTCGAACTGCCCGGCGTCGGGCGCAAGACCGCCAATGTCGTGATGAACTGCGCCTTCGGAGCGGAAACCTTCGCGGTCGACACGCATATCTTTCGCGTCGGCAACCGCACCGGCCTTGCGCCCGGCAAGACGGTGCTCGCGGTCGAGAAGAAGCTCGAGAAGGAAACCCCCGCGCCCTTCCGCGTCGGCGCGCACCACTGGCTGATCCTCCACGGTCGCTATATCTGCAAGGCGCGGACGCCCGAATGCTGGCGCTGCCCGGTCGCCGATCTTTGCCGCTACAAACCCAAGACGCCCGCGCCGAAGGGATGGAAGGCGGCGTGACGGCCGTGATCGAACCGGTGATTCCGCCGAATCACCGTTGGCATTCGGGACAATAAAAGGTCGACCGGCCCGACTGCACGACCCGCGCGATCGGGCCGCCGCATTCGCATCGCTCGCCCTCGCGGCCATAGACGCGCCAGTCCTTTGCGAAATAGCCGAGGTCGCCTTCGGGGCTGAGGAAGTCGCGCAGAGTCGAACCGCCCGCCGCGATCGCGGCGGTCAGCACCGCCTTGATCGCGGGCACCAGCAGGGCGAGCTTCGCCTTCGGAACATCCGCAGCGGGCTTCAGCGGCGAAATCTTCGCCATGTTGAGCGCCTCGCAGACATAGATGTTGCCGAGCCCCGCGACGACCGTCTGATCGAGCAGCATCGCCTTGATCGGCGCGCGCCGCCCGGCGAGCGCCCTGGCCAGACAGGCGGCGTCGAAATCGTCCGACAGCGGCTCGGGGCCGAGCGTCACGAAAGCGGGAAACAGCGTCAGCGGGTCGCCGCTGACGAGGTCGACCGACCCGAATCGCCTTGGGTCATGAAGAAACAGGCGATGCCCCGCACCGGTTTCAAGCAGCAGATGGTCGTGCTTCCCCGCCTCGCCGCCCTCGGTCCGCCAGCGCCCCGACATGCCGAGGTGAAAGATCATATGATCGTCGCGATCGGTCGAGACGATGCCATATTTGGCGCGGCGCGAGAGGCTGGTGACCGTCGCGCCGGTCAGTCGTTGTGCGAGGTCCGCAGGAAAAGGCCGGCGCAGGTCGGGACGGAATGTCGTGACCGCTGTCAGCCGCTGGCCTTCGAGGAAGGGCGCGAGGCCGCGGACGGTGGTTTCGACTTCGGGTAGCTCTGGCATATCGCACATCGGGCTACGCGCCATTTGCCTGCACGACAAGGCCCGGCTAAAGGCCGACGCAACACACCATCTCCCCGCAAAGGCGCACCATCCATGGCCACTCCCGACACCGTCAGCTTCGGCTATGAACAGGTCCCCGCGGGCGAAAAGACCGCGATGGTCGGCGAGGTGTTCAGCCGCGTCGCGCGCAAGTACGACATCATGAACGACGCGATGTCGGGTGGCATGCACCGGCTGTGGAAGGACCGCTTCGTGCGCCGCGTGAAACCGCGCGAGGGCGAGGCGATCCTCGACATGGCGGGCGGCACCGGCGACATCGCGTTCCGCATGGAGCGGTTCGGTGCGAGCATCACCGTCGCCGACATCAATCCCGACATGCTCGGCGTCGGTATGGAACGCGCGGCGGAGCGCGGCATCGATACGCTTGTCTGGTCCGAGCAGAATGCCGAGAAGCTGAGCTTCCCCGACCAGTTTTTCGACGCCTATACGATCGCCTTCGGCATCCGCAACGTCACCGACATTCCGGCGGCGCTGGGGGAAGCGCACCGCGTCCTGCGCTATGGCGGGCGTTTCTTCTGTCTCGAATTCTCGACCAACGAATGGCCGGGCTTCGCGCAGGCCTACGATGCCTATTCGCATCATCTGGTGCCGAAGCTCGGCAAGCTGATCGCCGACGACGAGGACAGCTATCGCTACCTGATCGAATCGATCCGTCGCTTCCCGCCGATGCCCGAATTCGCGAAGATGATCCGCGAAGCGGGCTTCACCGCGGTGAAGGTCGAGCCGATCCTCGGCGGTCTGGTCGCAATTCACAGCGGGTGGAAGGCTTGACCCGACCCGTCACCCATATCGTCCGCCTGCTGAAGTGGGGGCGTATCCTCGCGCGCCACGGCGCGCTGCGCGGGATCGAAACCGCGCCGCAGACGCCGCCGGGGGTCAAGCGGCTGTGCCGCATCGCGCGGCTCGGTACGATCCAGCCGAAAGTGCCGGACTATGCCGCCGCCTTCCAGGCGATCGGCCCCGCCGCGGTCAAGCTCGGCCAGACGCTTGCCACGCGTCCCGATCTCGTCGGCGAGGAAGCGGCGCACAATCTGCTCACGCTGCAGGACGCGCTCGCGCCCGTCCCCTTCGAACGTATCCGGCAGGAAATCGAGGCGACGTTCGAGGTTCCGCTCGAAAGCCTTTACAGCGAATTCGATCCCGAACCCGTCGGATCGGCGTCGATCGCGCAGGTCCATCGCGCGGTGACGACCGAGGGCCGCAAGGTCGCGGTCAAGGTCCGCCGCCCCGGTATCGACAAGCAGTTCGCGCGCGACATCGAAACCTATGAATGGGCGGCCGCGCATCTCGAAGCGTTCGGCGGCGAAGCGGCACGGCTGCGCCCGCGACAGGTGATTGCCAATTTCCGCCGCTGGACGCTGCGCGAACTCGATCTCCGCCGCGAGGCCGCATCGGCGTCCGAACTCGCCGATGCGATGGTCGGCGTGCCCGAATATGAAGTTCCCGCGATCGACTGGGACCGCACCGCGAGCCGCGTGATGACGCTCGACTGGATCGACGGCATCAAGATTTCGCGCCGCGATGCGCTGATCGCCGCGGGGCACGACATGGAAAAATTGTCGGCGAA
Source organism: Sphingopyxis sp. (assembly GCF_016463645.1). GTDB lineage: Bacteria > Pseudomonadota > Alphaproteobacteria > Sphingomonadales > Sphingomonadaceae > Sphingopyxis. Next base: position 15,005 of record NZ_JAEMQX010000039.1, on the reverse strand, counting down.
CCTCGTCAACGCCTTCCTGCGGCAGGCGATAGCCGAAGGTTTCTTCCACGCCGACATGCATCAGGGCAATCTGTTCGTGAAGGCCGACGGCACGATCGCCGCGGTCGATTTCGGTATCATGGGGCGGATCAACCGGCAGGCGCGCTACTGGCTCGCCGAGATCCTCTATGGGCTGACCACGGGCAATTACCGCCGCGTCGCCGAAATCCATTTCGAGGCGCAGTATGTCCCCGACTATCACAGCGTCGAGGAGTTCGCGACCGCGCTCCGCGCGGTCGGCGAGCCGATGCGCGGCAAGCCGGTGAGCGAGCTCAGCGTCGGGCAGATGCTCGACGGGCTGTTCGCGATCACGCGCGATTTCGACATGCAGACGCAGCCGCATCTGCTGTTGCTGCAAAAGACGATGGTGATGGTCGAGGGCGTCGCGACGATGCTCAATCCGAAGATCAACATGTGGGACGTCTCGGGCCCCTTTGTCAGCGCATGGATCCGCGACGAGCTGGGCCCCGAGGCCGCGCTTGCCGATGGCCTGCGCGAACAGGGCAAGACGCTCGCACTGATCCCCGACATCATCCGCCGCCTCGACGCGCAACTGCCGAAAAAGGGCGCGGCGCCGCCCGCGCCGCCGCTTCCCGACATTCCGCTGATGTGGGACAAGGGCGAGACGCGCCGCTGGTGGCGCTATGCGCTGACCGCGCTCGCGGGCGCCGCGGCGGGCGCGGCCGCGCTGTGGGCGCTCGGGATCGGCTAGGTCGCCTGGTTCGAGGCGCTTCCTGCACGGAGCCGCCTTGGTTACCGGACATTTACCCTGAATCGCTAAGCCATGGTCTCGACCCACGCCGGACGTGAATCCGGACCGAGCCCGAGGTTTCATGCGCCACGACATATTGATTGCCGACAGGATCCTGCCCGCCGACACGCTGCCGCTCGAGGTCGCGGTGGTGGTGCCGACGCTCAACGAAGCCGCCAATGTCGAAAAGCTGATCGCGAAATTGTCGGTCGTGCTCGCCGGGCGCGGTTGGGAGGTCGTGTTCGTCGACGATAATTCGCCCGACGGCACGAGCGAACTGGTGCGGCGTATCGGCCGCGGATCGCGGCATGTGCGCATCGTCCAGCGCGTCGGCCGCCGCGGCCTGTCGTCGGCTGTCGTCGAAGGCATTCTGGCGACGGCGGCACCGGTGGTCGCGGTGATGGACGGCGACCTCCAGCACAGCGAGGACGCGCTGCCGCGGCTGATCGACGCGGTCGCGGGCGGCGAGGCCGATGTCGCGGTCGGCACGCGCTATGGCGCTGGCGGCGGAATCGGCGACTGGGACGAGGGCCGCGCACGGATGAGCCGGCTCGCGACGCGCGCCGGACAGATCGCGCTCGGCACCGACGTCAGCGATCCGATGAGCGGCTTTTTCGCGATCCGCCGCGACGCCTTCGAGCGCGCGCTGCCGCACCTCTCGGCGATAGGCTTCAAGATCCTGCTCGATATATTGGCGTCGAGTCCCACGCCGCTGAAGGTCGCCGAAATCCCCTATCGGTTCCGCACGCGCGAAGCCGGCGAGAGCAAGATCGGCGCGCGCGTGATCGCCGAATACGCCGAGTTGATAGCCGACAAGACGATCGGGCGTGTCGTCCCGGTCCGCCTGCTCAAATTCCTGATGGTCGGCGGGCTCGGCGTCTTCGTGCACCTCGCCGTGCTGCGCGCCGTCCTCGGTGCCGGCAGCGCCTTCGTCACCGCGCAGACCGTCGCTGTGATGACCGCGATCGCGTTCAACTTCTTCCTCAACAACAGCTTCACCTATGCCGACCGCAAGCTGAAGGGCTGGCGCCTCGTCGGCGGTCTCGCGAGTTTCTACGCGATTTCGGCGCTCGGCGCGGTCGCCAATATCGGCATCGGGACGTGGATGGCGGGGCATGACGAGCGCTGGTGGGTCGCCGGGGTCGCCGGGGTGGTCGTCGGCGCGATCTGGAACTTCGCCATGTCGTCGGCGCTCACCTGGCGCAAATGACGCGCGCGGCGCCCGGCTGGAACCGCTTCGCCGGAATTCCAAGGCCGGCGGCCGCCGCGGTGCTGGCGCTGCTCGCGCTGCTGATGATCTGGGGCGTGCAGGGCGGTGTCGGGCGCGACCATCTTCGCGTCGCGGCGCCGACCTCGGCGCGGTTCGACGGGCTCGTCGGCGACCATGCGCTCTATGCGCATATCGCGACGCGCGTTGCGGCGGGTGAATCCTATTATGCCGCGGCGGCGGCCGAGCATCGCAGCGGCCATTATCCGCTCCGGCCGTTCGTGACGGTCCGCCTGCCGACGCTCGCCCATATCGTCGCCGCGCTCGGCGAGCGGAACGCGATGATCCTCTTCCTGCTGTCCGGCGGCGCGGCGATCCTCGCCTGGTACCGGCGGCTGCGGATCGACGGGAAACTTCCGCGCCATGCCGCGGTCGGCGCGCTGTTCGTCGCGGCGAACCTGACGCAGCTCGCCGCGCGCGAATGGCTCTATATCCATGAGGTGGCGGCCGGCGTGCTGCTGGCGCTGGCGCTCGCGCTCTATCGCCCGGCACGCCCTTGGGCCACGATGACGCTCGTCGCGGCGGCGCTGGCGATCCGCGAGACGGTTCTGCCCGTCGCGATGCTGTTCGGGCTGTTCGCGCTGATCGACCGCGACTGGCGCGCCGCGGCGGGATGGCTCGCGGTCGGCCTCGCCTTCGCGGGCGGCATGGCGGCGCATATCGCCGCACTCGCCGCAGTCACCTCGCCCGCCGACGCCGCTAGCCAGGGCTGGCACGGGCAGGGCGGCTGGATCGCCTATCTGTCGTTCGTGCAGGCTTCGTCATTGCTGCGCTTTTTCGCGGGCTGGGTCGGGGCGGTGATCGTCCCGCTCGCGTTGCTCGGCTGGGCGGCCTGGCGTTCGCGACCGGGGCTCGTGGTGCTCATCATCCAGCTCTTCTATGCGGCCATGCTGATGCTCTTTGCGCGGCCCGCGAATTTTTACTGGGCGATGCTCGTCACCCCGACATTGTTCGTCGGTCTGGCGTTCGCGCCCGCCGCGCTCGCCGGACTGGCGCGATCGCTGCGCCATCCGGCGCGCGCCCTTCCCGCCGCCGCCTAGCCGTCCTTGAACTGGCGCGCCGAAGCGCATAACTGGGAGGCGAAGGAGACGGCGATGAATCACACCCTGTCGGTCGCCGCCCATAACGGGCAGGCCTGCCACCGCTGATGGCCGCCCCCCGCATTCTTCTGATCGTCGGCGGCGGCATCGCCGCATACAAGAGCATCGAGCTCGTCCGCCTGCTTCGCAAGGCGGGCATGACCGTGCGCTGCGTACTAACCCGCGCGGGCGAGCAGTTCGTGACCCCGCTGACGCTCGCCGCACTCAGCGAGAACAAGGTCCATACGAACCTCTTCGATCTCAAGGACGAGGTCGAGATGGGGCATATCGAACTCAGCCGCGAAGCCGACCTCGTCGTCGTCGCGCCCGCGACCGCTGATCTGCTCGCGAAGATGGCGGCGGGAATCGCCGACGACATGGCGACGACGCTGCTGCTCGCGACCGACAAGCCGGTGCTCGCCGCGCCCGCGATGAATGTGCGTATGTGGCTGCACGCCGCGACGCGGCGCAATGTCGCGACCTTGCGCGGCGATGGCGTCAGCGTGATGGAGCCCGACGAGGGCGAGATGGCGTGCGGCGAATATGGCCCCGGCCGCCTGCCCGAACCGGCGGCGATCAAGGAAGCGATCGACAAGGCGCTCGCCAATCCCCCCGCGATCGTGCCGCTGGCCGGCCAGCCCGATTTCGCGCCCGCGAACCATCGCCCGCTGTTCGGGCGGCGCATCCTCGTCACCGCGGGGCCGACGCACGAGCCGATCGACCCGGTGCGCTACATCGCCAACCGGTCGAGCGGGAAGCAGGGCTTTGCGATCGCCGCCGCCGCCGCCGAAGCCGGTGCCGAGGTGCTGCTGGTCGCAGGCCCGGTCCCGCTGCCGACCCCGCCCGGCGTGATCCGGGTCGATGTCGAAACCGCGGTCGAAATGGCCGCCGAGGTCGCCGGGGGCCTGCCCGTCGATGCGGCGATCATGGTCGCCGCGGTCGCCGACTGGCGCGCCGCCGACACCGCGCCGCGGAAAATCAAGAAAGACGGCAGCGGACGGGTCCCGCCGCTCGCGCTCGCCGAAAATCCCGACATTCTTGCCGGGCTCGCGAAGAGTCCCGAGCGCCCGCCGCTGCTGATCGGTTTCGCCGCCGAAACCAACGACGTCATCGCGCATGCCGAAGCCAAGCTCGCGCGCAAGGGGTGCGACTGGATCGTCGCGAACGACGTCTCGGCCGACCCGATGGGCGGTGAGAGCAACCGGGTGCATATCGTTAGCAAAGACGGCGTAGACAGCTGGGACCGGCTGCCCAAACAGGCCGTCGCCCGCAAACTGATGGAAAAGATCGCCGATGAGCTCGAAAAGCGCACACCCCTTGAAAGAGATTGAAATCGCTATCCAGCGGCTGCCGAATGGCGGCGGCCTGCCCCTGCCGGCCTATGCGTCGGACGGCGCCGCGGGGATGGACGTCGTCGCGGCCGAAACGCTGACGATCCGTCCCGGCACGCGTCACGCGGTCGCGACGGGCTTCGCGATGGCGATCCCGCCCGGTTATGAAGTGCAGGTGCGCCCGCGTTCGGGCCTTGCGCTGAAGCACGGCATCACCTGCCTCAACACGCCGGGCACGATCGACAGCGACTATCGCGGCGAGGTGAAGGTGATCCTCGCGAACCTCGGCGACGAACCCTTCGATATCAGGCGCGGCGACCGCATCGCGCAGCTCGTTCCCGCGCCGGTGCAGCGCGCGGCCTTCGCCGAGGTCGAAACACTCGACGCAACGGCACGCGGCGCGGGCGGCTTCGGGTCGACCGGGGTCGAAAGCGACGCGGGCGACGAGACCGCGAACACCGCGGGAGTCGCCTCGCTGTCGGGCATCAAGCTCCGCTGACCGGTGCTCAGCGACGCCGAACTCGACCGGTATGCGCGCCAGATCATCCTTCCGGCCTTCGGCGGGGCGGGACAGGCGAAGCTCAAAGCCGCGCATGTCGCGGTGATCGGCGCGGGCGGGATCGGCTGTCCCGCGATCACCTATCTCGCCGCCGCCGGGATCGGAAAGCTGACGATCGTCGACCATGACCGGGTCGAGCTGTCGAACCTGCAGCGTCAGCCGCTGTTCACCGACGCCGATATCGGGTCGCTGAAGGCGGAAGTCGCCGCCGCGTCGGCGCGGCGGATCAATCCGCATGTCGATGCGATCGCGGTCTCCGAACGGCTCGACGAAGCCAATGCCGAAACGCTGCTGGCGGGGGCGAGCCTGATCCTCGACGGCTGCGACAATTTCGCCACGCGGCTCGCGGTCAACCGCGCCGCGGTCGCGCTCGAAATTCCGCTGCTCAGCGCCGCGATCGGGGCGTTCGAGGGACAGATCGCGCTTTATGAGGGCTGGCGGCCCGGCCATGCCTGTTACGCCTGCCTCGTCGGCAACGATCCTGACCGGCGGGGGATCAACTGTGCCGAAACCGGCGTGATGGGCGCGCTCGCCGGCATGGTCGGGACGATGGCGGCGCTCGAGGCGGCGCGCGCGCTGTCGGGCTGGGGCTCGGCGTTGACGGGGCGGCTCGCGCTCGTCGATATGCTCGATCGCCGCTGGCGCGAGGTCGGCGTGCCGGAGGATCCCGAGTGCCCGATATGCAAGGTCTGAACATCATCGTCGCGGTCGCCGAGGGGCGACGACTCTATGCGGCGGTCGAGGCGGGCATGGCGGCGGCGGCGCTCGGGCGTCCGGTGCGCATCTTCCTGCAGGGCGAGGCCGCGGCGCTGCTGCGCGATCCCTTGTCCTTTGCCGGCGACGAGGCTCGCCGCGCCGCGGGCCAGCCCGATCTCGCATGGCTGGTCGAGGAAGCGATCGCGATGGAGGTCGCGCTGTTCGTCTGTCAGTCGGGCATGGCGCTCGTCGGCATGGCGGCAACCGAGCTGATCCCGCATGTCCGCACGTCGGGGCTGGTCAGCTTCCTGGCCGAGGTCGGGGCCGACGACCGGCTGATCGTCTATTAGACCCTATGGGTTGTCGCAGACCTTGATCGCGTCGGGCTCGGGGCGTTTGCCCGCGGGCTCGAAGCGCGCGAGATAGCCTCCCGCGTGCTGCTTGTCGTCGTAGGATACGAGCTTGTAGCCCACCGCCTGAAACTCGCAGACGAGCAGGCGGAAGGGTGTGCCATGCTGCGCGATCGGCCGGTCGCCGTCGACGACGAGCACCTGACCGCCCTTGCGCAGCGCCGGGCGCAGGCGCCAGAGAAAGGCGTAGGGCTCGCCGATCTCGTGATACATATGGACCATGAAGACGCGGTCGAAACTCGCCCCGGGCAGGCGCGGGTCGTCGACCGCGCCGAGTTTCAGCGAGACATTGTCGAGCCGCTCGCGCGCGACGCGGTCGGCGAGGCGCTCGATCACCTCGGGAATGATGTCCTGCGCGAGAACGCGCCCGCCCGCACCGACGCGCTGCGCGAGCCGCACGGTGTAATAGCCGTCGCCCGCGCCGATGTCGGCGACGGTCATGCCGGGGCGGACGTCGGCGGAATCCATGACATCATCGGCCTCGTTGACGCGGTCGCGCGCTTCCTCGGTCGACCATTTGGTCGAAACCGTCGGCGCCACCGGCCGGTCGGCGGGCGGAAAGTCGCGCGCGGTTTCGGCCCGGTTGCCGCTATCGTCCCAAGGCGCGTCGCAGCCACCGAGCAGCGGCATGGTCGCTAGCGCGGCCAGAAGAACCGCGCGCTTCATCAATCGATGTCCTCCACCTCGACCTTTTCGCCGGTCACCTTCTGCGACAGCGCCGCCGCCATGAACGGGTCGAGCGCGCCGTCGAGCACGTCGCCGGGCGCGGTCGAGGTCACCCCGGTGCGCAGATCCTTCACCAGCTGATAGGGCTGGAGGACATAGGAGCGGATCTGGTGGCCCCAGCCGATCTCGGTCTTCGCCTGATATTCTCCGCTCGCCGCCGCCTCGCGCTTCTGCAGCTCGGCCTCGTACATTCGCGCTTTCAGCATGCCCATCGCGGTCGCGCGGTTCTTGTGCTGCGACCGGTCGTTCTGGCTCGCGACGACGATGCCGGTGGGGATGTGCGTGATGCGGACCGCCGAATCGGTCGTGTTGACGTGCTGGCCGCCCGCGCCCGAGGCGCGATAGGTGTCGATCTTGAGGTCGCCCTCGTTGATCTCGATCTCGATATTGTCGTCGATCACCGGATAGACCCAGACGCTCGAGAAGCTGGTGTGGCGGCGTGCCGAGCTGTCGTAGGGCGAGATGCGGACGAGGCGGTGGACGCCGCTTTCGGTCTTGGCATAGCCATAGGCATTCTCGCCCTTGACCAGCATCGTCGCCGACTTGATGCCCGCCTGTTCGCCCGCCTGATATTCGACGAGTTCGACCCGCATGCCGCGCTTTTCGGCCCAGCGCATGTACATGCGCTGCAACATCTCGGCCCAGTCCTGGCTTTCGGTGCCGCCGGCGCCCGCATGGACCTCGATATAGGCGTCGTTGGCGTCGGCTTCGCCCGCGAGAAGCGCCTTGATCTTGTCTTCCTCGGCGCGCGCCGCGAGTGCGGCGAGCGACGCCACCGCCTCGTCGACCATCGCCTCGTCGCCTTCCATCTCGGCGAGTTCGATCAGCTCGGCGGTGTCGGCGCATTCGGTCTCGATCGCGCGTGTCGCGGTGATCGCCTCGTCGAGCCGGCGGCGTTCGCGCATGACTTCCTGCGCCGCCTTCGCGTCGTTCCACAGCGTCGGGTCCTCGACCTTCGCGTTGAGTTCGTCGAGCCGCCGCACGGCGCGGTCCCAGTCGAGAAAGCGGCGCAGCAGCGCCAGTGCGGCGTTGATCTTGTCGATATGATCCTGCGCTTCGGCGCGCATGTCCTTGCTCCTGAAATGGTTGGTCCCGCCCTTACGGCCTCAGCGGCCGCAGGGGAAGGATGTGCGCGACGTCAGATGATGCCGCCGCGGTCGTCGAGGAAGTCGCTGTCGGTACGCCCCGTCGTGCCCTTTTGCGCAGGGCCGCTCGATCGCTTGGGCGCCCTGATCGGCTTGATTTCCTCTTCGCGGATCGTCCGCCGGGGTTCGCTTTCGGGCTTGAAAGCCTCCCAGATGATCGACGCCTTGGGATCGGTGCCCGGCCAGCTGCCGTAGACGCGGCGCCCCGACTGGCGGTCGATGCGGACCATGCGCACGCCCTTCGGCGCCGCGAAGGGGATCGGCTGGCGGTCGGCGAGCGCAGCGAGGGCGAAATCCTTGAAGATCGGCGCGGCATAGCTGCCGCCCTGCGCATAGCCGCCCATGCTGCGCGGCTGGTCGAAACCGATATACATGCCCGCGATCACGTCGGGGGTGCCGCCGACGAACCAGACGTCGTTGGGCCCCGATGTCGTACCGGTCTTGCCGAACAGCGGCACGTTCAGGTCGCGCAGCCGAACCGCGGTGCCGCGCTGGACGACGCCTTCGAGCATATGGACGACCTGATAGGCGGTGATCGCGTCCATCAGCTGCTTGCCCGACTTGGCGAATCGCGGCATCGGGCGGCCGTCCCAATCCTTCTTGTTGCATCCCTCGCACGGCTTCCAGTTCGCGGGGAAGATCACCTTGCCGCGGCGATCCTGCGCATAGTCGATGACGCGCGGCTTGAGTTCGCGGCCGTGGTTGGCGAGCATCGCATAGGCATTGGTCATCTTCTCTACCGTGGTCGAGCCGGCGCCGAGCGCGGTCGAAAGATAGGGCTCATGCTTGCCGATGCCCATCGTGCCGATCATCTCGACCACCGGTTCCATGCCGATCTGGCTCGCGGTGCGCACCGTCATCAGGTTGCGCGACTGTTCGAGGCCCCAGCGCATCGTATGCTCGCCCGACCCGCCCGCGCCGCCGAAATTACGGAAGCATTTGTTGCCGAAGCGCGCACCCTGATAGACGCAGAAGGGTCCGTCGACGATCATCGTCGCGGGGGTCATGCCGTTGTCGAGCGCGGCGGCATAGACGAAGGGCTTGATCGTCGAACCCGGCTGGCGTTCGGCCTGCGTCGCACGGTTGAAGGGTGACAGGCGAACGTCGAAGCCACCCTGCATCGCATAGATGCGGCCCGAATGCGGGCTTTCGACGACCATGCCGCCCGACACTTCGGGAATGTTGCGCAGCGCGTAGTTCGACCCGCCGGTCGATTTGACGGCGATCAGATCGCCGGGGCGCATTGCCGAGAAGGCGCTGCCGCCGGTCTTGCGATAGCCCATCGCCGCGGCGCTGGCGGGGAGGGTGCCCGTGTCGCCGTTTGCGAAGCCGATGCGCGCCGCGCCCGCCGACTTGGAGATCACCGCGGCGACGCGCCAATTGTCATAGTCGATACCGATGAAGCTCGACGCGAGGCGGCTCTGCCACTGGTCGTCGGCCTCGATCGTCGCGATCGGGCCCGACCAGCCCTTGCCCGCGTCGTAGCGCTGGAGCCCCTTGCGGAGCGCCATCGTCGCGCCCTGCTGCATCTTGCCGTCATAGGGCGTGCGCACCCAGAGGCCGCCGGCATAGACGCTGTGCGGACCGTTGTCGGCGGTTTCGCCGAACTGGGCGATCAGCTGGCGCCGCACCTCTTCCATATAATAGCCGCCGACCTGCGCGACCGCGCGGTTGCCGCTGTTGGTGAGGCCGAGCGGCATGGCGCGTGCGGCGTCGCGCTGCGCGGCGCTGATCCAGCCGTTGGTCTCCATCGATCCGAGCACGAAATTGCGACGCGCGAGCGCTTCCGCCTCGTTGCGGGCGCGGCCGTATTTCTCCGGCGCCTTGGGCAGGATCGCGAGGAACGCCATTTCGTGGAGCTGGAGCTGGTCGACGTCCTTGTCGAAATAGGCGCGGCTCGCCGCCTGCACGCCGAAGCTGCGGCGACCGAGCGGAATCTCGTTGAGGTAAAGTTCGAGGATCTGCTCCTTGGTCAGCGCGCTCTCGATACGCATCGCCAGGATCGCCTCGCGCACCTTGCGACGATAGCTGAGCTCGTTGGTGAGCAGGAGATTCTTCGCGACCTGCTGGGTGATCGTCGAGGCGCCGACGGGGCGGCCGCTGTTCGTCAGGTTGGTGACGATCGCGGTCGCGATGCCCGGATAGTCGATGCCGCCATGGCTGAAGAAGGTCTTGTCCTCGGCGGCGAGGAACGAGCGCACGAGCAATTGCGGATATTCGCTGTATTCGAGCTGGACGCGGCGTTCGCGGGCATAGCTGTGCACCGGCTTGCCCTCACCGTCGCGGACCATCGTCGGCAGTGGCGGTTCATAGTCGCGAAGCTGGTCGACCGAAGGCAGGTCGCGCGCGAAAACCGCCCAGATCAGCACGATACCGAGCAGGCCGGCGAGGATGAGCCAGCCGAGCCAGCGGAACCAGCGCCGCGTCCACATGTCGCGGAACCAGGCGATGACGGCATTGCCGTCGCGGCGGAGGCGAAGGCGGAAATCGGGCGGACTGTCGGCGGCCATATGCCCCCGCCTCTAAAGCCTGCGCGGCCGAAAGGGAAGTATGGTTGCGGCGAGGTGTCTCAGGAGGCGTGCGCGGTCAGGTCGAGCAGCGCGGCGCGCAGCATCGACGCCGTTTCGGCAAGCACGACGTCGGCCGGAACGCGATCTTCCTCATGGAGCATTTCATCGGCGGCGAAGCCGAGTTCGACCGCGATCCGGAGGCGCGACCACAGCGCGCCGCGCTCGATACCGCCAAGATGCGGCACGCAGGCATCGACCAGCCGTTCGGTGACATGGCGATGCGATTCGAGCCGGACGTGGACCAGTTGCGGTGAGGCGTGGAGCGCGCGGAGGATCCATACCGCGCCCGGTTCGGCGCGCGTCGCTGCCGCATTTTCGGCAAGCAGACTACCGATCCGATCGGCCATCGCGGCGACGCCGCCCGGCGCGTGGCGCGCGAGCCAGGCATCGAGCGCGGCGTTCTGACGCTCCATCAGCCGCCGGCCGAGCGCTTCGAGCACCGCATATTTGTCGCCGAAATAGCGATAGAGCGCGGGCGGGGTCAGGCCGGCGCGCGCGGCGATCATGTTGGTCGAGATGCGCTCGATCCCGACCTCGGCGAGCAGCTCGCCTGCGACGTCGAGCAGCCGTTCACGTGTCTGGCGTGCGCGGTCCTGCTGCGGCGGGCGCCGCGCGGCGAGCGTCATCGCGCGCGGCCGCGGGCGCTGACCGGCCAGATATCGACGACCGTGTCGCCCGCGACGACGTGATAATGGTCGTAGAGGTTTACCGTCGGGTCGCAGTGCGGCACGGTCAGGCTGACCGGGTCGCCGGGCGCAAGCTGCGTTCCGATATCGGGTGCGATCAGCGCGGCATGTTCGTCGCCCATGAAGGCGAAAAAGGCCGTTTCGGGCGCACCGCGCCGGACGACGGCGACGCCGCCGTCGGTCGAGAGCGACTTGTAGCCGGCGTCGATCGTGACGAGCCCGCTGTGGTTCGCGCTGACGACGCGCGCGTCGACCGCCAGCGACACCTCGAACGGCGGTTCGCCGCCATCGGCGATGTCGCAGTCGAGATATTGCTTGTCCATGAAGACGTAGGAGCCCGCCTGCAGTTCGGTGAAGACGCCGAGTTCGAGGTCGATGCGGTGCGTGCCGGTGCCCGAACCGGTGACGATGCCGGGCGCGAAGCCCGCATCCGTCAGCGCGGCAATGATTTCCTGCAGATAGGCGGTGCGTTCGACGATCGCGGCGCGGCGGTCGGCATAGCTTTCGATATGCTGCTGCGACCCGCAGTAATATTGCACGCCGCGATATTCGAGGTTCGGCGCCGCCGAAATCGCCTCGGCCAGGGCTACCGCCGCCTCGGCCGACGCGACGCCGGTGCGCGCGATGCCGGGGTCGATGTCGATGACGACGTCGAGCTTTGCTCCGGCCGCGGCCAGCGCCGCGTCGATGCGGCCGGCGACGTCCGGATGATCGACCACCGCCATCAGCCCCCCGGCCGATGCCGCGAGCTTCGCGAGGCGGCTGATCGCGGCGGGCGCGGCGACGGGCGAGGTGATCAGGATGCCGGTCACGCCGCCTCCGGCCAGCACCTCGGCCTCGCCGATCTTGGCGCAGCAGACGCCGGCCGCGCCCGCCGCGATCTGGCGCTTTGCGATATCGACGCTCTTGTGCGTCTTGGCGTGCGGACGCAGCGCGACCCCCTTGTCTGCCGTCAGTGCCGCCATTTTCGCGATATTGCGGTCGAGGGCATCGACGTCGAGGACGAGAACGGGCGTGTTGAGGTCGGCGCGCGAGCCCTGCCGCCCGATCAGATGCTCGTGCAATTCACGGTCGGTCGTCATGCGAACAGGGCCTCCAGATGCGGATTGAGAAATTTGCCGTGCGGATCGGCGGCGCGGCGGACCGCGATATAGCGGCCCGCCATCGGATAGAGCGCGGCGACGTCGGCCCGATCCAGCGTGTGGCGCTTCGCCCAGTGCGGCCGCCCGCCGGCGCCGCGCAAGATCGCCTCGGCGTCGGTGAACAGGCTTCGCCAGGGCATTTTCGCATATTGGTGCATCGAGATCGCCGCGACCGGGCCGGCGTTCATCGGACTCATCCAGATATCGTCGGCGGCGACGGTGCGATATTCGAAGGGGAAGGTCACGGGCAGGCGTTTCCTGCGAATCCAGCCGACCACCTCCTCGAGCGCGTCGAGCCCGGCCGCGCGCGGCATTTCATATTCCATTTCCTCGAAGCGGATCGTGCGGTCCGAAGGGAAGATGGCGTGCGCGGGACCCCGACGGCCGCCGTCGATGTCGGTTCGCATCATCAGGCGCTGCAGGAAGGGCGTGAGGAACGGCAGGCGCGCGGCGATGTCGAGTACGCGGCGAAAAGCCGTTTCCTCCATATCGGTCGTGCTTGGTGGCGGGTCGCAGGGGTCGCAGGGGTCGAGCGTCTTCAGGATCACATCGTCGCTGTGCGGAAAGAACCAGAATTCGATATGGCGGTGCTGCTGCGCCAGCTCGTCGTAGCTTTCGCGGATTTCGGCCCAGCGCCGCTTTTCGATCCGCTCGGCGAGGTGAAAGGCGGGGACGACCGCGACCTCGACCTCGGTCGCGACGCCGAACAGCCCGAGCGACAGGCGCTGCGCCTGATAGAGGTCGGCGTTGGTGCCGGCGTCGCACCAGTGCGCCTCGCCGTCGGCGCCGACGAGCCGGAAGCCGCACGCGAAGGTCGACAGCGAACCGAGGTCGATCCCGGTGCCGTGCGTGCCTGTCGCCATCGCGCCGGCGAGCGACTGCGGGTTGACGTCGCCCTGGTTGGCGAGCGCGAGCCCCTCCTCCCACAGCGCGGCGGTCAGCCGGCGGATGCTCCAGCCCGCGGGAATGCGCGCGGTGCGGCGGTCGGGGGCGACATGAAGCGTGCCCGTCATGTCGTCGAGGCTGACGATCAGCTCGCCCGATTCGCAAAGCGGCATGAAACTGTGCCCGGCGCCGGTGACGCGCAGGCGGTTGGCGCTGCGGACGAGCGCCGCGAGTTCATCCTCGCTTTGCGGGCGCGCAACCGCCGCGCTCGCAGTGACGCTGCCCGACCAGTTGCTCCAGCTCATGACGCTCTCCCGCGATCAGGCCAAAAATTTGTCGCCCGAAAAAAAGTTAGTCAAGACTATATTTTGGTGGAGGCCGGGCTGATCAGCGCCCGGTTCCGGCAATCCGCCGTGCGAAGTGAATTTGCACGGCATCGCGGACCCCGCGCGCGACCTTCCTCTGCCCGGCGGAAGAGACGAGAAATTCGGAATCCTCCTTGTTCGAGAGGAAGCCCGTTTCGAACAGCACCGACGGCGTATCGGGCGCCTTCAGCACGATGAAGGATGCGAAGCGGTGCGCCGTGGTGCGGAATTCGATCTCGTCCGACGCCTCGCGCTGGAGCAGGCGGGCAAATTCGGATGCGACATTCATCGTCTCGCGCTGCGTCAGGTCGAGCAGGATCGCCGACACGTCGCCGCTGTGCGCGCCGAGGTCGATGCCGTTGATGATATTGGCCTTGTTCTCGCGTGTCGCGAGCCGCGCCGCCTCGCGGTCCGACGCGACTTCGGACAGCGTATAGATCGACGCGCCGCGCGCCTGTCGATTCTCCGCCGCGTCGGCGTGGACCGAAATGAACAGATCGGCTTTCAGTCGCCGCGCGATGCCATAGCGTTCCTCGAGTACGAGGAACCGGTCGTCGGAGCGGGTCAGCGCGACGCGGACGCGGCCCGAAGCGAGCAGATCGGCGCGAATCGCGCGGGCGAGCGCAAGGGTGATATCCTTTTCGCGCTCGCCGCCGTGCGGCGAAATCGCGCCCGGATCGTGCCCGCCGTGCCCCGCGTCGATCACGACGAGGGGGAGGCGGGTGTCGGCCGGCCCTTCGATGCGCGGGAGCGCAACCGAAGGCTTCGGTTTGCCGATCGGCACGGTGACGCTGTATCTTTTGCCCGGACGCTTGGCCCGGAAACCCGCCGAAGCCTCCAATTCGCCGCGTGGGCCACCGAAAGCGGGATCGCCGCCCGGCCGCCCGGCAAGGGCTGCGGGCGGGGTCGCGATCATCCCGAGCAGGACAAGCAGGCTCATTGCGCGTCTATGCCGCCCGCGGCGCATGATGGTCCAGCGCTTATTCGAAAACATGGGGCCCCCGCGGCAGATCGAAATGAACCCGCCATTGGCCATGGTGCGCCAAAAGCCAGCCGGTCGGCAAGGCCAAACGCCCGCGCCCGATGCCACCCGGCGAATGGCATTCTTGCAACAGTGTGACAGCCTTGCCATCTTTGGCGGCGGTTGTGGTTGCCGTCGGCCCGTGCCGATGCTAGCACGCCATCACTGACGGTGTCGTTCCCGGTGCCGTCCGGCCTTTTGAGGGGAAGGCCTGCTCCGCGACTGTGCGGATCATGGCCGCCTTGGTGCCGGACATGCGGGGAAGGGCGACCTGCCGCCAGTCCACCCGGTTGACCGGACAGTCGGGGCGTTCGCTTGCGCGCCCGCCCTGCC
>NZ_JAEMQX010000146.1 GCF_016463645.1 Sphingopyxis sp. | reverse complement strand
GCAGCAGGGCGTGCGCGGCATCACCGACCTGATGGTCATGCCCGGCCTCATCAACCTCGACTTCGCCGACGTGCGCAGCGTGATGCGCGAGATGGGCAAGGCGATGATGGGCACCGGCGAAGCCGAAGGCGACGGCCGCGCGCTCGAAGCCGCCCAGAAAGCCATCGCCAACCCGCTGCTCGACGGCGTGTCGATGGCGGGCGCCAAGGGTGTCATCATCTCGATCACCGGCGGCGAGGACATGCGCCTGATGGAGGTCGACGAGGCCGCGAACCATATCCGCGAACTGGTCGATCCCGACGCCAACATCATCTGGGGCAGCGCGTTCAACGACAACCTCGACGGCAAGATCCGCGTCTCGGTCGTCGCGACCGGCATCGACGGAACGGGCGAAGCCGCACAGGCCGCGCCCGCGACGCGCAGCTTCTCCTTTGCCCCGGCCCGCGCCGCGGCACCCGCGCCGGTGGCCGAAGAGGTCGTCGAGCCGGCGGTGCAGGAAGAGCCCGTCGTCGAAGCGCCGCTCGCGCAGGACAATGACCCGGCGCCCGGCTTCTCGCTCGGCGATGCGACCGAATCCGAGGCTTCGGTCCCGGCGGCCGAGGAAGAACCGATGGAATTGTCGCAGGTCGCCGCGACCTATGACGATACCGCCGACGAACTCGTGCTCGACGCGCCCGAAGCGCCCGCCGAATATCGCCCGGCACCCGCTGCGGCGGAGGCCCCGGCCGAAGCGCCGGCGCGTTCGATCGGCGGCGGCACCCTGTTCGAACGCATGTCGCGTCTCTCGCGCGGGGCTTCGGCGCCCGACGCCGAGGAAAGCGGCAAGGACGACGGGGTCGATATCCCGCGCTTCCTCGGACGCCAGAACAACCAGTAACGGGGAACGAGCGGCCGCCCGCCGGGCACGGCAGGCCGGAAATTCGGGATGATGTGCCCATGCGGCAGGTGAAATCGACGGCGAAGCCGACGCGCGCCCGGCATTATGTCGGCGCGCTCGGTGCGCTGTTGCTCGGAACGGCGGTCCTGCCGTCCGCTCACGCCCAGGTGACGCCGCCCGATGCCGCGACGAAAGCGGCGATGGAAAAGCGGACCGCCGCGCGCGCGCTCCTGTCATCGGCCCTTGCGCGTATCGGCTCGAACAACAACGACACCTCTGCACTGCTCGATGCCGGCCGCGCGTCGATCGAGCTCGAGGATTATCGTGCCGCGCTCGGTTTCCTCGTCCGCGCCGAACAGGCGAGCCCCCGCGACGGTACGGTCAAGGCGGCACTCGGTTCGGCGATGGTCCATTCGGAAAACCCGACGCGCGCGCTCGACTATTTCGGCGAGGCGCAACTGCTCGGCGCTCCCGAACGCCTGTTCCTCGCCGATCGCGGGCTCGCGCGCGACCTCCTGGGTCAGCAGGATGCGGCGCAGCGCGACTATCAGCTCGCGCTGTCGATCGCCCCGAACGATGAATTGACGCGGCGCTATGCGCTGTCGCTCGGGATCAGCGGCGAGGCGGACCGTGCGATCCAGTTGCTGACGCCGCAGCTTCGCGCACAGGATCGCGGCGCCTGGCGTTTGCGCGCGATGATCCTCGCGATGAACGGCCGCGACAAGGAAGCGACCGAGATCGTCAATGCGACGATGCCGCCCGCGATGGCGCAGAATATCACGCCCTATCTGGTCCAGCTGGATCGGCTCAACCCGGCGCAGCAGGCCGCGGCCGCGCATTTCGGCCGCTTCCCGAACGGTCAGCTCGGCCCGAAACGCAGGCCGGTGCAGGTCGCCGCCGCGACGCCGCCGCCCGCCGCGCCCCCGGCCGCGACGACGGCCAGGCGCCCCGCCGCGGTCGACCGGCGGCGCACGATGGCATCGGCGACACCCGCGCCTTCGCCCGCGCCGGCCCCCGCGAATGTGGTGCGCAAACCCGATCCGGCGCCCGCCGCGCGGCCGGCCGCAGTTGCCGCCCCGCCATCGGCCGCCCCGGCTCCTGCTCCGGCACCGACGCCCGTGCCCGCACCGTCTTCCGTCATGTCGTCGGCCTCCACACCCGCTGCGGCACGCGCGCCGGTCGGCGCCGCGGTCGATGCCGGCAAGGGACCCGTCGGCCCCGGTTTCTCGATCGCCGATATGGGCCGCTCGGCCCCGACCACCAACGCGGCCGCATCGGCGATGCCCGACACGCCCGCCGCCATGGCGTCCCCGGCTGCCGCGCCCGCTCCGGCGCCGGCCGCCGCTGCACCGCTGGCCTCGCTCGCCGATATCGTCGGGTCGATCGAGATTCCGGCTGCGGAACTGGCGCAGTCGGGCAATGCCGTCGGCGCCGACACGCTCGCCCGGCTGATGGACGACAAGCGCAAGGCCGAGGCGGCCGAGGCGGCGAAGCGCGAGAAGGACGCCGCCGCAGCCAAAGCCAAGGCCGAAGCCGACGCCAGGGCGAAGGAAGAGGCGGCCGAGAAAAAGGCGAATCCCGCGCGTATCTGGGTGCAGGTCGCGACCGGCGCGAATGCGAAGGCGCTCGCGACCGATTTCGG
Organism: Sphingopyxis sp.; assembly: GCF_016463645.1. Classification (GTDB taxonomy): domain Bacteria; phylum Pseudomonadota; class Alphaproteobacteria; order Sphingomonadales; family Sphingomonadaceae; genus Sphingopyxis. The sequence continues at coordinate 5,697 of NZ_JAEMQX010000146.1, read as the reverse complement.
CAAGTTCGCGAAGAAAAGTCCCGCGGTGTTCAAGGGCAAATCCGGCGCAATCGCTGAATGGGGCAAGACCCGCCGCCTGCTCGTCGGTCCGTTCAAGGACCGCAAGGCGGCGCAGGATTGGCTGGCGGACCACAAGAAGGCGGGTGGCGACGGCTTCCTCTTCAACAGCGAGGCGGGCCAGTCCGTCGATCCGATCAAGTGAGCGTTGCGTCGTGCGCCAGCGATCCCGCGCGCAGCCGCGGGCGGCGCCATGTTGAATCGGGCCGCGTCGTGCGGGGGCCGCGCGACGATTTCCAGCGCGACCGCGACCGCATCATCCACTCGATCGCCTTTCGCCGCCTTCGCCACAAGACGCAGGTCTTCGTCGCGCCCGACGGCGATCATTATCGCGTCCGCCTGACCCACAGCATCGAGGTCGCGCAGATCGGCCGGGGGATCGCGCGCGCGCTCGGGCTGAACGAGGATCTGACCGAGGCGCTGTGCCTCGCGCACGATATCGGCCATCCGCCCTTCGGCCATGCGGGCGAGGATGCGCTGAAGGCGGCGATGGCCGATCATGGGGGCTTCGATCACAACGGCCATACGCTCCGCACGCTCGCGCGGCTCGAATGTCCCTATCCGCGCTTCGACGGGATCAACCTGACGTGGGAAACGCTCGAGGGGCTCGCGAAGCATAACGGCCCGGTGACCAACCCCGGCTGGGCGCTTGCCGGGATCGACGCCGATTTCGGTCTCGACCTTCCGAGCCACGCCAGCCTCGAGGCGCAGATTGCGGCGATCGCCGACGACATCGCCTATGACAATCACGATATCGACGACGGGCTCCGCGCCGGGTTGCTCGACCTCGACCAGTTGATGGAGCAGCCGTTCGTCGCCGCCAATTATCGCGCCGTCGAGGGCCGCTTTCCCGGCGCGCCGCGCGACCGCCTGCTGCGCGAACTCGTCCGCGACCAGATCGGCGTGATGGTCAACGACGTGATCGCGGCGACCGCGGCGAATGTCGCCGACGCCGGGGTCGCAAGCGTCGGGGAGGTCCGCGCGGCGGGCCGGACGCTCGGCGGTTTCTCGCCCGAACTCGCCGCGCAGGAGCGCGAGCTCAAGCGCTTCATGTACGCGAACCTCTATCATCACCCCGAACAGCTCGCCGCCGCCGAGGCCGCGAACAAGGTCGTCGGCGATCTCTTCGCCGCCTATGCCGCCGACCCGCGTCTGATGGGCGGCGACTGGCCGGCGCGGCTGCCCGGCGAAGAATGCGCGACAAACCGGCATATCGGTGATGATATCGCGGGCATGACCGACCGTTTCGCCATCGACCGCTACGCCGAAATCTTCGGCCGCGATGCGGTGCCCCCGGCGCTCGCGCATGCCTGACGCGCTGATCGTCGGCGCGACCGGCATGGTCGGGCGCGCGGTGATCCGGCATTTCGGCGCGACGCCCGTCACCGTTCTCGCCCGTCGCAAGATTGACGGGCTGGCTTCGCACCACAGGGCGATTGTCGCGCCGTCGGAAGGCTGGGCCGACATCATCGCCGCCGAAGGGCCCGCCGTCCTCATCTGCTGTCTCGGCACGACGATCCGCCAGGCGGGTTCGCAAGACGCCTTTCGCGCGGTCGACCACGACCTTGTCCTCGCCGCCGCGCGCGGCGCGCGCGCGGGCGGCGCGCGGCAGATGATCGCGGTGAGCTCGGTCGGCGCCGCGGCGAGGAGCGGCAATTTCTACCTCCGCACCAAGGGCGAGACCGAAGACGATCTCGCCGCGCTCGGCTTCGGGCGCCTCGACCTGCTTCGCCCGGGTCTGCTCAAGGGCGACCGGCCGGGGCCGCAGCGCCTCGGCGAGGGGCTGGCGACGATCGCCGCGCCGCTGACCGATGCGCTGCTCCACGGCAGTTTCCGCCGCTACCGCTCGATTTCGGGCGACCGTGTCGCCGCCGCGATCGTCGCGCTGGCCGGCCGGGCGGGTTCGGGCGTGCATATCCACGAAAACGACGCGATCCGCGCGCTCGCCGATTGACTCCTTGAAGGGGCAGCGCCAAGGCTCGCAGCGTCTGTCGGGCCTCGCAAGAGATTCGACCGGCCGCGCGGGAGAGCGCGGGGGTGACCCCGCCACCGAAGGAGCAACCGCCCCGGAAACTCTCAGGTCAAGCGGACCGCGCGGGCCGGAACGGACACTCTGGAAAGCGTTCCGGCTGTTTCTGCCGGAACCACCGAAGGGGTAACTCCATGAAATCATGGAGGAAAACTCTCAGGTTCCCGTGACAGAGGGGGCATGGCAACAGGGCGGCACCGTGCCGCACCTTGCCGTGTCAACGACGACGGGAGTGTGCGATATGCGCGAAGATGATGAAAATCCGATCGAAACGGCCACCCTGCCGCTCGACGCCTGGCACCGCGCGAAAGGCGGCCGCATGGTCGAATTCGCCGGCTACTGGATGCCGATCCAGTATGAAGGCATCATGGCCGAACACCTCTGGACGCGCGAAAACGCCGGCCTGTTCGACGTCAGCCATATGGGGCAACTGGTCCTGTCCGGAGACAATATCGCCGAGGCGCTCGAAACGCTCGTTCCCGGCGATATTTCCGCGCTCAAGCCCGGTCGGATGCGCTATTCGCTGCTGCTCGACGAGGACGGCGGCATCCTCGACGATCTTATGATCACCAACAGCGGCCACAGCTTCTATCTCGTCGTCAATGGCGCAGTGAAATGGGACGATATTGCCCATTTGCGGGATAATCTGCCCGACGAGATCACGCTCAATCACATGGACGATCATGGCTTGCTCGCACTGCAGGGGCCAAAGGCGGTCGATGCACTGGCACGAATGGGCCTGACGCCGTTGCAGCCCGGCTGGCCGACGGTCGGCGAACTCGTCTTCATGCAGGCGAGTCCCTATGACTGGAACGGTGTGCCGGTCGCCCTCAGCCGCTCGGGCTACACCGGCGAGGACGGCTTCGAAATCTCGCTTCCGAACGAGGCGCTGGCCGCATTCGCCGACACGCTCTGCGCGATGGCGGAGGTCAAGCCGATCGGGCTCGGGGCACGCGACTCGCTGCGGCTCGAAGCTGGCCTGCCGCTCTACGGCCACGACATGACCCCCGAAATCGACCCCGCCGAAGCCGACCTCGGCTTCGCGGTCAGCAAGCGCCGCCGCGAGGAGGAAAATTTCCCCGGCGCCGCACGAATTCTCGGCCATCTCGAGGACGGCCCGCCGCGCAAACGCGTCGGCTTGCTTGTCGACGGCAAGCTGCCGGTGCGTGAAGGTGCGAAGCTGTTCGACGGCGAGGACGAAATTGGCGTCGTGACGTCAGGCGGTTTCGCGCCCAGCGTCGGTGCGCCGGTCGCGATGGGCTACGTCCCGCGCGACCACGCGATCCCGGGCACCGCGATCGCCGCCGAAGTGCGCGGCAAGCTGGTCCATTGCACCGTCACCACCATGCCATTCATTCCGCACCGCTATGTGCGCAAACAGGGAGCTTGACCGATGCCGCGTTATTTTACCGAAGAGCATGAGTGGATCGACGTCGACGGCGACGTCGCGACGGTCGGCATCACCGACTTCGCGCAGGGCCAGCTCGGCGACATCGTATTCGTCGAGGTTCCCGACACCGGCGCCGAACTCAGCAAGGGCGGCGATGCCGCGGTGGTCGAATCGGTGAAGGCGGCAAGCGACGTCTATGCCCCCGTCGACGGCACCGTGACCGAAGGCAATGGTCAGCTCGAGGAAGATCCCGCGCTCGTCAACTCGGACGCCGAAGGCGAAGGCTGGTTCTTCCGCATGACGCTCGCCGACAAGAGCCAGCTCGACGGCCTGATGGACGCTACCGCGTACAAGGCTTTCTGCGACGCCCTGTAAACCGGCCCCGCAACCGATCGCTCCTCCCGCGGTCGCGGGAGGGGAGGGGACAAGATGACCGACGCCGCGCTAGCCAATTGTCGCCTGATGGTGGCGACACCGATCTATGAGGGCGCGCAGGGCACCTATGTCCGCGCGGCGCTCGACCTCGCGCTCCGTGCGCAGGCGATCGGTTTGCCGGTGCGCTTCGAATTCATCCTCTACCAGCCGTCGATCACGCGCGCCCGCAACATATTGACCGCGATGTTCCTCGCCAGCGACTGCACGCATCTGCTGTTCGTTGACGCGGATATCGACTTTTCGCCCGACGATGTCTTCTCGCTGATCCGCGTCATGGAGGAGCATCCGCAGTGCGGTGTCCTTGGCGGCGCCTATCCGCGGCGGATGATCAACTGGCGCAATGTCGCGCGTGCGGTCGAGATGGGGCTGGCAAGGGATAATCCCGCCGACCTCGAGCGCTTCTCGGGGGATTTTGCGCTGCATTTCCTGAACGCAGACCAGAGTTTCAGGATGGCCGACCTTGTCGAGCTGTCGCGGCTCGGCACCGCGATGATGCTGATCCGCCGCGACGTACTCGAAGGAATGCGCGCGGCGACGCCCGGGCTCGTCTTTCGTCCCGACCCGGCCGAGCGGCAGGCGCACGGCGTCGGCGATCTCGAACCCGCCTTTTTCTGTCCGCTGGTCGACCCCGAAACGCAGGCCTTGCTGTCGGACGATTATGCCTTTTGCCAGCGCGTCCGCGATGCGGGTTTCCGGATCTGGCTCGCGCCGTGGATCCGTACGACGCACGCCGGCCCGACGGTCTTCGTCGGCAACCTTGCCGACACCGCCCAGCTTTTTTCCGCAAAACCAGAATCTTCTCCGGAGTAATTCATGCGTTACCTCCCTCTTACATCCGACGATCGCGCCGCGATGCTCGCGACCATCGGCGCATCGTCGATCGATGATCTGTTCGTTGACGTTCCTGCCGAGGCCCGGCTCGACGGTCCGATCGCCGGTCTGCCGAACCAGGCGAGCGAGCTCGCGGTCGAACGCCATATGGCGGCGCTGTCGCGCCGGAACCGTGCCGCGGGTGACGGTCCCTTCTTCCTCGGCGCCGGCGCCTATCGCCATCATGTGCCCGCCAGCGTCGATCATCTGATCCAGCGCGGCGAGTTCCTGACGGCCTACACGCCGTACCAGCCTGAAATCGCGCAGGGCACGCTCCAGATGCTGTTCGAATTCCAGAGTCAGGTCGCGCGGTTGCTCGGCACCGATGTCGCCAATGCGTCGATGTACGATGGCTCGACAGCGTGCTGGGAAGCGATCGTGATGGCGCGGCGCATCACCAAGCGCGCGAAGGCGCTGCTCTCGACCGGCCTTCATCCGCATTATCGCAGCGTTGCGCGCACCATGGCCAAATATACCGGCGATGTGCTGGTCGATGGCGATCCGAGCCTCGAAGCGGGTACCGACTGGGCAGCGCTCGCGGCCGGCATCGACAAGGACACCAGCTGTGTTGTCGTCCAATATCCTGACATCCTCGGCCGCATCGACGATATGACGAAGCTTGCCGAGGCCTGCCAGGCCGCGGGCGCGCTGCTCATCGCCGTCGTCACCGAACCCGTTGCGCTCGGCCTGATCAAATCGCCCGGCGAAATGGGTGCCGACATCGTCGTCGGCGAGGGGCAGTCGCTCGGGGTCGGGCTTCAGTTCGGGGGTCCATATGTCGGGCTCTTTGCGTGCAAGACCAAATATGTCCGCCAGATGCCGGGCCGCCTGTGTGGCGAAACCGTCGACGCGAACGGCAAACGCGGCTTCGTGCTGACGCTGTCGACGCGCGAGCAGCATATCCGCCGCGAGAAGG
>NZ_JAEMQX010000248.1 GCF_016463645.1 Sphingopyxis sp. | reverse complement strand
TGGCTTTGCGACCCGTTGAGGAAGCCCTTGCCGCCGATGCCGCCCGATCCGATCGCGATCTTCGACTGGCTGATGTGATAGCCGGCGCCCAGCGGATCGCTTTCGGGATCGAGGAAGATCAGGACGCGCTTTTGCTGGTAATCGTGGAGGAAGGAGAAGAGGACGGGCAGCGCCGCGAGCCCCGCGACCGCGGTGCTGCCGAACCACCACATCGGCAGGCCGGCACAGAACATCACGACAACGCCGCCGATGCAGATGGCGAGCGCGGTGCCGAGGTCGGGCTGCAGCATGACGAGCGCGGCGGGGAGGCCGATCATCACCAGCGCCGGCCACAGCGCGGTAAATGTCCGCGTATTTCCGGGCGGGAGCTGGGTGTAGAACCGCGCGAGGGCGACGACGATCGCGACCTTCATCAGCTCCGATGGCTGGAGGTTCATGAAGCCGAGGTTGAGCCATCGCTGGCTGCCCCCGCCGACGAAGCCGAGAAGCTCGACCGCGATCAGCAGGATGAGGACGCCGATATAGGCGATATAGGCGAAATCCTCGAAGATCCGGAGCGGGAAGCGCCCGACCACGAGCGCGGCGGCGAGGAAGACGAGGAAGCGCACGCCTTGCTGCAGCGCCCAGGGCGCCCAGTTTCCGCCTGCCGCCGAATAGAGGACGAGCAGGCCGAAACCGGTGATGCCCGAAAGGATGGCGATCAGTTTCCAGGGAATGCGCTGGATCGCGGGAGGGACGGGGATCATTGCGGCACTCCCGGATCGGGATCGCTCGCGGCACCCGATTTCCACGCCGCATAGTCGCGGTCCATGCGTTCCTTGATCGTGCCGCCCCAGCCGGCCTCGAAGGTTTCGAGCGCCTCCATCGCCTTTTCGCGGTCGAAGAGGAAAGTCATGAAATCCTTGGCCACGGGCGCCGCTGCGCGCGATCCGCCCATGCCATGTTCGATCACGACGGCGGTGGCATAGCGCGGATTGTCGACCGGTGCGAAGCCGACGAACAGGCCATGGTCGCGGAATTTCCACGTTCCGGCCTTGCCGTTGCCGGTGTTGAGTCCACGCACCTGTGCGGTGCCCGTCTTGCCCGCCATCGCGATACCGTCGAGCGGCAGGCGGCTGCGCCCGGCGGTTCCCCCCGGGCCGTTGACGACGAGGTCCATGCCATGCCGCGCGACGGCAAGCGCTTCGGGCGAGAAGGGCAGGGGTTCGTTCCTGAATTCGCGGTTGATCAGGCGAGGATAGAGCCGGCGGCCCGACGCGATGCGCGAGGCCATGACCGCGAGCTGGAGCGGATTCACGCTGACATAGCCCTGCCCGATGACCGCGTTGAGCGAGTCCGATGCCGACCAGGCCTGGTCGTATTTCTTCATCTTCCACGCGCTGTCGGGGATCGTGCCGTAACGCTGGTTGCTGCCCGCAAGCTGGAATTCCTCGCCGAGCCCCATCAATCGCGCGGTCGGCGCGATCGCATCATAGCCGAGCCGGTGCGCGAGCCAGTAGAAATAGCTGTTGCAGCTTTTCATGATCGCGGTCGCCATGTCGACGCTGCCATGCGTGCCGAGGCAGCGAAAGAAGCGGCTGCCGAGGCGATAGCCGCCGATGCAGGTGTGGCGTTCGCTCGGGTCGACGCCATGTTCGACCGCGGCGATCGCGGCCGTCGGTTTCAGCGTCGATCCCGGCGGATAGAGACCGCGCGTCGCCTTGTTGATCAGCGGCTGGTGATCGTCGGCACGCAGCCAGGCATATTCGCTGCTGCTGATTCCGTCGGAGAAGCTGTTGGGATCGAAGCTCGGCATCGAGACGAACGACAGGATATCGCCATTGCGGCAGTCGATGACGACCGCGGCGCCGGACTCGCGCCCCATGCGCCGCGCGACATATTCCTGCAGGTCGGCGTCGATCGTCAGGTGGACGGTCTTGCCCTGCACATCGGCCTGGGTGGAAAGGTCGCGGACGACCTTGCCGCGCGCGGTGACTTCGACGCGGCGGGCGCCGGGCTGGCCCTTCAGCATGTCCTGGAAATATTTCTCCAGCCCGTCCTTGCCGATCTTGTACCCCGGCGTGATGTAGAGCGGATCCTTGACCTTCTGATATTCCTCGGC
>NZ_JAEMQX010000247.1 GCF_016463645.1 Sphingopyxis sp. | reverse complement strand
AAGATGCAGAAGGAAATGGACGAGGCGATCGCGCTGATCGAAAAGATGTTCGACACGAGCAATCTGCCGCCGATCGACCCGTCGCGCCTGACGCTCGCGCAGCAGACGACCGCGGCGCTGATCCCGAACGGCAGCATCGAGAAGATGGTCGACAACCTCTACGGCAAGATGTTCAAGACGATCATGGGCGAGTTCGGCGGCCAGTCGGACCTGCTGCTGTCGATCAAGACCGGCGTCGAAAGCGAACAGATCGCGGGGCTCGACGAAGCGACCAAGGGCAAGGTCGCCGATATGTTCGACCCGCACCGCAAGGAACGCGAAGACCAGATCACCAGGGTGATCAAGCCGCTGATCAGCGAAGCGCTCGCCGACATGGAACCGCCGATGCGCGACGGGCTTGCCAAGGCCTATGCGCGGAAGTTCAGCGGCGCGCAGCTCACCGACCTCAACAGTTTCCTCGCGACACCGACCGGCAGGATCTACGCCGACGAATGGATGGCGCTGCAGGCCGATCCCGAGGTGATGCTCGCGGTGATCAAGGCGGTGCCGCCGCTGATTACCAAATTCATCGACCGCGCGCCCGAGATCGAGAAGGATTTCAAGGAACTGCCGAAGGAAAGGCAGCTCTCCGACTTCGACGACAAGGAACTCGGCAAGCTCGCCAGGCTGATGAAGGTCGACGTGAAGGTGCTGAAGGACCAGCGCGACATGTGGAAGACCGACAGCGTCGAGGCGACCGACGCGGTCGCGGTCGATGCGGCGGACGATTATGCGGTCGATGCCGCAGCCGACGCCGCCGACGCCGCGGCAACGGCCGCCGATGTCGCGGCCGATGCCGCGGTGGCCTACGACGACCCGGCCTATGACCGCAGCAACTGGTCGGCCGCCGACCTGAAGCGCGTCGAGGATCTCGAACTCGCTTACGAAAACGCTTCGCTCGCCGCGCAGCAGGCCGCCGAGGACGCGGCCGAAAACGCGCGCAAGAAGCTGCCCGATTAAGACACTCCGTCAGGACGAAGATGATGACCCACTACCCCACCCCCGATCACGCGCGGCTTGCAGCCGAAGGCATGTATCGCCCCGACCTCGAATCCGATGCCTGCGGCGTCGGCATGGTCGCGGCGACCGACGGCAAGCCGTCGCGCCGCGTCGTCGAGGCGGCGATCGAAGCCTTGCGTGCCGTGTGGCACCGCGGCGCGGTCGACGCCGACGGCAAGACCGGGGACGGGGCGGGCATCCACGTCGACCTGCCCGTCCGCTTCTTCGACGATGCGATCGCGGCGTCGGGGCACAAGGTGCGCCCGAACCGCCTCGCGGTCGGCATGGTCTTCCTGCCGCGCACCGACCTTTCGGCGCAGGAGGAATGCCGCACGATCGTCGAGGCGGAGATCATCGACGCGGGCTTCACCATCTATGGCTGGCGGCAGGTGCCGGTCGACGTCTCGGTCATCGGCGACAAGGCGCAGCGCACGCGCCCCGAGATCGAGCAGATCATGATCGCGGGTCCGCTGCCGGAGGAACAGTCGGTCGCCGAGTTCGAAAAGCAGCTCTATCTCGTCCGCCGCCGAATCGAGAAAAAGGTGATCGCGGCACAGATCGCCGATTTCTATATCTGCAGCCTGTCGGCGCGCTCGATCATCTACAAGGGGCTGTTCCTCGCCGAAAGCCTCGCGGACTTCTTTCCCGACCTCACGAACAAGCTGTTCGAGAGCCGGGTCGCGATCTTCCACCAGCGCTATTCGACGAACACCTTTCCGCAATGGTGGCTGGCGCAGCCGTTCCGCTGCCTCGCGCACAATGGCGAAATCAACACGATCCGCGGCAACAAGAACTGGATGAAGAGCCACGAGATCAAGATGGCGAGCCTCGCCTTCGGCGAGCATTCGGAAGACATCAAGCCGGTGATCCCCGCAGGCGCGTCGGACACCGCCGCGCTCGATGCCGTGTTCGAGGCGCTGTGCCGCGCCGGCCGCGATGCGCCGACGGCGAAGCTGATCCTGGTGCCCGAGGCGTGGACGACCGAATGCGACGTCCCCGACAACCACCGCGCGATGTACTCCTACCTCGCCAGCGTGATGGAGCCGTGGGACGGCCCCGCCGCGCT
>NZ_JAEMQX010000038.1:20474-32320 GCF_016463645.1 Sphingopyxis sp. | reverse complement strand
CGGTCAACCGCTGCTGGATTTCGCTGCCCTTGATCTTGAGCAGGCTCGATTCCGGCCCCGGACCGCGCCCGGCGTTCGGCCCCGCGAGGCTGCGGAGTTCGGTGAATTCGAGCGCCGCGAGGTCGACCTCCAGTTCGGCGACCTTGCGCTTGAAGAAGGCGTTGGCGAGCAGCGGCTTGTCGCCGTCGAGTTCGGTCCGGGCGATTGCCTTCACCTTCTCGATCCCGCGCTTCGACGCCGCCACGCCGGCGATACCGGTGCGCTCGTGCGCAAGCAGGAATTTGGCGCAGGTCCAGCCTTTATTCTCTTCATAGACGCGCTGCGATTGCGGGACGCGGACGTCCTCCAGCCACACCTCGTTGACCTCATGCTCACCGCCCAATGTGATGATCGGGCGCACGGTGATGCCGGGCGACTTCATGTCGATGAGGAGGAAGCTGATGCCTTCCTGCTGCTTCGCTTCCTTGTCGGTGCGGACAAGGAAGAAACCCCAATCGGCATGCTGCGCCAGTGTCGTCCATGTCTTTTGTCCGTTGACGATATAATCGTCGCCGTCGGCGACCGCGGTCGTGCGCAGGCTGGCGAGATCGCTGCCCGAACCGGGTTCCGAATATCCCTGGCACCACCAATCCTCGCCCGACAGGATACGCGGCAGGAAGCGGGCCTTCTGTTCGGGCGTACCGAAGGTGTAGATGACGGGGCCGACCATCGCGAGCCCAAAGGGCATCAGGCGGATGCAGTCGGCGCGGGCGGTTTCTTCGGACCAGATGAAACGCTGCGTCGGCGTCCAGCCGGTGCCGCCATATTCGACCGGCCATGCGGGTGCGATCCAGCCCTTTTTGTACAGAATCTTGTGCCAGGCGAGGAAATCCTCCTTGGACATCTCTTCGCCTTCGTCCTGCTTGTCGCGCAGGTCGGCGGGGTAATTTTCGGCGATGAAGTCGCGCACTTCCTGCTGGAAGGCGAGATCCTCGGGGCTGAATTCCATGTCCATCACGAATCTCCCATTGGGCAATGGCGCCCTTATACTGGGCGCTCACCTTTACGTAAACGGCAAGTTGCGACTTGCAACTTTCCTTTGTGCAATGATTGCGCGTAACATCCCTGCTTGTCCAGCACGCGCGGCAGCCGCGGGCGGATGAAAAAGGGGGATGGATATGACGCGAAGCAAACGCGCCGCGCTGTGGATTGCGGCAATCATCAGCATATTGATGCTATCGGCATGGCTGTTCCAGCGGCCGATCGGCATGTGGCTGTTCGAACGCGCGGTCGAACGCGCCGCGACCCGCGATACGCTCGAAGCGCTGCCCGACGGCTTGCACGTCGGCCTCTGCGGGACCGGCTCCCCCCTCCCCAACCGCGAGCGCGCCGCGGCTTGCACCGTCGTGATCGCCGGCAAGGCCATGTTCGTCGTCGACGCCGGTGAAGGCGCCGCGCGGAATATCGCGCAGATGGGTCTGCCCAATGCACGGATCAAAGCGATGTTCCTGACCCATTATCATTCGGATCATATCGACGGAATGGGGCCGATGATGCTGCTGCGCTGGACGGCCAGCGGCAACACTGCGCCGCTTCCGGTCTATGGCCCTGTTGGCGTCGAAGACGTGATCGCAGGCTTCAACGCCGCCTACGCGCTCGATAACATCTTTCGAACCGAACATCATGGCGTGGAGATCACCCCGCCCGCCGCCGCCGGTGCCATCGCGATGCCCTTCGAAGTTCCAACCACCCCGACCGTCGTCTACGAGGCCGACGGCCTGCTTGTCACCGCCTTCGCGGTCGATCATCGTCCGGTGCAACCCTCCGTCGGCTATCGCTTCGATTACAAGGGCCGCAGCGTCGTGATCAGCGGCGACACGGCACCATCGAAGACACTCGAGGTCGCGGCGAAGGGCGCCGATCTTCTGATCCACGAAGCCCTCCAGCCCAGGATGGTGGAGCAGCTCGCCGCCGCGCTTGACAAATCGGGCCGCAAGCAGACCGCGCGGATCATGCGCGACATTATCGATTACCATGCCAGTCCCGCACAAGCCGCCGACAGCGCGAAAACTGCCGGTGTGAAAATGCTGGTGCTCAGCCATGTCGTGCCGCCGATGCCGTCGTCCTATCTGAACGCCGCCTTCCTCGACGGCGCAGAGGATCATTTCGACGGGCCGGTTCTCGTCGGCGAAGACGGACAATATTTCTCGCTTCCCGCCGGCGGCAACGCAATCGATCGCGGAAGCTGGTTCTAGCTGGCGCCGCGCGGAGTCACGAGGATCACCGCGCCGTCGCTGGCATAGGCGCCGCGAACCTCGACGATCGACAAGGTGACATCCACGACCGACCCGTCGCGCGCCACCATCTGCGATACGATGCGAGCAGGGTCGCCGGAACGAAATACCGATTCGATCACATCGACAAAGGCGGCGCGCTGTCCCGCCGCTAATAGTGCCGAAAAACGGACGCGGCGGATCGCGGCGGCATCGACCCCCAGCATGTCGATCAGCATCGCGTTCGCCGCCTCTATCGTCTCGCGGACCGATATCCGGGCATGGCCGACGCCGCCATCGACCTCGATGGCACCCAGCATCGCCTGCCGCATGTCGCCCGCCGCGAAACCCGCCATCGCGTCGCTGACGTCGCGCAGTACGATCGCACCGCCGATCGGCAACGGGACCAGGTCGACATGTAACCACTGGCGCGGACGGAATACGCCCGGGACGTCGCCGGAAAAGCGTTCGCGATGGTCGATCAATCGGATGATGTGGTGAAAGATCAGGCTTTCCCCGATCCCCGGTAACGCGGCCGCCAGGTCTTCGCCGATCAGGTCCGCCGCGGGTTTTTCGAACATATCCGATGCCGCGGGATTCAGCGCCGCGACGCGCCGTTGCCGATCGATCAGGATCACCCCGTCACGAATCGATTCGACCAAGGCCGCAAGCGAAGCCTGCAGTATGTCGGACGCCGCCGCGATCTCGTTCCCGACCTCGCGATCGAGGCGGCGATAGTCGTCGAGCGAGATCAGGACGTGCGCGTCCTTGCCATGATGCGTCACGACGACCGGCTTACGCGCCGACTGCAATCTCCAATTGGCGAAACCACGGATAAAATCCGCCGCTGAAACGCGCTGTGGCTCGTGCGCTGCTTTCACTTTCGTTCCTTCGAAAAGACCTACTTCTCCAATGCTTATAGGTTGCTATCCATCGACCTTCGCTCGGCGAATTGCGAGTTGGGGCCGCATCGGGGTCGGAACGGCGCCGGAATGCGAGCGATCAGACCAGCCGCGCCCTTCCGCAACGTAGCGCGTTGATCCGCGTATCGGCCTGCCCGATTTGAAGCCCCAAAAGACCAGTGAGGTCGGACAGCACAGTGTCGAGCACTGGGGCCGCGAGTGCGACGGTATCGCCAACCACTGTCGTCAGCAGCTTCAGGTTCAAGACAAGGCCAAGAATATCGACGTCGAGTTCCATACGGTCCGACAACGATTTCGCGGCGCCTGCGACCAGCCCCGTGCTGGATACGGTCTTCACTTTCCCGCCCTCGATCTCGTTGCGCGAAAAGGCGACTCCCTTTTCGGCGAGATCCGACAGGGTCAGTTCGGCTTGGGCATCGATACTGACCAGCGGGAATTTCACCACCTGCGCGGGCTTTGGGTCGAGCGGGCGTTTCATGTCCTGAAAGTCGCTATCGGGGACCGTCCCGATCGCCACCATCGCGGGTGAGGTGATGACGCCAAGCGAAACCGCGGCACCGCTGTTCGGACGGCAGTCGATGTCGGTGATGCGTGCCGATGCGGACCCGAGTTCGGCGATCACGGGAATATGAACGCTAGCAACCGGCGTCGCGACGCGGGTGTCGATCTTCATCCGTACCTGCGCCGTACGGACGATGACATCATTGGTATCGGTCACCGCGATCAGCGGCGAATCCGCCGGCGGCTCGCCGATCATCAGCGCGACATTGATGCCCGATCCACCCGGCAGATTGCTTGCCATCGACAGGTCGACCTGCCGGTTGGCATTGCCGAGGAGCAGCATCGCGCGAAGCAGGCTGAGCGCATTGACCTTGACCGGGTTGGCGGCATCGACGCGAATGCTCGACGAGCGCGGGCCGAGGTCGATCGCCCGCGACGGCAACAAGCTGCGCGGAAGCGCGGTATCCGCGATACGCTCCAATACGCTCGCCGCCTGCCCGTCCGATGCGCTGGCCAGCGCCGACACGACCTGCGGCACGGTGACTTGCGCATCGAGGGTCTGGCCAAAGGTCAACACGTCGGCATCGAGTTCGGTACGCAACGCGTCGGAGAAGGCGAGCAGGTCGATATCGGTGCTGGCGAGCGCATTATAGTCCATCACCGAAAGATTGACCTGACTGCCGGTCAGGCCCGACAGCAACGCGTTCGGCAGGCCGCCGTTCAGTGCCGCGACGCGTGATCCGAGCGAAAAGGCCGCATAGCCGCGCCGCGCGCCGGTGGCGGTCGCGCGAATGACGCTGTCCTGTTGCCCGGTCAGGAAGCTGCCGAAGAACAAGGGGCGGTCGCGCGTCAGCGTGATGCGCACGGCATTCGGCGACGCGCCGCCACCGGAAAATCGCTGCTCGGCCTGAATCGCGGGATCGGCAGTATAGGTCCCCGGCGCGAGCACCGCGATGCGAATCCCGCAATCGCAATTGGCAGCGATGATCCGCTGCGCTGCCGCCCGTTCTTCACCGGGCTGCCCCGCCGCGGCCATCGCTGCGGCATCGGCGATGCCCTGCAATTTGCGGCGGTCGAGGTAGAGCGAACCGAGGTCGACCGCGAACGCCGCGGACCCGATCAGCATCGTCATGCCGAACGCCGTCGTAATGCCGATGCTGCCACCGCGATGACCGACCAGATCGCGAAGAAAGGACAAGACTGTCATGCTCAATCCACCGGCAATTCGAAAGTCGCGCGGGCGCGGATGACGTTTCCCGGCGACGGGATGAAGCTCGATCGGAGGAAACTGTCCGATGCTGCGGTGAAGGTCACTACGACGGTAATCGCCTCGCTCGTTTCCGACACGGCGACGCTGTGCGTGCCGCCCACGGCCTGGAGGCTGCGGTCCACCGCGCGCGATCCGACCGCGCTGCGGTCGGCCGCGTCGAGCCCGGTGATCGACGCGCGGGCGCCGTCGTTCGCAGCCTGCTGCACGCTGTGCGCGAGCATGAAATATTGGCCATAGACCAATATGCCCATCAGCAACGCGAGGAGCAGCGGCAACACCAGCGCCATTTCGACGATGACGGCGCCGCGCTCCCCGCGCGCTAGGGTAAAAACTGCCGTGCGGACACCCCGCGAGAATCGGATAAGACCTGTCATGCCGACAGGATGCCGACCGCAAATGAAAGCGGCGTCGAGAAAGCCCGACGCCGCTTTTTCGTATTTTGCGGAACTCTCCGTGACCCGGTCGCCCGGATCGGACCGCATTCCGGCTATGCTTGAGGAAGCGCTAAGGTCCGCCGATCACATCGGCACATAAATTGCAATTTATTCGGCATCCTGCAGTTTGTCCTGCGTGCGCAAGTCGAAGTCCGAGGCATCGTGCCGTTCGTGGAGCTGGCTCGCCGGGTCGCCTGTCACGCGGTTGACCATTCGCCCGCGTTTAACCGCCGGGCGCGCCGCGATCCGGTCGGTCCAGCGCTGGACGTTCCTATAGTCGTCGACTTGGAGGAACTCGCCGGCGTCATAGACGAGCCCCTTGGCGAGCGCGCCATACCAGGGCCAGATCGCCATGTCGGCGATCGTATAGTCGGCGCCTGCAATATATTCGCTTTCCGCGAGGCGCCGGTCGAGCACATCGAGCTGGCGCTTCACCTCCATCGCATAGCGATTGATCGGATATTCCTGCTTCGTCGGTGCATAGGCATAGAAATGGCCAAAGCCGCCACCGAGAAACGGTGTGCTGCCCATCTGCCACATCAGCCACGAAAGTACCTCGGCACGTTTCGCGGTTTCAGTCGGCAGGAACGCGCCAAATTTCTCGGCGAGATGGATCAGGATCGCACCCGATTCGAAGACACGGATCGGCTCGGCGCCGCTGCGGTCGACGAGCACGGGGATCTTGCTGTTCGGATTGGCGGCAACATAACCGCTTGAAAACTGATCGCCTTCGCCGATATTGATCAGCCAGGCGTCATACTCGGCGCCGCTATGGCCCGCCGCCAGCAGTTCCTCAAGCATCACCGTGACCTTCACGCCATTGGGCGTGCCGAGCGAATAGAGCTGAAGCGGATGCTTGCCGATCGGCAGATCCTTGTCGTGCGTCGGCCCCGCGACCGGGCGGTTGATATTAGCGAAACGCCCGCCGCTCTCCTTGTCCCAAGTCCAGATTTTCGGCGGCACATATTCGCTGTTGTCGGTCATCGGAAAACTCCTGGGCTGACTTTTATACTGACCGGTAACTTAATTGGCGATTGGCGTTTGTCCACCCTTGCCGCCTCAAATAATCCTTGCCGCGCGCAAAGCCGAAATCGCCTCCGCATTATATCCGATTCCGGCGAGAATCGCGTCGCTGTGCTCGCCGACTTGCGGCGCCCGGTCCGGCGCAACCTTGTCGCTGCGCGATAAACGGATCGGGGCGCGAATCACGGGAATGGCGCCGTCCGCGCCCGGATAGTCCACCGGCTCGACCAGCCCCATCGCCGCTACCTGCGGCTGCGCCAGCGCCTCGCCCGCGCGCAGCACCGGCGCCGCGGGTACACGCGCCGCGGCAAGCTCAGCGATCGCATCGACGCTCGTCCGCTCGATGCACCAGCGCTGCATGATCGCGCTCAGTTCCTCGCCATTGTCGCCGCGCAAAATGTCGCTGGCATAGAGTGGATCGTCGACCAGTTCGGGACGCTCGACGAGTTCGGCCCAGCGCACGAAGATCGGCGTGCCGACGATCTGGGTGATGATCCATCCGTCGCGCGTCCGGAACAGGTCGGTGGGTCCCGAGCTGAAGCTGCGGTTGCCGATCGGCTGCCGCTCGATGCCGTTCAGTGCATAGTCGATCGTAAGCGCGTTCGACAGCGCGAGCGCGGTGCCGAGCAGCGAGCCCGACACGCACTGCCCCTTCCCCGTCGTCTCGCGCTCGCGCAGCGCGAGCATCACCCCGAAGGCGCAGTGGAGCGCGGTGCCGAAATCGACATAATTGACCTGCGCGCGGTATGGCTGGTCGGGCGTGCCGGTCAGATGCACCGTCCCCGACATCGCCTGCCCCACAGCATCGAACCCGACACGGCTGGCGAGCGGCCCCTCGCTGCCGAACGCCGACGCAGTCGCGAGGATCACGCGCGGGTTGATCGCGGCAAGGCTGTCATAGTCCAGCCCCAATTTCACAAGAGCATCGTGCGGCAGGTTGGCGATCACGACATCCGCCGTTTCGACCAGCCTGCACACGATCTCGCGCCCCTCCGCGCTTCCGGGCTTCAGCGCCAGGCAGCGTTTGGCACGATTCATCTGCATGAACATCGCGCCCGACCCGTCCTCGGCGACCGGCACTGTGTAGCGGTCGTCATTACCGCCGGGCGCCTCGATCCGGATCACGTCGGCGCCATAGTCGGCCAGCAAGGCAGCGCAATAAGGCCCTGCGATATAGCGGCCGAAATCGAGTACCCTGATTCCCTGCAAAGGCACGCGTCGCTCTCCCCTATCATCTTCTGCGCGCCGGGCTAGCAGCCGCTCGTCGACGCTGCCAGTCCTTCGTCGAAACCTGTCACTTGCATGTTCGTGTCCGGACCATATGGTCACAGCATAATTTCAAACGGGGATAATTTCATGGCGCGCTTCGCTCTCGCCTTCGCGGCGACTCTGGCTTGTTCGACCTCGGTCTGGGCGCAGACCGCTCCTGCGGCCACTCCGGCGCCCACCGATGCGAAGGAGGACAAGTGGGACGTCAACGCGCCACCGGGCCTCGCGACGCGCAAGGTCCGGCTGTCGGTCGACGAGGGCAGTTGGATGAACGTCGATGTCGCCCCCGACGGGCGGACGATCGCGTTCGACATGCTCGGCGACATCTACACGATGCCGATCGAGGGCGGCGCGCCGACGCGCATCGCCGAGGGGCTCGCCTATGAACATCAGCCGCGCTTCTCGCCCGACGGCAAGCGCATCGCCTTTGTCTCCGACCGCGCGGGCGGCGACAATATCTGGCTCATGAACCGCGACGGGAGCGACAAGCGCCAGATCTCGAAGGAAGATTTCCGCCTGCTCAACCAGCCGAGCTGGTCGCCAGACGGCCAATTCATCGTCGCCAAGAAGCATTTCACGACGGGACGCTCGCTCGGCACCGGCGAGGTGTGGATGTACCATGTCTCGGGCGGCGCCGGCGTTCTGCTCGTCAAGAAACCCAATGAACGGCACCAGAAGGAACTCGGCGAACCGATCTTCGCCGCCGACGGCAAGAGCGTCTTCTACACCCGCAACGTCACTCCCGGCCCGATCTTCGAATATGCGCAGGACAGCAACACCGACCTGTTCCATATCGAACGCTACAGTCTCGAGGATGGCGAGATCACTACCGCGGCGTCGGGTCCGGGTGGTGCCGTGCGTCCGACGCCCTCGCCCGACGGAAAACGCCTCGCCTTCGTCCGCCGCGAAGGGGCACAGTCGAAACTCTATGTGAAAGACCTCACGTCGGGCACCGAGAAGAAGGTCTATGATGCGCTCGACCAAGATGTTCAGGAAACCTGGGCGGTGACCGGCGTCTACCCGAACATGGCATGGACCCCCGACAGCAGCGACATCATCTTCTGGGCCGGTGGCAAGCTGCGCCGCGTCAGCGGTACCGGCGGCGAGGCGCGCGTCATCCCGTTCAGCGTCAACGACGACCGCACGATCGTCGACGCGACGCATCCGGCGGTCGAGGTCGCCCCCGACAGCTTTGCAACGCAAATGCCGCGCTGGGCCGAAGTCTCGCCCGACGGCCGCAACGTCGTGTTCGAAACACTCGGCAAGTTGTGGGTCAAGCCCGCGACCGGCGGTTCCGCTCGGCGACTTACGAATGCAAAGGACAGTGCGATGGAAGCGTGGCCAAGCTGGTCGCGCGACGGCAAATCTCTCGTCTTTGTGCGCTGGACCGACAGCGGCATGGGTGAAATCCATGTCGTCGGCGCCGGCGGCGGATCTTCACGCAAGATCACCAGCACCCCCGGCCATTATGCCGAACCGCGCTTCTCGCCCGACGGCAAGACGATCGCATTCGAACGGCGCGGCAGCGGCGGGCTGACCTCGGCGCGCTGGAGCGAAGATCCGGGCGTCTATCGCATCGCTGCGACGGGCGGCGCGGCAGAGCGGATCACCGCCGACGGCGCCAAGCCGCAGTTCGCCTCGACCAGCGACCGCGTGTTCATGGTCACCGCCGCCGACGGCAAAAGCCAGCTCATCAGCACCGACCTCCATGGCCAGGACAAGCGCGTCCATGCCAATGGCGAACTCGTCAGCGACTATGAAATCTCTCCCGACGGCCGCACGCTGGCGTTCCGGCAGAATTACGACGCCTATGTCACGCCACTGATGCCCGGGGGACAGGATGTCGCACTCGGCACCAAGAGCGGCGCGCTGCCAGTAACGCGTGTTTCCGGCAGCGGCGCCGAATATATGAACTGGTCCGACGGCGGCCGCCGCCTCCACTGGAGCCGTGGCGCGACGCTGTTCAGTGCCGATCTCGCGAGCCTCTTCACCAACGCCCCCGTCGATGACAAGGCGCCGAAATTCACCCCCCCGACCGACGGCGTGTCGCTGTCGATGACGCAAGCGGCGTCGAAGCATAAGGGCGTTGTGGTCATCACCGGCGCCAAGATCGTGACGATGGCCGACAAGGACGGCGGCGTGATCGAGAACGGAGCGATCGTCATAGACGGCGACCGCATCACCGCGGTCGGCCAAGCCGGCGCGATCACGGTACCGGCGGGTGCGGTCACTGTCGACGCGACCGGCAAGACGGTCGTCCCCGGCTTCGTCGACGCGCACGCGCACGGCTCGCACGGCGACGACGAACTGGTGCCGCAGCAGAATTGGTCGGAGATCGTCAATCTCGCCATGGGCACGACGACGAGCCACAATCCCTCGTCGCGCGCATCGGAGATTTTCGTCTCGTCCGAAATGCAGCGCGCGGGCCTGATCCTCGCGCCGCGCATCTTTTCGACCGGGGAGGTCATCTACGGCGCGAAGGCGGCCGGCGTATATGCCGAGATCAACGGCTATGACGACGCGCTCGCGCATGTCCGCCGGCTGAAGGCGCAAGGCGCGCGCAGCGTCAAAAACTATAACCAACCGCGCCGCGACCAGCGTCAGATGGTCGTCAAGGCGGCGCAGGTCGAAGGCATGACCGTGGTGCCCGAGGGCGGCTCGCTGTTCACGCAGGACGTCACGCTGATCCAGGACGGCAATTCGACCGTCGAGCACAACATTCCGCTCCACATCTTCTACAAGGATCTGGTCCAGCTTTGGGGGCAGACGCAGGTCGACTACACCCCGACCCTCGTCGTCACCTATGGCGGCCCTGCGGGCGATCCCTATTGGCGCGCGCACACCAATGTGTGGGAACATCCGATCCTGACGAAGCATATCCCGCCGACCGAACTTGCCGCGAACAACAAGCGCCGCGTGATTGCGCCCGAAAGCGATTATGTCGACGATGATTCGGCGCGCGAGGCGGGCAAGATCGCCGCGACGGGCCGCATGGTATCGATCGGCGCGCACGGCCAGCAATCGGGGCTCGGCGCGCATTGGGAAATCTGGTCGTTCGTGCGCGGCGGCTGGAGCAACATCGATGCCCTCCGCGCCGCGACGATCATGCCCGCGACATCGCTGGGCTATGGCAAGGATGTAGGATCGATCGAGGCGGGGAAGCTCGCCGACCTCCTGATTCTCGACGCCGATCCGACGCAGGACATCCGCAATACCGAGAAAATCCACCGCGTGATGCTCGGCGGACGGCTCTACGATCCGCTGACGATGAACGAGGCCGAGACGGGCGATCGCAAGCGCCAGCCTTATTGGTGGGAAGCCGACAAGCCCTGAAAGACGTGTCTTTCCGGCGGCTGCCCCGTGAAATTGTGACGAGAGGGTTGCAAGTGTCGCGGACCGCCGCTAGGGGCGTCCACTCTCAGCGAGGAGAGTTGGCTGAGTGGTCGAAAGCGTCGCACTCGAAATGCGAAGTGCCGGCAACGGTACCGAGGGTTCGAATCCCTCACTCTCCTCCATTTTCTTATTTCCATACATCCCCGACCATCCAACGAGAGCTTAGGAAAACCTGGGCTCTCTGGGTTATTCGGGTCATCGCGTACCCCCGCGCGGCCACGAAAAGACTCTCGGTCGGCTCCGTCAGGGCGGCTGCACGTCCCGGTCGATTCTCCGATGGAGATGCGCTGTTTCTGTCGTGCAATCCGGGATGCAGCAAAGCTGGGTGTACCGGGTTCAAAAGGTAGATAACCGCCGCAACTTCGGGTTGGGGAGCCTGGCGAAGGTCAGTCTGCCAGATAATCGAGCACCGGCGCATGAAATCCGCGTTCAGGTTGAGATGAGTCTGGCCCCGCTCGAAGACAGCCCGCTTTTGGGCTCAATCAGCCCGAAAGCAGATAATCCGGTGCGCCTGAAAACGTCAGGCGATGCCCTTTCAATGTCGGCTCACATACCGCGACCGATGAACCGCCAGTAAGATACCGGGGCGATGCGTTCGATCAGCGCGGCAAGCTTCGCATCGCTGCCGACGAGGACGCGCGAACGGCGGCGCTCGGCGGCGGCGACGATGATCTCGCCCGCCTTTTCGGGGGCAAGCCGCAGGAATTTGTCGAAATCCCGCTTCCCGCTCGCGACCTCGGATGCGGACAGACTTGCCGCGACGCGCGCCGAATTGGCGATC
>NZ_JAEMQX010000038.1:0-20464 GCF_016463645.1 Sphingopyxis sp. | reverse complement strand
CGATCGCGGTCCGTACGCCGCCGGGATGGGCGACGGTCACGCCGACCGTCGAGCCGACCAGCTCCTTGCGAAGCGCATCGGAAAAGCCGCGCACCGCGAACTTGCTTGCCGCATAGGCGGCCTGCCCCGGCGGTGCGATCAAGCCGAACAGGCTCGACAGGTTGACGATGCGCGCGTCGTTGCTGCGGTGCAGGACCGGCAGGAAGGCGCGCGTCATCCGTACGACGCCCCAGAAATTGATATCGAACAGCCATTCGAACTCGGCTTCCGATACCTGTTCGAAGGCGCCTCCGAGCGCGACACCCGCATTGTTGACAAGCAGGTCGACCGACGGGTGAGGCGCCGCGACGAGACCGGGCAGCGCGGCAACCCCATCGCAGTCCGCAACGTCGAGCCGGTGGCAACTGACGCGAACGCCGTGAAGCGTCGCAGCCGTTTCGACCAGCCCCGGCTCGTTGATATCGCAGAGGGCGAGATGGCATCCGCGATCGGCCAGCGATGTGGCGATCGCACGACCGATGCCGTCGGCGGCGCCGGTCACCACGGCGGTCTTCCCGGCTAGTTGCATCCGCCCGCTCATGCCGCCACCCGCGTGGCGCCTGCCGCTTCGAAGCGCATCGCCTCGTCCTCCAGCGGCTTCCAGCTAAGGTCGAGCGTGTCGAGAAGATAATTCTGATGCACGCGCCACGGCGCCGCCACGCCCTGCTTCGGCAGGATATCGGCGGCGCGCTGGACATAGCCCGACGAGAAATCGAGAAGCTGTTCCTCCGGGGTGCCGGGCTTCGCGACCGGGCGGCAAATCTGTACATCCTTGGCCGCCATATGGTTGATCAGCCGGCAGGTATAGCGCGCCGACAGGTCGCATTTGAGCGTCCACGATGCATTGGTATAACCGAAGGCGAAGGCGAAATTCGGGACCCCGTCGAGCATCATCCCCTTGTAGACCAGCCGCCCCGCCGCCGACGCCGGCCGGCCGTCGACGCTGAGGTCGATCCCGCCCATCATCCGGAGGTTGAGCCCGGTCGCGGTCACTATAATATCGGCATCGAGGCGCTCGCCCGATTCAAGCTCGATCCCGCCTGCCGTGAAGCGCCGGATCCGGTCGGTCACGACCGAGGCCTGCCCGTCGCGGATCGCATCGAACAGGTCGTTGTCGGGCACGAGGCATATCCGCTGGTCCCAGGGATTGTAGCGCGGGGTGAAATGTCGCTCGACGTCATAACCGGGGCCGAGCGCCTGGCGGACACCCGCGACGATCTGGTCCTTCACTCGCGCCGGGCGCTTGCGCGAGACCTGAAAGATCAGGATGCCGGTCAGGACATTCTTCCACCGCACCAGCCAGTCGGCGACCCTGGCGGGCAGCCAGCGGCGCAGCGCGATTGCCGCCCTGTCCTGCTGCGGGCGCGAGACGACATAGGTCGGCGAACGCTGCAGCATCGTGACATGCGCAGCCTCGGGAAGCAGCGACGGGATCAACGTGATCGCGGTCGCGCCGCTGCCGATGACGACGATCTTCCTGCCCGCATAGTCGAGATCTTGTGGCCAATGCTGCGGATGGACGATCGGGCCGGCGAAATCCTCGCGCCCCTCGAATTCGGGAGTGAACCCTTGCGCGAAGTCATAATAGCCCGCCGCGACGAACAGGAAACGGCAGCGAAAGCGAGCGGGCCTGCCGTCCGCCTCGACCTCGAGCATCCACTCGGCGTTTTCGCTCGACCAGGCCGCGCCGACGACCTTGTGGCCGAAGCGGATATGCCGCTTGAGGTCGAACGCCTCCGCGGTGTCCTCGATATAGTCGCGGATGCTCGCGCCATCGACGATTGCATCGTCGCCGCGCCACGGCCGGAAGGGAAAGCCGAGCGTCGTCATGTCCGAGTCCGAGCGGATGCCCGGATAGCGGAACAGGTCCCACGTCCCGCCGATCGCGTCGCGGCCTTCGAGGATCGCGAAGCTCTGGCCCGGACACTCGGTCGACAGGCGATAGGCCATGTCGATCCCCGACAGGCCGGCCCCCACTATCACCATGTCGAGGATTTGCTCTTGCGGGTCTTTGGCTGCTGATGGCATTTTTTCATCCTGAAAGGGAGATGGCGGTTGCATCTGACATCGCATGTTGTCACATGGCAGTCATGACGGAAAATGTCAAAGGCCAACGCGAATATCGCGGTAGTTCGGGCGCCGACCGCATGCGCGAGCGGCGCGAGCGGCTGATCGAGGCGGCGATCGCCGTCTATGCCGAGCGCGGCTATCCGAAGGCGTCGGTGCGCGCGATCTGCAAGGAAGCAAAGCTCACCGAGCGCTATTTCTATGAATCCTTCGCATCGGGCGAAGATCTGCTCGTTGCGGCGTTCGAGACGATATCGGACGAGCTGTTCGAAGTCGTGGACGCAGCGGACAGCGGCGGGGAGCCGGAACAGCGCATTCACGCGAGGCTCCGGGCCTATTATGACGCGCTGCACCAGCGGCCGTCGGCGACGCGCGTCTTCTTTATCGACACTGTCAATGTCAGTAAGCGCGTCGATGTCCTTTTCGAGCACGCCATCCGCCGGTTCGAGCGGGGAATGGCCGAACTGCTCGATATGCCGGCGCCCGCAAGCGATACAGTCGATCTCCGCCTGCGCGGCGTGAGCGGCGGACTGCATCAGATCGCGCTCGCGTGGATGCGCGAGGATTTTGCCCGCCCCACCACCGAAGTGGTGGAGATCGCCCTGCGCTTCTGCCTCGCCATTCGAGGGACCGGCATGTGACGGGCCCACTCTGGGGCGGCTATGGTTCACCCGCGCTCAGAAACTGCTGGAGACGCGGGGCAGCGAAGTCGAGGAAGGCGCGCACGCGCTGGGGCATATAGCCGCCACCGAGGAAGACGGCGTGGATCTGCTCCTCGTCGGATTCGACGACATCGGCGAGCACCTCGACAAGGCGTCCCGCGGCGAGGTCGGCGCGGACATGATAATCGCCCATACGCGCGAGCCCGACGCCGGCGAGCGTCATATGCCGTACCGTCTCGCCGTTGTTGGCGAGCAGCGAGCCCCGTACCGCGCGATCGACGATCCGCCCGCTCTCGGGGATCGGCCACACCGGTGCGGAGCGACGAAAGTTGAAGCCGAGGCAATTGTGCTGCGCTAGGTCATCAACGGTGCGCGGCGTCCCGCGGCGCTTGAGATAGGCGGGCGCGGCAACGATCTTGCGCCGCGCGGTGCCGAGCCGGCGCGCGATCATTCCCGAATCGGGGAGCGGCCCGACCCGGAAGGCGACATCGGTGCGGTCGAGATAGAGATCGACGATCTCGTCCGACAGCGACAGGTCGACGACGATATTGGGATAGACCTGCCAGAATTCGGGAAGCAGCGGCTCGAGCCCCAGTACCCCGAGCGCGACCGAGATGTTGACGCGCACCGTGCCCCCTGTGGTCGCCGCGCCCTCGGACAATTCGCGCTCGATCTCGTCGAGGTTGTGGAGCAGCGTCTGGCTCCGCTCGTAATAGAGCCGCCCCTCTGTGGTCAGCGACAGGCGGCGGGTCGAACGCTCGATCAACCGCACGCCGAGCCGCGCCTCGATCCGCGCGACAAGCTTGCTGACCGTCGACGGCGTCATCCGCAGCAGCCGCGCGGCTTCGGAAAAGCTGCCCGTCTCCACCACTCGCAGGAACACCTGCATTTCGCCCGCACGATTGTCCATATCACTCACCTTTGATTTTGTTTCACAGATGAAATGGATATCCGACCGATTATCAAGCCCGCCGCATCGCTTTATTTCATCGCCCGAAGCCAATCGCTGCTGGAGGATTTTTCGATGCAGACTGTCACCTCGCATGGCGCCGCCATCCCAGCCCTCGGTTTCGGCGTGTTCCGCATGTCGGACGCCGAGGTCGAGCGCGTCGTCCCCGTCGCGCTCGAAGCGGGTTTCCGCCACTTCGACACCGCGCAAATCTATGCCAACGAAGCCGCGCTGGGCCGCGCGCTCCATGCCGCCGGCGCGCGGCGCGGCGACCTTTTCCTGACCACGAAGGTCTGGGTCGACAACTACAGCCCCGACCGCTTCGCCGCGTCGGTCGGCGAAAGCCTCGACAAGCTCGGGACCGACCATGTCGACCTGCTGCTGCTCCACTGGCCGGGCGACCGGGTGCCGGTCGCAGCGCAAGTCGAGATGCTGGACGCGGTGCAGGTCGCGGGCCACGCACGGCACATCGGCGTCAGCAACCAGAATATCGCCCAGATGCGCGCCGCCGCCGTGCAGGCCGTTGCGCCAATCGTGACCAATCAGGTCGAACTCCACCCCTACCTGCCCCAGCATGCGCTGACCGCCGCCGCAAAGGCCGAGGGGATCGCCCTCACCGCCTACTACGGCATGGCCGACGGCGCGGTGCCACGCGACCCGGTGCTGCGACGCATCGGCGCCCGGCACGGCAAGACCGCGGCGCAGGTCGGCCTGCGCTGGCTGATCGAGCAAGGCCATATTGCGCTGTCCAAGACCGCGAACCCTGCCCGCGTGAAGGAAAATATCGCGATCTTCGACTTCGCGCTCGATCCGACCGACCTGGCCGATATCGCGGGTCTTGCGCGGCCCGATGGCCGCATCGTCAGCCCCGTGGGCCTCGCGCCGGCTTGGGACGCCTGAGGAGAGTGATAATGGACACCAACCCAGCGACGCCCGCCCCCTCCCCCGCGCACGCCCGCTGGGCACTGCTCGCGCTCGCGATCGGCGCCTTCGGGATCGGCACCACCGAATTTTCGCCGATGGGCCTGCTCCCCGTCATCGCCGAGGGGGTCGACGTCTCGATCCCGACCGCAGGGCTGCTGATCAGCGCCTATGCGATCGGGGTGATGGTCGGCGCGCCCATCATGACGCTCGCCTTCAGCCGCTTCGGCAAGCGCACCGCGCTGATGCTGCTGATGGCGATCTTCACCATCGGCAATCTGATGTCGGCAATGGCGCCCGGCTACGCCACGCTGCTGCTCGCGCGGCTCGTCACCAGCCTGAATCATGGTGCCTTCTTCGGCCTCGGCGCCGTTGTGGCGGCGAGCGTCGTGCCGAAGGAAAAGCAGGCGAGCGCAGTAGCCGCGATGTTCATGGGGCTGACCATCGCCAATATCGGCGGCGTCCCCGCCGCGACTTGGGTCGGACAGCAGATCGGCTGGCGCATGGCTTTCGCCGGGACGGCGGCGATCGGGCTCGCGGCGATCGCCGCGCTGTGGGTAGCGCTGCCCAAGGGCGAGCGCGGCGCGATGCCCGACGTAAAACGCGAGCTTGGCGTGATCGCCCAGCCCGCAGTACTACTCGCGATGGCGACGACTGTGATGGGGGCCGGGGCGATGTTCGCGCTTTACGCTTATGTCGCCCCGACGCTGGCGGCGCTGACCGGCGCGTCGGACGCGTTCGTGACACTCGCGTTGGCGTTGATCGGGGTTGGCTTCACGATCGGCAACTGGATCGGCGGACGGCTCGCCGACTGGTCGCTCGACGGCGCGAGCAAGATCTTCCTCTCCGCGCTCGCCGCAATCATGGTGATGCTTCCGCTGATGCTCACGAGCCATGTTGGCGCAGCGACCGGCCTGCTCGTCTGGGGCGTCGCCGCCTTCGCCATCGTCCCGCCGGTGCAGATGCGGGTGATGGAAGCCGCGTCCGAAGCGCCCGGTCTCGCCTCGTCGATCAACGTCGGGGCCTTCAACCTCGGCAACGCGCTCGGCGCGGCGACGGGCGCCGCCCTCATCAGCCTCGGCCTCGGCTATGCAGCGGTCATTATTGCCGGCGCGCTGCTCGCCGCCATCGGGCTCGGGTTGGTTTTCCTCGGCGGCTGCGGCGAATCCCGACAGTTGGCGAATTGCGACGCCTGACATCCCGAGGTCAGGCGATCATATCCGGTTCGCCTTCGCATAGCGGTCGAGGTGCAGCGCGCTGGGCTTGACCGTCCGCTTGAAGCTGGTGCGATCGACCGCGACGAGCCCGAACTTCGGCCGATAGCCGAACGACCAATCGAAATTGTCGAGCAGCGACCAGCGGAACGTCCGATGTCAGGGATACCGGCCGTTGAAATTGCCCCCGCAAGATACGCGCGTTTGCTTCCACCGGCTGCACGACATCAGTTCCCGGATCAAATGCCAGGGAACGACACCTCGTGCCGATCCAGCAAGGCAGACCGGATAAGGTCGATCAGCCGGCCGATCAGACCCGAGGTCTCCCATGAATAGACCGAGACGACCATCGCCGCTTCTTCGCCGAATCCGGCAAAGGGCCGGATCGCGTGGCCGGGCGCAGCGCTCTTTGGCAACAGCGACAGGCCAAGTCCGGCCTCGACCGCAGTCAGGACGCTGCCAAGGCTGGTCGCCGTAAAGGCCACGTACCAGCTTCGGCGCTCGCGCTCGACCCGCTCGAACATCGCCTCGCGATAGAGACCGCCCTGAGGAAAGGTCACGAGCGGGATCGGTTCCGCCCAGGGCAATATGCGCCGGGCACCTTCGAACCAGCCGATCGCTTCGGGAAAACTCGCGCGATTATCGCTACTGGCGGCCGCTTCCTTGACGGCGATGATGTCGAACTCGCCGGCGCGGAAGCGCCGGTCGAGATCGCGGCTGAGCCCCGTGGTCACGTCGAGGCGCACCTCACGGTACTGCTCGGCGAAACGCGCGAAGACCTCACTCATCGGCAGGGTAACGATATCCTCGGGCAGCCCGATGCGAATCGCCGTTGTGCCAGCGCGATCGGAGAGCAAGGCCTCGGCCTCCTGCTGCAACGCAAGGATGCGGCGCGCATAGCCGAGCAGACGCTCGCCAGGCGCAGTGGCGTAAACGGGGCGCGCCGCGCGGTCGATCAGCGGCAAACCAACCGCCTGCTCGAGCCGGGCGAGTTGCTGACTGATCGTCGACTGGGTGCTGTGCAGCCTTTCGGCCGCCTGCGTGAAGCTGCCCGTATCGACAATGGCAACGAAGGTGCGAAGGAGTCGCGGATCAAGCATGACATCATCTTAAATCTGAATACTATTTATTCAAACATCTCATTGGAGAATGGTGAGTCAAGGCCCTATCTGAGTTGATCAATCAACAACCGGAAATCGACGCGATGAAGAAGCTGGTATCCATCCTCCTGGCGGGTCTCGCCCTGCTGCCGCTGTCCGTCGCCGCGAAAGAGCGAGCCGATTTGCTGATCCGCCATGCGACGATCGTCGACGTCGCGCGCGGACGGTTGATCGCCGATCAGACAGTGGCGACGAGGGGCGATGTCATCGTAGCCATTGGCAACGACGCCGAGGTTTCGAAGGCTTGGAGCGCCGCACGCAAGATTGACGGTAGCAACCGCTTCCTCATCCCGGGTCTTTGGGACATGCACGTCCATTTTGGCGGCGGCCCCGCGTTGATCGAAGAGAATAAGGCGCTGCTGCCGCTCTATATCGCGCACGGCATCACGACCGTCCGCGATGCCTCGGGCGACCTGCCGAACGACGTGCTCGCGTGGCGCGGCGAGATTTCGAGCGGCAAGCTGTTCGGTCCGACGCTGCTGAGTTCCGGCCCCAAGATCGAAGGCATCAAGCCGGTCTGGAAAGGCACAATCGAAACCGGTTCGGAGGCCGATGTCGACGCGGCGGTGACGAAGCTCAAGGGGCTCGGCGTCGATTTCGTCAAGATCACCGACAGCACGATGAAGCCCGACCTCTTCCTCTACGCGATCCGCAAGGTGCGCGCCGCGGGCCTCCGCGTCTCGGGCCATATTCCGCTCGCGCTGACCGTCGATCAGGCGGTCGATGCCGGGATCAGCTCGATCGAGCATATCAGCTATGCCTACAAGGCCGGGGTGAAGGACGAAGCAGCAATCGCCGCCGACTTCGCCGCCGGGCGTATCGACCGCGCCGAGGCCTATAGCCGCATCGAGGCCGGCTTCGACCCCGAAACCGCGACGGCCGCCTATCGCAAGCTCGCGGCGAAGGGCGTGTTCGTCACCCCGACGCTCAACGGCAGCCGCGTCATCGCCTATATCGACCGGGACGACCACAAAAACGACGATTACCTTGGCCTGATCGGTCCGGGCCTGCGCGCGACATACGCATGGCGCGTCGATCGCGCCGCCAAGGCCGACGCCGCAGCAATCGCCACGCGCCACGCCGAATATGAACATGAATCGTCGGTGCTGCCGATGTTGCAAAAGGCGGGCGTGACGATCATGGCGGGAACCGATGCGGGCTTCCTCAATTCGTTCAACTATCCCGGCATCGCGCTGCACCAGGAACTCGGCATCTTCGTCGACAAGGGGCTGACCCCGGCAGAGGCGCTCGCCTCCGCGACGCGCGCCGGTCCCGCCTGGTTCGGCAAGCTCGATCATTATGGCGCGGTCGAGGCGGGCAAGGCGGCCGACCTCGTGCTGCTCGACCGCAACCCGCTCGAAGACATAAGCGCGACGCGCGCGATCCGCGCCGTCGTGCTGCGCGGCGCGGCCTATGACCGCGCGGCGCTCGACAGGATGCTCGCTGACTCGCGCGCCAAGGTCGCGGCGTGGAATGCCGCGGCGGCGAAGTGATGCGATGCGCATCGGCAGGCGAACGGCGATCGGCATCGCGCTTGCAGTGGCTGTCGCGGCTTCCCTCCCCGGGTCGGGACAGACCGTGACCGATCTGCGCCTGCACGACGCGGCGGCGAGCGACGATGCGGCGGCGATCCGGTCGTTGCTTGCCGCCGGCGCCAAGGTCGATACGTGCGACGAGACCGGGCGCACGCCCCTGCTCGTCGCGGCGCAGGTGAACGGCGTCCGCGCCGCCGAGGCGCTGATCACCGCGGGGGCCGACGTCAACGCCAAGGACCGGATCGAGGACAGCCCCTATCTTTATGCTGGCGCGCGCGGGCACGACGTGATCCTCGCGATGACGCTCGCGCACGGCGCCGACCCCAGAAGCGTGAACCGCTATGGCGGCACCGCACCGATCCCGGCGGCCGAGCGCGGCCAGCGCGGTCGTGATTTCGTAGCGATGGAAGCGGCACTCGTCCAAGCCGGCGCCCGATAGAAAGGAACGACATGACCGACGCAACCGAACGCTTCCTCACCGAAGCGATTGCCCTCGCGCGCGCCAACGCCGACCGTGGCGGCCGCCCTTTTGGCGCGGTCGTCGTCAAGGACGGAGCAGTGGTCGCGACCGGGATCAACGAGATCCTCGCGACCGGCGACCCGACCGCGCACGCCGAACTCGGCGCGATCCGCGCCGCGAGCCGCGCGCTCGGCTCGCCCGACCTCGGCGGCTGCACGGTCTTCGCGAGCGGCCATCCCTGCCCGATGTGCATGGCGGCGATGCGGCTCTCAGGGGTGAGTGCGGTCGCCTATGCCTATTCGAACGATGACGGGGCGCCCTACGGCCTGTCGACTGCGGCGATTTACGCCGACCTCGCCAAGCCATTCGCCGAACAGTCGATGACGATCCGTCATGTCCCGCAGGGTGCGCCCGATCTCTACGCCGACTGGCAGCGACGGCAGCAGGCGGGATGAAGGCCGCTGCCGCTCGCCTGCTCCCGCTCGCGACGATCGCGCTGATCAGCCTCAACCTCCGCCCCTTTCTGACCGGCGTCGGGCCGCTGGCGGCCGCGATCGACGCCGCGACCGGGCTCGGTCTGCAGGGAATGGCGCTGCTGACCCTGCTGCCGATGCTGTTGATGGGGGGCGGCGCCTTCGCCGGACCGTTCCTCCAGCGCGCGGTGGCACCGGGGCGACTGGTCCTGCTGGCTCTCGCTCTGCTCGCCGCCGGCTCTTTCTTGCGCCTCTTCGCCGCAAGCGGCGGGCTACTGCTCGGCACCGCGATCCTTTGCGGGCTGGGCGCCGCAATCGTTCAGGTAGTGATCCCCGGCGTCATCAAACGCGAATTTCCGAAGCGGACTCCGGTCGTCATGGGGCTTTACTCGGCGATGCTGATGGGCGGCGGCGCGCTGGGAGCGCAGGCGTCCCCATTCCTCGCCCGTGTGTCGGGAAGCTGGCGTGTCGCGCTCGCCCTGCTCGCAGCCCCGGCGATCGCCGCGCTTGCGCTGGCAATGCGTCTGCCACGCGACGACGCGGTGCGGGCGACAAGCGGAACGATGACAGCGCTGCTCCGCCGCCCGCGCACCTGGATGCTGATGGCCTGTTTCGGGCTGGTGAACGGGGGCTATGCGTCGGCGGTTGCTTGGCTTGCACCCTATTATCAGGAGCAGGGGCGCAGCGTCGCCGCGAGCGGCGACTTGTTCGCCGCGTTGGCGATCGCCCAGGCAGCCGCCGCATTGTTGCTGCCGATCGCGGCGCGGGGACGACGACCGTCGAGGCTGGTTATGGTTGAGCCTTGCGATGCAGGCCGCCGGCTTTGCCGGACTGGCCTTCGCGCCGCAGATCGCCCCGCTGCTCTTCGCCATCCTCCTCGGAGCGGGACTCGGCGGATGCTTTGCATTGATGATGATTGTCGCGCTTGACCATCTGCCGGGCGCAGCCGAAGCGGGGACGCTTGCGGCATTGATGCAGGGCGGCGGCTTCCTTTTCGCCGCGCTCCCGCCGTGGATCGTCGCGGCGCTGCACGACCGGACCGGCGGTTTCGTCAACGGATGGCTGCTCCATCTGTGCTGCGTCGTGGTGACGACCATGCTGAGCGCACGGCTCGTTCCCGCGAGCTATGGACGTGCCCTGAAACTTTCTCATGCTGGCTGAGTCTCGAAGCAGGGAGCCTTTGGCCGTCAGCCACCTGTCGGCTCTTCGCGCTCGATCTCGCCAGCAGACACTCCTTCCTCACGCATAGCTATTTCGTAAGAATGCACTGCGGCGTTGCGGGTGCACCCTGACATTCTCCCCCAACCTGGCGATCATTTTGAACGTTTCGGCTAGCATCAGCCGACGCAGCGGAACGATCAATGCGAAAATCCGTAGTCTCAAGCGGAGGGTAGTTCGCCCTCGCGTTGGAGAGAGAGAATGAAAAAGCTTCTGACAATTTTCGCAATTGGCGGGATATTGGTCCTGTCTGCTTGCAATACAGTTGAAGGCGCGGGAAAAGACGTTGAATCCGTTGGGGACTGTGCCGATGGAGTGAAAGGCAACTGCTAGGGGCGTGGACAAATTGGCGTGAGCAGCATTGGCGGAACACGATAAGGCCGTCAGCAGACGGTCTGCCATCGGGCGTCGAGCAGTCAAACCCATTTAGTCATGCCATCGCCAAGGCGCAGCGAAAGCACGCGCCAACGCCCGGTTGCAAGGCTCCCCGAAATGCCTCGACGCGGCGGGTTTGATCGTAAAAAGACGTGATAGGCGCCGGGTACGACGTTGAGTTCTTCATCGCTTTCCATAGCGAATTGCGGCCTCCACGTACCATGGCGTTGGCACGCTCCTCCATGAAGGATCGAGCGGCGATGCGCGTTACCGCCACGGTGCCGCAGCGCCACGGTACGCCTTGGTTGGTTGCGCGCCGGCGAAAGGGAACCAATGCCCCGGCGAGTTGTTCCTGCCCTACTGGCTCCGCCGCGGAATCGGCCGGCCATCATGGGGAATTGCTTGCTTCGCGTCGTTCATCGCCTGGGCTGGCTGGCCTGCATCCTGATGACGGTTCACACCGCATCGCTACAGGCCCAAACTTCACCCGCGCCGCCGGGTGATCCCGCAATCCAGTCACTCATCGACGCTCGCAAATATCCGGAGGCCGAGGCCCTTCTGCGCGATCGCCTGAAGGCGCACGAGACGGCGGGCAGCTTGGTCTCCGCTGCAGCCGCCGGTGATGCCGAATGGCTGGCGTTCCTGCTTGCCATGACGAAGCGGACCGAGGAAGCCGAACTCCTGATCCGATCGGCGGTGCAAACCCGCGAACGGCTGGGCGACAACAAGCTTACGGGCCGGAGTCTCAATCGCCTGGCGTCGGTCCTGCTCGAACGCCGCCGCTATGACGAAGCCGAAGGGGCGGCGCGACGAGCGATTGCCCTGCTCTCCGCGCCGGGCGCGGAAGACGACCGACTGGTCGCCGCTTGGGGGAATATGGGACGGATCCTCGTCGCCAGGGACCGACTGCCTGAGGCAATCGTCGCCTATGATCAGGGGATCAGCGCCGGTCACGCGATGCTTGGCGAAAACAATATGATGGTCGCGGCGCTGCAGTCGCTGCTCGCCGATACGGAAACGAGGATGGCGGCCTATCGCGAGCGCACCACCGAGCAGCGCCGCAAGGTCGATATGGTTGCGGGAACGACGGGTCGCGACAGCCCGGAAACCGCCCGCGAACAATATCTCCTTTCACTTTATCTGGCACGGCAGGGTGACATCGAAGAGGCCGGGAGGTCCGCAGAAGAAGCCTATGAGATTCAGGCCCGCGCGCTTGGGCGCGACCATGCCGACACCCGGGCATCGCTCTACCAGCTTGCGACGATGCTCCGCCGCGATGTCGAACCGCATTCCACGGCGGATGACCGCGAACGCGACTCCCCCCTCCCCCCGAAAGCGGACGGCGCCCTGCCCACCGATACCGAGGAGGATATCCGCCGGCTCATCGATCGCGGAATGTTTGTCAAAGCCGAAGCGGCAGTTCGATCACGGATCGCCCGGCGTTCGGCCGATGCCCCATCGCCCGCTGCAGCGACCGATATGGAACTACTTGCGAATATCCTGTATCTGACTGGCCGCGCCGACACCGCCGAAACGATGATGCGAGACGCCCTCGGCATTCGCGAACGGGCCAACGATCGCAAGGCGCATTCGGTGGCGTTGCGGCGGCTCGCGCTCGTGCTTTCCGCGCGTAGCCGCTATGCGGCGGCCGAAACACACGCCCGTCGTGCGATCGATCTGGTAACGTCTTTGGACGGCGAAAAGCGATCGCTGTCCGCCGCGTGGGGTACATTGGGCGAAGTGCTGGCTGGTCAGCGCCGCCGGCCGGAAGCCTCGGCGGCGATGCAGAAGGCGATCGAATATGGAGCGGCAGCGCTAGGCGACGAGGATCCATTCGTCCTCGAGGAATATAACGGCTTTGCACTGAATCTTGAGGAAATGGACGATCTTGCGGGAGCCGAGACAATCTATCGCCGCAATCTCGACGTCATCCTCCGCACGAAAGGGCGCGGAAGCCTCGAATCCGCCCGTACGCTCGCCTTGTTATCGACCAACCTCGATCGCCAGGAAAAAGATCTGGAGGCCGAAGTGCGGTTGCGCCAGGCCATCCATATTCGTGAGCGCCACCTGGGGTCGGGCAACCCCGACACGCTCCGCTCGCTGGGCAATCTCGTCGGCTTGTTGACCAGGAACGGAAAATATGACGACGCGCGCGTCTTGCAGGCCCGCGTCATCCGGTTGCGATCGGCGCTGCCCGAGCGCAATCTCGAAGAGAGCATCGCCGACCTAGGACGGATGGGCAAGATTCTGGAGAAACAGGGGAAGCCCGACGAAGCAATCGGTTATCAGCGACGCGCATTGACGCTCGCGACCGACACTCTCGATCCCGGCCATCCTTATGTCAGGATCGCGTCGATGGAACTCGCCAAGTCGAGCGCGCGACAGAATCCTGCCTCGGCCGAATATGTGGCTTTGATGCGCGGCGCGGTCGCGCGTGCCCGCGCCGAGAGGACGCGCGTGCTTTCGGCCCGCGACGTTTCGGGCGCCACAGCGAGTGAGCGCGCGATCGCCGCCGCCGTCAGCGACGACGGCTGGTCCGATGCCTCGGGCGCGCGCGTCTTTGCGCTCGCGCTCACCCTCTATGCCAACCATGCGACCGTGGTCCGGAGCGAAGAAGCGAAACTGCGCTCCGAATCCTTCCGCATCGCACAGGATGCGGCATCCAGCGCATCGACCCGCGCGCTCACGGGGATTGTCGCCCGCGAAGCACTCGGCGACACGCCGCTCGCCCGACTGGTGCGCCGCCAACAGGATCTGGCATCGGAAATCCGTGACCTCAACCACACCTTGGGTGCAGCGATGATTGGCGCGCCCGACACGGCGCAAAATCTGAAAGAGAGGATCGGGACGCTTGGCGGGGAACTTGGCGAGATCGAAACTCGGTTGCGCCGCTCCTACCCCGATTATGCACGCCTTGCGGTGCCGCAAACGCTCAGCGAAGACGAGGTACGGCGCCGTCTGCGCCCCGGCGAAGCGCTGCTTCTCGTCACCGAGGGCGAACTTTATGATTTCACCTTTGTCGTCACGAAGGAGGGCGCGAACTGGCATGCCGTGCCACGACTGCAATCCTTCCTGCGCGGCACCATCGAAGCGTTTCGCTGCGAGGTCGATCCGCAGACCTGTTCCGGCATCTGGACGGCTTCGCCGCTGTTTGAACGCCGCTATGCTTGGGACCTTTATCGCTTTCTGGTCCAACCGCACGAGTCGCTGCTCAAGGATGTAAAGACCCTCTATGTGACGACATCGGGGGCACTAGCCGATCTTCCCTTCGCCGCATTCATCACCGCCGAACCCGAAGGGCCCGACACCGAGACCGCGCTCGACGCGACCCCATGGCTTGGCGACCGCTTTGCGGTCGTCAATCTGCCCTCGGTCGAATCCCTACGGATCGGAAAGCGGCGTCCGGTCAAGCGGAATGCGCTCCCCTTCATCGGCTATGGCGCACCGGTGCTGGCTAAAGCGGGGGACAAGAGGGCCGTGACCACCGGGCTGTCGCCGCGGGCCGGGGAAGCCGGCCCCGCCCTCGCCGATCCCGACCGGCTGCGCGCGCTTCGCTCGCTTCCGGGGACCGAAGTTGAACTGAACGCGATGGCGCGCGTCCTCGACGCCGGCACCGGGGCGATCCATCTGGGCAAAGATGCGACTGAGGCCGCTGTTCGCACGAACGGACGATTGCGCGACGCGCGCATCGTCGCCTTTGCGACGCACGGGATCCTACCCGGCGAGATCGAAGGCTTCGCCGAACCAGGCCTGATTTTCACGCCACCCGGCCGCGCGACACCTGCGGACGACGGGATATTGACCGCCGCCGAAGCCGCCGGACTCGACCTGTCGGCCGACTGGGTCATATTATCGGCCTGCAACACCGGGACCACCGAAGGCCCGGGCGGCGGAGACGCCCTGTCCGCGCTGGCGCGCTCGTTCCTCTATGCCGGAGCCGACGCGCTGCTCGCGAGCCGATGGCGCGTCGGCGACAAGGTCACGGCAGCACTTACGGTCGAAACGCTCGTCAATGCCAAGCGAAACCCGAAAACGGGCAAGGCCGCGGCCTTCCAGTCCGCCATGCGCGCCATCCGCACCGGCAAGCGTGAAGACGGGTCGGAGGTGGAAGGCTGGAACAGCGACTGGGCGCATCCCGCCGCTTGGGCACCCTTCATCCTGATTGCGACCGCGAATTGACGTGAGCGCGTGAAAGTCGATGGCAGCAGCGCGGCTCGCCTACTCCGGAGAATCGCGACACGGCGGTCTGCGTGGCACCGTGCTCGATCGATCCCGACCGCTTAAACAGCCCGGCCGGTTGGAGACGGTCTGGCC
Source organism: Sphingopyxis sp. (assembly GCF_016463645.1). Classification (GTDB taxonomy): domain Bacteria; phylum Pseudomonadota; class Alphaproteobacteria; order Sphingomonadales; family Sphingomonadaceae; genus Sphingopyxis. The sequence continues at coordinate 5,077 of NZ_JAEMQX010000038.1, read as the reverse complement.
GCAAGATGAGGAAAGCTGACAATGATCACGAAGGGCTTGTCATGACGAATGCGACCGATCGGATCCCGCACCAAGGCGAGTGTAAGGGAAGCATCTTGCTCCGGGCAACCGAAGCGAACCGACGCAGCTGAATTTTGGCGCGCGTAAAATGCGATCAACGCGCTCTCGACGTTGCGAACCAGCCGCTCGAACACCATTTCGCCGACGGCAACCTGCCCGAATACCGATCCCGTCAAACGCCTTGAAATCAGGTGTCGGAGCTGTTCATTATTTCGATGATCCGCCCGGCGAAGTGACGACGGATTTCGAACGGCTCCCCCATCTTGCAGGGGCGTCGCCATCGGCGATCGACAGGACGCGTCCGGGCAGGCCATGCCTTGTTTTGCCGACTGTCTCGTCGCCGACCGGCCGACGCCCCGGCCGTGCATGAAGGCGTGTTCGTGCCGGTGCGGCCGCTGTGCTGACGGATCTTTTTCTGGTCTGCATAGCGAAGCAGCAGTCTGAAACACGCATCGGGAGCCAGCTGCCCCGGCGCGAAACCGGGGCAGCGTACAGCGGCGTCACCTGATCGTGACGAGCGACGGCGCTGCGAGCGCCCCGACCACGGCGCCGACGATCAGGAACAGCACGATATACACGATAATCACGACGACCGTGTAACCGAGCGCCTTGTCCTGCGGTGCCTTCATTAGCGCCGGCAGGCCGAGATAGAGCAGATAAAGGCCGTAAAGCGCAAAGAGGAGACCGATGACCGCGAGCGCTGGCAATATCCCGAAAATACCGCCGACCCAGCCGGCGGTCGCCGAGTAAGCCGCGACCTTCAGCGCCTGCACCTGATCCTTCTGTCCGCCGAAATTGGGCGCAAGCCCATCGATCACCAACGCGAGGATGAAGATGGTCGCGAGCGACAGGCCATAGGATACGATCGCCGAAACCAGCGCGGTCGTCAGCGGCGGATGATAGGTCACCCCCAGCATCGTGATACCGAAGACTTGGCCGCCGATGAGTCCGGCGAGCGGGCCGATGGCGGCCAGGACAAGCACATAAGGAACATAGATCGACTGCGTCGTCGCCGGTTCGGCGGCGATCACGGGCCATGTTTCCTTGGGCTTGAGCAGGATATCCTTTGCGCGCTGGACGATGCCCGAAGCGGGTCCGGAAATATTGGGTGGTACGTCAGCCATAATGCTTCTCCCCTGAAGGTGCGGCCCGCAACCCGAATGGGAAATGCACAAGCCAGAGGAGCGTTTAGCCCATATGGTCAATGCATCTGTAACGCTGATCACAGCCGATTCGGCAAACCGCGGCGGATGTGAATGTAACGGACTTGAAACAGGCGTAAACAGCCATAGATTGACCATATGACACCCGAGTCCTCGTCCGAACTTCCCGCAACCGTTACTGCCCCGTTGATCGGCCGCGCGCGCTTCGCGCCGGGCGACATCGTGCGCCACCGCATGTTCGACTTTCGCGGCGTGGTGTTCGATATCGACCCCGTCTTTGCGAATACCGACGAATGGTACGAAGCGATCCCCGAGGAAATCCGTCCCTCGAAGGAACAGCCCTATTATCACCTGCTCGCCGAAAATGGCGATTCGTCGTACATCGCCTATGTCAGCCAGCAGAATCTGGTCGCCGACAGCGAGGGCGGGCCGATCGACCATCCGCAGATCGAAGCGATGTTCGACGGGCTCGACCATGGACGCTACCGCGTCCGCGCGATCCACCGCCACTGAGCGAGGGCGTCAGGCCTTCAGCTTCCAGCCTGACGCGAGCAGTCGATAGGTGATGACGCCCAGCACGATATTGACCGCGACGAGCATCAGCACCGCGGTGAGGATCGGATTGCCGATCGTCGAATCGACCGTACCGATGAAGCCGTAGCGAAAGCCCATGATCGCATGATAGACGGGATTGCCGTGCGCGATCGTCTGAAACCAGGGCGCGAGCTTGTCGACCGAATAGAAAGTACCCGAAAGCAGCGCGAGCGGCGTCACGACAAAATTGGTCACCGCCGCTGCATGATCGAATTTCTCCGCCCAGACCGAGGTGATGAGGCCGAGAAAGCCGAGCATCATCGCGCCGAGAATGCCGAAAACGGCGACGGCCCAAGGATGATCGGTGCCTACATGCACGCCCGGCCACAGCAACATCGCGAGCCAGAGCGCGAATCCGACGAGGACCGCGCGCGTGACCGCCGCACCGATCAGCGCGATGATCAGCTCGCCCACCGCAAGCGGCGGCATCAGATAGTCGACGATCGTCCCCTGGATCTTGCCGACGAGGAGCGAAAAGCTCGAATTGGCGAAGCTGTTCTGCAGCATCGCCATCATGATCAGGCCGGGCGCGATGAAATCGGCGAAGGGCACGCCGATCACCGTGCGCCCCGCGCCGCCGAGCGCGACGGTAAAAATGACGAGAAAAAGGAGCGTGGTGATCGCGGGGGCCCAGATAGTTTGGAGCTGGACCTTGAAAAAGCGCCGCACCTCCTTGACATATAGCGCCTGCATACCCGGCACGTTCAGCGTGTGGATGTGTGGGACGCCGGGTTCGGCGAAAGCCGGAACCGCGCGGATATTTACTGAGTCGGGGTTCGAAATTTGGGGCTGGTCGTTCATGGCGTTCTCGCCTATCGCCTCCCCGATCCTACCGCAAGCTGGGCCGTCGCGACATCGATCCGAAAGGGTCGCGATGCGGACGATATGACCCGCGGCGTGGAATGATGAGGAATAATAGATGTCATGGACTGACGAGCGCATCGAACAGCTGCGCAGCATGTGGGAAAAGGGCCTGACCGCCAGCCAGATCGCCGACGAACTCGGCGGGGTCAGCCGCAATGCCGTGATCGGCAAGGCGCATCGTCTCGGCCTTAAGTCCCGCCCCTCGCCCGTGAAGGCAACCGAAAAAGTCGCAAAGGTGACAAAGCCTGCCGCCCCCGCCGCTCCCAAGCCAGCGGCAGCCGTCGCGGCGCTGCGCCCGACGGCGCCCGTCGCGCCGCGCCCGGTTGCCGCGGCGCCAAAACCCGAATCCAAGCCTCCTGTGAGCGATCTTGGCGACGATGGCGCCAACGTCGCGCCGAAGCCCGACGCCCCGCGCATCGTCTCGATCGGCCCCGGCGGCTTCATCCGCCAAGGCCCCGGCGACCAGCAGGCGCCGATCCCGCCCGCGCCGCCGCGCCGCCTGGTGCCCGCGAAGCCGAGCCCCGAGATCGCCGACAAGACGAGCCTGCTCGACCTCAACGATCGCATCTGCCGCTGGCCGATGGGACATCCGGGTGAGCCCGACTTCCATTTCTGCGGCGAAGCCGTGAACCCCGGCTTTCCCTATTGTGTCGAGCATTGCGGCCGCGCCTATCAGGCGCAGCTGCCCCGCGGCACGCGGCGCCCACCCCCGCCGCCTCCGTTCGGCGGCCCCAGAGTTCGTTAAGGCGCGTCCGGTGAAGCCCTTCGGGCAGGATTTCGAATTTGCCCGCGCGCTCGGCTTGCAAATGGTCGAGCGCGGCGACGGGCACTGCATAATGGCGATCGATATCGATCCGGAGCGCCATTTCAGCCCGCAGGGCGCGGCGCATGGCGGCGTCGCCTACTCGCTGGCCGATACGGCGATGGGCGGCGCGCTGACCAGCATGCTGGCCGACGATCAGTGGTGCGCGACGCTCGAAATCAAGTTCAACTATCATGTCCGCGTAGGCGAAGGCCGGCTGACCTGCGAGGCCAAAGTCCTGCACCGCGGCAAGCGAGTCGCGAACATCGACGCACGTCTCTATCAGGATGGCCGCATCGTCAGCAGCGCGAACGGCAATTTCGCGATCTTCGCCGCGCCACACGCTCGGCAGGCATAGGTAAGGCGCCGGACCGCGTGGGCCCGGCACCTCCCTTTCCGCTCCCAAGAGGTCAGAAGCGGTAACTCAACGTCCCGCGCACGCTGTGCGTCTGAAAGTTAGGATCGCTGCGGCGAATATCGGTCCCGCCATTTACGATCAGAAACGGGTTCGTTCCCGGCGCAGTACCCGGACCGACATTCACGACATAATCTTTGTCCTTCACATCGGTGTAGAGGTATTCGAGCCCGAGCCCGATGTTGTTCGTGACCATCAGCTCGGCGCCGCCGCCCACGGTATAACCCCAAGCATTGGTCTTGCCATTGTCGGTAAAGCTGTTCGCGGTGTTGGTCGTCGTGAACTTGTTGTCGAGCCGGGCATAGGCGCCGCCGCCGGTCACATAGAAGAGCGCGCCGCCGCCGGGCGTGTAGCCGGCACGCAGGCGCGCGTTCGCCTGATAATCGACCTCGCGGTTCATCGTGTAGCTTGCGGGGGTCGTCGAAAAACCGCTGACGCTGTCGCGCGCAACGCTATGACCGCCCTCGACGACCGCGCCGAGCACGAAATTGCCCATGCGGCGATCATAGCCGAGACGCCCGAAGAATTCCGCACCGTCCTTGTCATTGCGGCAGCCGAGGTTGGCTGTTCCCGTCGCCGTACCGTTGCAGAAGCCGGGCGCGAAAGCGTCGGTTCCATCCATCGTATTGACCGGATCACCATAGGCGCCGTCGGCATCGGTGTCGAAGATCAGCGTTTCGCCGCGATCGCTTCCCTGAAGCGCGGCGCCGCCGCCGACGGAAATATAAGGGCCGTTGAAGTCCTGGGACGTATCGCGATCCTGTGCATAGGCCGGAACGACCAGCAGGGATGCCGTCGAAACGGCGAGGAGAGCTGCGAATTTCATTGTTATTACTCCATTTTTTGGTGACTTTGCAGTCGTCACCCAAACCCGGGCCCCTGTTTCAAAGTTCCTTGCTGTGGTCGAAATGCGACGAACCGAGCCGGCGGAGGGCCCCAAGCCCGGCGCCGAAAACCGCGCTTGCCAGCGCCCTTCCCGGCCCCTTATAGCCAAGGCATGAGTCACGATTTGTTCGACAGCAGCCAGCCCGCGACCGACAGCTACAATGCCTCGCAGATCGAGGTACTCGAAGGGCTCGAACCCGTCCGGCGACGCCCCGGCATGTATATCGGCGGCACCGACGAACGCGCGCTCCACCATCTCGCCGCCGAGGTCATCGACAACAGCATGGACGAGGC
>NZ_JAEMQX010000037.1 GCF_016463645.1 Sphingopyxis sp. | reverse complement strand
AGCAGCTCGCGCGGCGGCTGCGCACCGCCGACCAGACGATCGAGAGCGACCGCGCATACGCCTCGGGGCCGCGGCTCGCGCGTTATCTCAAGCGCCTGATCCGCAAGGATGTCGAGGTGTCGCAGCGCGTCGAGCTGAGCCAGACCGAGCTCGGCAATTTCGCCGGCATGAGCCGCGAGCATATCAACCGCCAGCTCAAGAGCTGGGAGGAATCGGGCGTGATCTCGCTCGAACAGGGGCGCGTGCGCGTGCTCGACGCCGATATGCTCGAGGATATCAGCGAGAGCGAGGGTTAGGCCGGAATCACAACGCCCGGGCCTCGTTTTGCGAGACCCGGGCGCCTGTGACGAACGTCGCCATCCCCCTTGTTGCAGGCCTGGCGAAAGGCCTGCACTCCCTGGAGCCGGGCCTTTGGGCCGCGTTGAACCAGAAGCCTTGGGGTAGGTGGTGGGGGCGGGTTTGTCACCCTCTGACGGGCATTTGACCCCGCTTTTGCCCGGCGCTGTGACCTATGGGCAACACATAGGGCAAATCATTTGGCTTTGGCGTCACGCCAGTGGCCATTGCCAGCACTGTTTGACCTGCCTAAAGCAGCGTCATGCGTGACCTTTCCCGAGCGCCGCAAAGGCCGATCGCCCCATGATCCTGCGTCCGTACGAACGCACCATCTTCAAACGCTATTTGCTACCGCAGCGCGGCGAAGGCTTCATCTTCGTCGCGGCGGCGTTCAGCTTTACCGCGGTGATGCTGGGCGTCGCGGCGCTTGTCGTGGTGATGAGCGTGATGAACGGCGTGCGCAGCGACCTGTTCGAGAAGATCGTCGGGCTGAACGGCCATGCGGTCGTCCAGGGGTTCGGCGGGCGGATCGACGATTGGCAGGGCGTGCTGAAGGAGGCGAAGGCGACGCCGGGCGTGGTGTCGGCGACGCCGCTGATCGAACAGCCCCTGCTGGCGACCTTCAGCGGGCGTGTCGAGGGCGTGCTGGTACGCGGGATGACCGTCCCCGACATCCGCAACAACAGGACGCTGGGAGGCAAGGTGCTGCAGGGCAGCCTGACCAGCCTGACGGCGGGTTCGGGCAATGTCGCGATCGGCAGCGAACTCGCCCGCAACCTCGGCGCCACCGTCGGGTCGAACGTCACGATCATCAACCCGCAGGGCCGCTCGACGCCGTTCGGAACGGTGCCGCGCGAGATCAGCTACCGCGTTTCGGCGATTTTCGAGATCGGCGTCTATGATTTCGACAAGGCCTATATCGTCATGCCGATGGAGGATGCGCAATTGCTGCTGCTCGCCGGCGATGCGGTGCAGATGATCGAGGTCAAGACCGAGGATCCCGACCGCGTCGGCGAGATCATGCAGCCGCTGGCCGAAAAGGTCGCGGCGCAGGCGGTCGTGTCCGACTGGCGGTCGATGAATGCGAGCCTGTTCGAGGCGCTGTCGATCGAGCGCGTCGCGATGTTCGTCATCCTGTCGCTGATCATCCTCGTCGCCTCGTTCAACATCATCTCGTCGCTGATCATGCTGGTGCGCGCGAAGACTCGCGACATGGCGATATTGCGCACGATGGGCGCGCCGCGCGACGCGGTGATGCGCATCTTCATGGCGATCGGCCTGTCGATCGGCATTGCGGGCACGATCGCGGGGATGATCGTCGGCTTCTCGCTGCTCTATTTCCGGCAGGGCGTCCTGCGCGGGGTCGAGTTCATCACCGGTCAGCCGCTCTGGGACCCGTCGATCCGCTTCCTCACCGAATTGCCGTCGAAGCCCGATCCGTTCGAGATCACCGCGATCGTCATCATGGTGATCGTCTTCAGCTTCCTCGCGACGCTCTATCCCGCCTACAAGGCGGCCAATACCGACCCCGTGCAGGTGCTGCGCTATGAATGATGTCGCGCTGGAACTGGTCGATCTGAAACGCAGCTTCACGCAGGGCGACGTCACGATCGAGGTGCTGCGCGGCGTCAATGCCTCGCTCCGCCGCGGCGAGATCGTCGCGTTGCTGGGCCCTTCGGGGTCGGGCAAGTCGACGATGCTGCAGGCGGTGGGCCTGCTCGAAGGCGGCTTCGGCGGCACGATCCGCATCGATGGCGAGGATGTCACGCGCTTCGAGCAGGGCGAGCGGACGAAGACGCGGCGCGAGAAGATCGGCTTCGTCTATCAGTTCCACCATCTGCTGCCCGATTTCAACGCGATCGAGAATGTCGTGCTGCCGCAGTTGATCCGCGGAGCGGAGCAGGCGGAGGCCGAGGAGCGTGCCGCCGATTTGCTCGGGCGGCTGGGCTTGGGCGAACGGCTGCATCACAAACCGAGCAAGCTGTCGGGCGGCGAGCAGCAGCGCGTCGCGGTGGCGCGCGCGCTGGCGAACCGGCCCTTGCTCGTGCTGGCCGACGAGCCGACGGGCAATCTCGACGAGGCGACCGCCGACCGGGTGTTCGACCAGTTCGTCAAGCTGGTGCGCGACCATGGCTCGGCGGCGCTGGTGGCGACGCACAACGAGCGGCTGGCCGCGAAGATGGACCGCGTGCTGCGCTTGCACGAAGGGCATATCGAGGCGTAGGCTGGCGCCGGCAGGAGGGACCGACCATGGCACTTTACGATCTTTCGGCGAAGCTTCCGGGCGGGGGCACGCAATCTCTCGCCGATTATCGCGGCAAGGTGCTGCTGATCGTCAACACCGCGTCGAAATGCGGCTTCACGCCGCAATATGAAGGGCTGGAGGAGCTCTACCGCGACTATAAGGACCGGGGGTTCGAGATACTGGCATTCCCGTGCAACCAGTTCGGCGCGCAGGAGCCGGGCGATGCCGCGGAAATCGCGAATTTCTGCTCGCTGACCTATGATGTGTCTTTCCCGCTGATGGCGAAAATCGACGTCAACGGCGACGATGCCGACCCGATCTTCAAGCATCTGAAGAAGGAAAGGACCGGGCTGCTCGGCAGCGGGATCAAGTGGAATTTCACCAAATTCCTCGTCGATCGCGAGGGCAGGACGGTGTCGCGCCACGCGCCGACGACGAAGCCCGAACAGCTTCGGAAGGAGATTGAGGAATTGCTGGGTTAACCGGCAACTCGCGAAGCGAAGTAATCCGGCGCGGTTGCCGCACAGGCCGGATTGCCGCGTCGCTTCCCTTTCCTTCGCAATGACGTTTTTGTGAATCGAGGCCATGGTCGAATCATGCGGGGCGCGTTAGCGTCAGCCATGGCCTACAGCCCCTTCGTCCCCCTGCGCGTCTTTTCCAGCTTCACCATGCTCGAAGGTGCGATCGAGCCCAAAGCGATCGCCAAGGCGGCGCGCGACCGTGGCTTTCCGGCAATCGCGGTCGCTGACCGCAACGGGCTCTACGGGGTCATGGCGTTCGGCGACGCGTGCAAGGCGGCGGGGGTGCAGCCGATCGTCGGCGCGCTGCTCAGCGTCGCGCGGCCCGGGCAACGGCTGGCGAACGGCGCGCCGCTGATCGACTGGCTCGCGCTCTATGCGCAGGACGATGCCGGCTATGACAATCTGTGCGCGCTCGTTTCGGCGGCGCACCTCGGCCGCCCGGTCGAACAGGAACCGCATGTACTCCTGTCCGATATCGCGGGAAAGGCCGACGGGCTGATCTGTCTGACCGGTGGAGGAGAGGGTGCGCTCGCGCGATTGCTCGCCGGCGAGCAGAAGAGCGCGGCCGAGGATTATGTCGAGCAACTCGAGGCCCTGTTCGGCGGTCGGCTCTATATCGAACTGTCGCGGCGCGGCGACGCGACCGAGATGGCGGCCGAAAATGCGCTGATCGACATGGCCTATGCGCGCGCGCTGCCGATCGTCGCGACCAACCCCGCCAACTTCGTCGAGCCGCAGTTCCACGCGGCACATGATGCGATGCTGTGTATTGCGCAGTCGGCCTATGTCGAAAGCGAAGACCGGCGCATTTCGAGCCCCGAGGCCTGGCTGAAACCCGCCGAGGCGATGGAGGACGCTTTCTCCGACCTTCCCGAGGCGATCCATAACAGCCTCGTCATAGCCCAGCGCTGCGCGTTCATGGCGCCAAAGCGCAAGCCGATCCTCCCGAGTCTCGCGGGCGACCGCGAGGGCGAGGCGGCGCAGCTCAAGGCCGACGCGCATGCGGGACTCGCGGCACGGCTCGCGCATTATCCCGAGCTGACCGACGAAGAACGACAGGCCTATGTCGCGCGCCTCGATTTCGAGGTCGACGTCATCACCCAGATGGGCTTTCCGGGTTACTTCCTGATCGTGGCCGACTTCATCAAATGGGCGAAGGCGCACGATATCCCGGTTGGCCCCGGGCGCGGTTCGGGCGCGGGCAGCGTCGTCGCCTGGGCGCTGACGATCACCGATCTCGATCCGCTGAAACTCGGCCTGCTCTTCGAACGCTTCCTCAACCCCGAGCGCGTGTCGATGCCCGACTTCGACATCGACTTCTGCGAAACGCGGCGCGGTGAGGTGATCCGCTATGTGCAGGAAAAATACGGCCGCGACACCGTCGCGCAGATCATCACCTTCGGTAAGCTGAAGGCGCGCGCGGTGCTCAAGGACACCGGCCGCGTGCTCCAGATGAGCTATGGGCAGGTCGACCGGCTGGCGAAGCTGGTGCCGAACCACCCGACCGATCCCTGGACGCTCGAACGCGCGCTGAACGGCGTTGCCGAGCTGATGACCGAGTACAAGCAGGACGACGGGGTGCGGCGCCTGTTCGACATGGCGCGCCAGCTGGAAGGCCTGCCGCGGCACAGCTCGACGCACGCCGCGGGCGTGGTGATCGGCGACCGCCCGCTCGACCAGCTCGTCCCGCTCTATCGCGATCCGCGCTCGGACATGCCGGTGACGCAGTTCGACATGAAATATGTCGAGACCGCGGGCCTCGTGAAATTCGACTTCCTCGGGCTGAAGACGCTGTCGGTGCTGAAGGAGGCGAAACGGCTGCTCGCGCTGCGCGGCGTCGACGTCGATCTCGACGCGCTCGCGTGGGATGATACGGCGGTCTATGAATTGCTCCAGCGCGGCGAGACGGTCGGGGTGTTCCAGCTGGAATCCGAAGGCATGCGGCGCACGCTGTCGGCGGTGAAACCGACCAATTTCGGCGACATCATCGCGCTCGTCGCGCTCTATCGTCCGGGGCCGATGGACAATATTCCGCTGTTCGGCGCGCGCAAGAACGGGCGTGAGAAGATCGCCTATCCGCACCCGCTGCTCGAAGGCATTCTCGCCGAAACATACGGCATCTTCGTCTATCAGGAACAGGTGATGCAGGCGGCGCAGATCCTCGCCGGCTACAGCCTCGGCGGCGCCGACCTCTTGCGCCGCGCGATGGGCAAGAAGGTCCAGGCCGAGATGGACGCGCAGCGCGACACCTTCGTCAAAGGGTGCGGCGAGCATAATGGCATCGACGCCAAGGCCGCGAACGAGCTGTTCGACCTGATCGACAAATTCGCGGGCTATGGTTTCAACAAGAGCCACGCGGCGGCCTATGCGCTGCTGTCGTATCAGACGGCGTGGCTGAAGGCGCATTATCCGCACGAATTTTTCGCGGCGTCGATGTCGTTCGATAGCCATCAGACCGACAAGCTCTCGATCTTCATCGACGATATGCGGCGACTGGACGTCGGGATCGCGCCGCCGTCGGTCAACGACAGCGAAGCCGATTTCTCGGTCGGGCGCGGCGATGACGGGCTGACCGTGCGCTACGCGCTCGGCGCGCTCAAGGGCGTGGGCGAGAAGGCGATGGAAGCGCTCGTCGCCGAGCGCGCCAAGGGCGATTTCGCCTCGCTCGACGATTTCGCGAGCCGGATCGACCCGAAGCTGCTCAACCGCCGCCAGATCGAGGCGCTGGCGGGCGCCGGGGCGTTCGACTGTATCGAGCCCGACCGTCCGCGCGCCTTTGCCGGCGCCGAAAGCCTGCTCGCCTGTGCCAACAGCTCGGCGCACGAACGCTCGACGGGGCAGGGCGGTCTGTTCGGAGGCGACATCGCGATCGCCCCGGCGCTGCAACTGCCCGCCGCCGAGCCGTGGACGCTCGCCGAGCGGATGACGCGCGAGAAGGACGCCTTCGGCTTCTATTTCTCGTCGCATCCGGTCGAGCAATATGAGGCGATCGTCTCGGCGCGCGGCGCGCGTTCCTATGGCGATATCTGCGATAACGTCGAGATGACGCCGGGCACGCGCATCCCGATGGTGATGGCGGCGATGGTCGAAAGCGCGCGGCCGCGCGTGTCGCAGCGCGGCAACCGCTTCCTGAACCTGACGCTGTCGGACCGCAGCGGCCAGTTCCAGTCGAGCTGTTTCGACGAAATGGCGGGCAAGACGCTCGAGGCGCTCGCCGCCGACGGCGGCTGCGCGATGCTGTCGGTCGAACTCGATCTGCTCGAAGGCGAAGAGACGCCGCGCGTGACGGTGCGCGGTGCGCAGGCGCTCGCCGATATCGCGGCGACCGCGGCGCTGCAACTGACCTGCCGGGTCGAACTGGCCGAAGCGGTGGCCGAGATCGCGAAATGGCTCGAACGGCGCGACGATGCGCGCGGCAAGGTTGTGGTTGCGACGCGCGATCCGCTGACCGACGAGGATGTCCGTGTCGAACTCGGCAGCCGCTTCGCGCTCGGCCCCGACACGGTGTCGCGTCTCGAAATGATCGCCGGCGTCACCGAAGCGGCGCTGTCACTCGTCGCCCCGCGCGATTTCCGGGCGCGGTAGCGAAGCCGGGCACATGACGCGAAAGACCCGGGGAAGCTGCCTCTGCGGCGCAGTGCGGTTCGAGGTCTCGGGCGATTTCGATGCCTTTTTCCTGTGCCATTGCTCGCGGTGCCGCAAGAACAGCGGGTCAGCGCACGGCGCGAACCTGTTCGCCTCCCATGCGTCGATCGCCTGGCAGTCGGGCGAAGCGAATATCGCATCCTATCGCGTACCGGACACGCGGCACGAGCGCAGTTTCTGCAGGACCTGCGGTTCGGCACTTCCCGGGGTGCGGATGGGAGGTGCGTTGCTCGTCGTTCCGGCGGGAAGCCTCGATGCCCCGGTCGACATCCGTCCGACGGCGCATATTTGCTGCGCGAGCCGCGCGGAATGGGACGCCGATCTGGCCGATGTCCCCCATATCGATGGACTTCCCGGCTGAATCTGCGCTTTTCGCTATCGTTGCCCCCTGTTTTGCCTTGCGCGCGCTTCGCCTCCGACCTTATCTCCGGGAGGCAACGATAAAATAGAGGATGCCTCATGATGGGAATGCAGGGCCAGCCGTTGCTGGTGACCAGCCTGATCGACCATGCCGCGCGCGAGCATAAGGGCCGCGAGATCGTTTCGCGCTGGGCCGATGGCAGCATCACGCGATCGACGTGGGGTGAGGTCGGCGAGGACGCGCGCCGCTTCGCCGCGGCGATGACGAAACTGGGCATGAAGAAGGGCGACCGTATCGCGACGCTCGCGATGAACCATGGCCATCATCTGGTGAGCTGGTACGGCAGCGCGGGCATGGGCGGGGTGCTGCACACGGTGAACCCGCGATTGTTCGACGAGCAGCTCATTTACATCATCAACCATGCCGAGGACCGCGTCCTGCTGTTCGACGCGATGTTCCTGCCGATCGTCGAGCGGATCCGGCCGCAGTTGCCAACGGTCGAGCATTTCATATTGTTCGATGCCCCGGCGCGCGAGGGCTATCTCTCGTATCGCGACCTGATCGACGCCGAGGACGGTCGTTTCGAGTGGGTCGAACTTGACGAACGCGATCCGGTCGGGCTTTGCTATACGAGCGGGACGACCGGCAACCCCAAGGGCGTACTGTACGAGCATCGCTCGAACGTCATCCACGCGATCACCGAAATCCAGCCCGACGTCTTTGGCCTGTCGAACCGCAGCGTCATCCTGCCGATCGTCCCGATGTTCCACGCCAACAGCTGGGGGGTGCCGTTCGCGGCGGCGACCGTCGGTTCGAAACTGGTGTTTTCGGCAACCAACGACGCGCAGGTCCTGTGCGACCTGATGCACGACGAGGGCGTGACGCACAGCGCGGGTGTTCCCACCGTCTGGCTCGCGATGTTCGGGCATATGGATGCGACGGGCATCGGTTACGGCAAGCTCGAACGCGTGATCATCGGCGGATCGGCGGCGCCGCGCGCGATGATCGAGCGGTTCATGAAGGCGGGAATCGCGGTCGGCCACGCATGGGGGATGACCGAAACGAGCCCGATCGGGACGATGGGCAAAAGGCCGTGGAACTGGGACGAGCTGAGCTTCGACGAACAGGTCGACATCGTGTGCCGGCAGGGGTGTCCGCCGTTCGGGGTAGAGCTGCGCATCGTCGACGACGAGGACAAGGTGCTGCCGCGCGACGGGGTGACGAGCGGGCGGCTGCAATGCCGCGGGCCGTGGATCATCCGGCGCTATTTCAAGGCCGAGACCGACGCCGCCGATGCCGAGGGCTGGTTCGATACCGGCGACGTGGCGGTGCTGCACCCCGACGGTGTCATGCAGATCACCGACCGCGCGAAGGACGTGATCAAGTCGGGCGGCGAATGGATCAGCTCGATCGAGCTCGAAAATGCCGCGGTCGGCGCGCCGGGAGTGCAGGAAGCCGCCGCGGTCGGCGTCTATCATCCCAAATGGGACGAACGGCCGATCCTGCTGATCGTGCGGAAACCCGGCGCCGACACGAGCGAGAGCGCGATCGTCGACTATCTCAAGGACAAGGTCGCCAAATGGTGGCTGCCCGACGAGATCGTCTTCGTCGACGAATTGCCGCATACCGCGACGGGCAAGATTCTGAAGCGTCAGATCCGGGACGATTACAAGGATTACAGGTTACGCTCGCTGAACGCGGCCTAGAACAATTCCATCTGCCCGTTGCGTTCGGGCGGGCGGAAGAGATCGCTGCGGATCGGGGGGAAGCTCCGGTCCATGCCATGCGCGCGCGCGGCACGCTTGACGCGGGTGCGGATGAGCTGCGCCCAGACGCCGTGTCCGCGCATGCGTGTGAAGAAATCGGGGTCGTTGTCGCGCCCGCCGCGGATATCCTGCACCATGTGCATGACCTTGTCGGCGCGGTCGGGATAATGCGCGGCGAGCCAGGCGCGGAAGAGCGGCGCGACCTCGTAGGGCAGGCGCATGAGGATATAGGAGGCGCGGATCGCGCCCGCCCCGGCAGCAGCGGCCATGATCGCCTCGATCTCGTGATCGGTGATTGCGGGGATGATCGGCGAGATATTGACCTGCGTCGGCACGCCCGCGTCGATCAGCCGGCGGATCGCGGCGAGGCGGCGCCCGGGATGCGGCGCGCGCGGTTCGAGCGTGCGCGCTATTTTGGGATCGAGCGAAGTGACCGAGACCGCGACGCCGACCAGATTGTCGCGTGCCATGTCGGCGAGCAGGTCGATGTCGCGGAGAACGCGATCGGACTTGGTCGTGATGATCAGGGGGTGCCGCGTCTCGGCGAGCACTTCGACGACCGACCGTGTGATACCCCATTCGCGCTCGATGGGCTGATAACCGTCGGTGTTGGTGCCGATCGCGATCGGCGCAACCTTGTAATTCCGCCTCGCGAGCTCGGCGCGCAGCAGCTTGGCGGCATCGGGCTTTGCGAACAGCCGGCTTTCGAAATCGAGGCCGGGCGAGAGATCGTGGAAGGCGTGCGTCGGCCGCGCGAAACAATAGATGCAGCCATGCTCGCAGCCGCGATAGGGGTTGATCGAGCGGTCGAAGCCGATGTCGGGCGATGTGTTGCGCGCGATGATCGTCTTCGGGTGCTCGACCGTTACCGTCGTGCGGAGGCGCGGCGCTTCGCCGTCGATATCTTCGGCGGCGTCGAGCCAGTCGCCGTCGGCGACGCGTTCGGCCGATCCCGTGCGGGTGGGGCGGAGGTTGGTCGGTGCGCCGCGGCCTGCGATCGGGGGGAGGGGTTTGATCGATTCCACCGGCGAAGGATATCGCGCCGGCAGGAACAAATAAAGAACAAACCTCTATTCGGTCAGGCGCGGCATCAGTTCGACGAAGTTGCAGGGCTTGTGGCGGCTGTCGAGCTGGGTCGACAAAATGCCTTCCCAGGCGTCGGTGACCGCGCCGGTGGAACCGGGAAGCGCGAAAATATAGGTACCGCGCGCGACGACGGCGCAGGCGCGCGACTGGATCGTCGAGGTGCCGATCGTCCGGAAGCTGAGCCAGCGGAAGAGTTCGCCGAAGCCGGGGATATCCTTGCCGTCGAGCCGGTGCAGCGCCTCGGGCGTCACGTCGCGCCCGGTGAGGCCGGTACCGCCCGTCGTGATGACGACGTCGACGTCCGGATCGTCGATCCAGTTGTGGAGGCGCGAGACGATCAGGGCGGTCTCGTCGCGGATGATCGCGCGCGCGGCGAGAATGTGGCCCGCGCCCGTCAGCAGTTCCTCGAGCCGGTCGCCCGACCGGTCGTCGGCCGCGCTGCGGCTGTCGGAGATCGTCAGCAGCGCGATGCGGACAGGTTTGAAAGCGAGGCTCTCGTCTATCGGCATCCGGTCAGTCGGCGTTTGCCATGCCGCCCGCCCACGTCAGGCGGGTGCGGTCCTTGCCGTCGGGGAAGCGCGGCCATTTGCCCTGCGCCAGTGCGGCGCGGCTGACCGACGGCTTGCCCTGCTGCGCCTCGTACATCCAGTAGTTGCGCAGCACGATGCCGACATAGCCGCGCGTTTCCCAATAGGGGATCGATTCCATGTAAAGCAACGGATCGCCGTTATCGCGGATCTCGGTCTGCCAGCGCGCGATCGGCGCGGGACCGGCGTTATAGGCAGCGATCACCTTGGGTAGCTGGCCTCCGGTCGACGGATCGCGGCTCAGATACTGAAGATAACGCTGGCCGAGATCCATGTTCACCGCAGGGGTCTTGAGGTCGCCGAGTGCAGCGACCGCACCTTCCCAACGCACGATGTCGCGCGCCGTGCCGGGGCGCACCTGCATCAGGCCGGTGGCGCCCGCCGGACTCACGACGCCCCGCTGGAAGCGGGATTCCTGCAGCGTGTGGGCAAAGACCAGCGCGGGATCGACGCGCCAGCCACCGTTCGGCTCCCATTTGGGCTGCGGATAGCGGGCCTGCGCGGCAGGCCTGCGCCCCTGCGGCGTGTTGTGGGCAAGATAAAGCTGCGTTTCGGGCAGGCTGAGCGCGCCCGCCATGGCGATGAGCTGCGCATGTTGGTCGGCGTTGCCGATCTGGGCCTGATGGCGCAGCGCCTGACCTGCGTAGACATCCTCGCCGATCTCGGCGAGCGCCATCGCGATGCGGACGTTCGGCAGGTCTTCGAGCGCGCGCCACGCGCTGCGATCGGCGCGGACATTCTCGCGCTGGCTCGCGGCCTCCACGCCCAGCGATTCGACCGCGAGCAGGCCGTAGAAGGTTTCCTCATTGGCCGCAGCGGCGCGCAGGCGCGGCTGTACCAGCGCGGGCTCTCCCGCAGCGACAGCGGCGCGCGAGGCCCAGTAATAGGCCGCGGCACGCTGTTCGCTGTCTGGCGCTTCCTTCGCGACGCGGTCGAATGCGGCGAGTGCGGTGCGATAATCGCGCAGGCGCCACGAGGCGAGACCCTGCACCCATGCACCCTGCGTCGCCCAGGCACCGCCGCCGGCCGTGCAGGCGAGCGACAGACGCAGCGCATTCTGATCGTCATTTTCGATATAATAGGACCAGGCGACCTTTTGCGTCCATTCGGCACGCGCTGCGGGGCTGAGCTGGTCGGTGGCCGCGTTGAGCAGCGCTTCGGCGCCCGCGGGGTCGTCATTCCTGATCCGTTCGGGGATCGACGCTGCGAGGCGCGCGGCGGCGGGATCGCTGACGCTGTCGGCGCCGAGGCGGCGCGGCGCGCTGCCAGCCCAGGCGAGACGCGCTTCGGAGGGAAGCGTCGGCAGGTCGGTCGCGCCGCGTTTGGTCGCGAGGCGGCCGAGCTGGGCAGCCTGCGGCAGCCAGGGCGAGCGCGAAAGGATCGGCATGATGTCGGGGACTTCGGCGCGCGGGCTGTTCGCGGCGGTGAGCAGTTCGGCGCGCAGGAAATCATGGAGCGGGCCGTTATCGGCGCCGTCGAGCAGCGATCTGGCCTCGGCCCAGCGCTGGCCGCGGATCGCGGTCAGCACCTGCGTGTAAAGCTGCTTCTGCTTCGACGACAATATGTCGGGCACCGTCTGTGGCGCGGACACGAAGTCGCGGTTTCCGGCATCGGCGGCCAAGGCCGGTACCGCACCGAGCGAAAGCGCCAGAATGGCGGTCGAAACAAAGGTCTTGGTCATATTCCGCATCTGTCAACGTCCCCGGTTGAACAGTTTCAGGCTATCCCAGGCAGCCGCTTTCTGGGCGGGCCGGGCCAGCAGCATCGCGGGATGCGCAACTGCCACCGCGTCCAACCTGGCGCCATCTTGGTTAATATCGAGTAACTTTCCGCGCACATCGGGCAGGGCCGCCCCGGCGGCCATCCGGACGATATCGCTGCCGATCAGCAGCAGGCGTCCCGGCCGCGCCAGCCGCAAATGATGCCAGAGGAGCCGGTCAAGCCCGGCCGCCCCGGTTCCGTCGCAGCGGCCGCCGGCGGGGCGGGTGACGGCGAGGCTGGCGACATAGCAATCGCCGCGCGTCATCCCGATCGCCCCCAGCATCGCATCGAGCAGCCTGCCCGCTGCGCCGGAGAAAAGCGTTCCGTCCCGTTGATCGTCGAGTTCGGGCCAGGCGGTGAGCAGCATCAGCGGTGCGCCCGCCTGACCGACGGGAAGCACGCGGCGCGCATCCCACTGGCTGCCGGGTACGTCGTCGCTGGTGGCCAGCCAGCCCTGAAATTCGCTCCAATCGTCCGGAAAGACCACCGGTCCTTCGGGTTCGGCGGCTTCAGGCGCCTCCTGACGCTGGAGCGCGGCGGGAAGCGGCGGCAGTTCCGGTTCGATGTCGATGACGCGCTTCGGCTTGGCCGCCGCAGCGTCATTTGCCGGCGGCACGACCAGCCAGCCCGCCGGTTCCTCGCCGACGAGCGCATCGACGCCCGCCAGTGACCACCAGTCGCTATAGCTTTCCGCCAGCAACGCAGAGTTTCGCCCACCCATGAATTTGTTTGAAACAGACAGTTGACGGGCGCGTCAATTGGCGGGCATCGCAATTCGTGACAGAATGAGCGCAGGACGCGATGAATGTCCGCGCAGGGACGGCAGAAAGGTATTTGCGGTGAGCGAACGGGAATCGATGCCCTATGACGTGGTCATCGTCGGCGCGGGGCCGGCGGGACTTTCGGCGGCGATCCGCCTCAAGCAGCTGGCCAATGAAGCGGGCAGCGAATTGTCGGTCTGCATTCTCGAAAAGGGGTCCGAGGTCGGCGCGCATATCCTTTCGGGTGCGGTTGTCGATCCGAAGGCGCTCGACGAGTTGCTCCCCGAATGGCGGACGCAGGGCTGCCCGCTTGCCGAAGTGCCGGTGAACGACAATCAGCACTGGGTGCTCACCAAGAGCAGGAAGTTCAGCCTGCCGCACATCATCACGCCGCCCTTCATGCACAATGTCGGCACCTATACCGGGAGTCTCGGCAACCTCTGCCGCTGGCTCGCCGAGCAGGCCGAGGGGCTGGGGGTCGAAATCTTTCCCGGATTCCCGGCCGCCGAAATCCTCTACAACGAGGACGGCTCGGTCAAAGGCGTCGCGACGGGCGACATGGGCGTCGCGCGCGACGGCAGCCACAAGGCGGACTATGCCCCCGGGCTCGAACTCCATGCGAAATATACCTTCTTCGCCGAGGGTGTGCGCGGCCATCTGACCAAGATGATCAAGCCGCAGTTCGCGCTCGACGCCGACTGCGAGCCGCAGGTATACGGCCTTGGCGTCAAGGAACTGTGGGACATCAAGCCCGAAAACCATGCCGCGGGCCGGGTGATCCATACGCAGGGCTGGCCGCTCGACGAGAATGCCAATGGCGGCGGCTTCCTCTACCATCAGGCAAACGGACAGGTCGCATTGGGTTTCGTGACCTGGCTCAACTATCGCAATCCGCACATCTCCCCGTTCCAGGAGATGCAGAAGTGGAAGACGCATCCCGAGATCGCGAAGATACTGAAGGGCGGCAAGCGCGTTTCCTATGGCGCGCGCGCGATCAGCGACGGCGGCTACCAGTCGGTGCCGAAGCTCGCTTTCCCGGGCGGCGCGCTGATCGGCGACAGCGCCGGTTTCCTGAACGTCCCGCGCATCAAGGGCAGCCACACCGCGATGAAGTCGGGCATGATGGCGGCCGAGGCGGCGTTCGCGGCGGTGACCGCGGGCCGGTCGGGCGACACGCTCGATGCCTATCAGGCGGCCTATGACGACAGCTGGGTGAAGAAGGAGCTGAGCGTCGTCCGCAACGTCCTTCCGCTCGTCGAGAAATGGGGGGACTTCTTCGGCACGATCCTGTCGGGCATGACGATGTGGCTCGAAACGCTGAAGATCAGGGTTCCGTTCACGATGAAGCATCATCCCGACAACGAGAGCCTCTATCGCGCCGACATCATGCCGAAACCGGACTATCCCAAGCCCGACGGCGTGCTGACCTTCGATCGCCTGTCGTCGGTGTTCATTTCGAACACCAATCACGAGGAGGACCAGCCGGTCCATCTGCAGCTCAAGGATCCGTCGATCCCGGTCGAATATAATCTGCCGATGTTCGACGAGCCGGCGCAGCGCTATTGTCCGGCGGGAGTCTACGAGATCGTCGGCGAGGCGGAGGGCGATCCGAAGTTCGTGATCAACGCGCAGAATTGCGTCCACTGCAAGACCTGCGATATCAAGGACCCGACCCAGAATATCAACTGGGTCACCCCCGAAGGCGGCGGAGGCCCCAATTATCCGAATATGTAAGCTCGCCCACCTGTTCCTGATCGCCGGCACGCTGACGGTAGCGGTGCCGGCGCGGGCGGCCGACGACAATGGCGCGGCGCTCAATGCGCTCGTGCGGGCGCGGCTGGCGGAAGAGGGCGGCGAGCCCGCCGCGGCCCTGTCGGCACTGACCACGGTGTCGAGCCTTGCGCCGGGACTGCCCGGCCTTCGCGGGCGGATGCTCGAACAGGCGATCGAGGCGGGCGATCTCGATGCAGCACGCGCGGCGGCACTGCGGCTGTGGGCGGCGGGCGACCGCCGGTTCGACGCACAACTGGTATTGATGGTCGATGCGATGCGCCGGTCGGACTGGAAGGCCGCGCGTGCCTATGCAGCGGGACGCGCCGACAAGGCGGGGGCGGACACGATCGCCCGGCTGATCCTGCCGACGGTGAACGCGTGGATCGACGTCGGCGCACGCGAAGATTATCCCGAGCGGCATTTGCTCGCGGCGAACAGTCGCACGCGGCCCGAGCCCGCGCTGACGCTGCAGGTCGCGCTCGTGCAGATCGCGGCAAGGCGCGCCGCCGCCGCAGCGGCGCTGACCGACGGTATCACGCTCACCGACCGGACGAGCCAGCTTGTCGGCCTGCGCGTCGCGGCGACGCTGGAGAAGGCGGGACAAGGCGCAGCCGCCGAGCGGTTGCGCGGGCGGATCGCGCTCGCGTCGGGGCAGCGCGAGGACCCGATGCTGCTCCTGCCCGATCAGCCGGTTTCGACGCCGCGCGCGGGGACCGCCCCGTGGCTCGGCATATTGGCGGACGGGCTGGCGCGGACGCCGAACGGCAGCGCGAAACTGCCCCTTCTGTTCGCGCGCGCGGCCTATTGGCTGAACGATCAGGACTGGGCGGTGCGGGCGACGCTGGTCGAGGCGCTCGACCGCAACGGGCAGGAAGCGGACGCGATGGCGCTGCTCGCGCCCGGACGCGCTCCCTTGCCGCCGGTTCTGGCCATGCGCCGCGCCGAGTTGATGGCCGATGCGGGCGACCTTCCCGCCGCGGCAAGGCTCGCCGAGACCGCAGCGAACGACAATCCGGCGCGAAGCCTGCTCGTCCGCCTCGCCGATATCGCGCGGCGCTCGAACGACCCGGCCGCCGCCGCGCGCGCCTATGAGCGGCTGGAAGCGGCGCTGGGCGACGACGAGGACGACAGGGCTCTCCGTGGGACGCTGCTGATCGCGCGCGCCGAACTGCTGCTGCAGGCGGACCGGTGGGAGAGCGCCGCACCGCTGATCGAGAAAGCGGTCGCGCTGCGCCCCGGCGATGCGTCGATCCTGAATTTCGCCGGCTACTCGGCGCTCGAGCGGCGCAAGGACGTGAAGCAGTCGCTCGCCCGCATCGAGGCGGCATGGCAACGGGAGCCGCAGAATGCGAGCATCACCGACTCGCTCGGCTGGGCCTATTTCCTGACCGGGCGCACCGAAGACGCGATCAAGCTGCTGGAAAAGGCGCAGGCGGGCGAACCCGAAAATGCGGTGATCGTCGAACATCTGGGCGATGCCTATTGGCAGGCGGGGCAGAAGTTCCGTGCCCGCTACAACTGGCGTGCGGCGGCGCTGCTCGCCGAGGCGGAGATGGCGACGCGGCTGGAGGCGAAGCTGCGCGACGGGCTGACGCCTGCGACGACCGCGCCGTGACGGCGTTTCGCGAGACCGGCTGGGCCAAGATCAACCTCGCGCTGCATGTCAGGCGGCGGCGGAGCGACGGCTATCACGAGATCGAGACCTTGTTCGCCTTCGTGGATGGCGGCGATGCCCTTGCGGCCGAATTCGCCGATGCGGACAGCCTCGTCATCGACGGTGAATTCGCCGGGGGCCTGAGCGCGGGCAGCGACAATCTGGTGATGCGGATGCTCGCGCTGCTGCGCGGCGGTTACGGCGCCGGTCGCGTCCCGCCACTGTCGGTGACGCTGACGAAGGCGCTGCCCGTTGCGGCGGGGATCGGCGGCGGATCGGCCGACGCCGCGGCGATGGCACGGCTCGTCCGCGCGCATTTCCTGCCCGAACTCGGCGACGCGACGCTGGCGCGGGTCGTGAGCCCGCTCGGCGCCGATATCGCGGCCTGCGTCGCGAGCGAAACCTGCCTTGGCGTGGGCGTCGGGGACGAACTCAGCGTGGTGCCCGAACTGCGACTTGGCGGAACGCCCGTGCTGCTCGTCAACCCGCGCCTTCCCGTGGCGACCGGCCCCGTTTTCGCCGCGTGGGACGGGATCGATCGCGGGCCGCTCTTCACCGGCGCTGACAAGCGCGCGCAACTGTTCGGCGCGCGCAACGACCTGCAGCGTCCCGCCATCGCGCAATGTCCGGCGGTCGCCGACATATTGCTCGAACTCGGCGCGCTGAGGCCATGGCTGGCGCGCATGTCGGGATCGGGCGCGACCTGTTTCGCGCTGTTCGACGCGGCGGCCGAGCGCGACGCGGCGGCCGCCTCGCTGGCGGAGCGGCATCCGGACTGGTGGTTGATGACAGGAGCATTGAGGTGAGCGAAGCATGGCGGCAGATCGGCGAGGCACGAGCAGGCGGCATTTTGCTGATCGCCGATCATGCGTCGAATGTCGTGCCCGAGGATATCGACCTGGGCATCGATCAGGCGCTGCTCTCGAACCATGTCGCCATCGATATCGGTGTGGCAGAGGTGGCGGCCTTGCTCGTCGGGAGCGGCGCGGTCGATGCGGCGATCCTCGGCGGAGTATCGCGGCTGGTGGTCGACTGCAATCGCGAGGAGGACGCGCCGGGCGTGCTGCCGATCGCGAGCGACGGACATGCGGTGCCGGGCAATGCGTTGGAAGACGATGCGCGCGAGGCGCGGCTGGCGCGCTTCTTCCGGCCCTATCACGACCATATCGCCGCGACGATCGCGGCGGCGCGGCCCGCGATGATCCTGTCGTTGCACAGCTTCACGCCGTCGCTCGCGGCGCATCCCGATCAGGCGCGGCCGTGGCATGTCGGGGTGCTCTATAACGAGGACGACCGGCTCGCGACGGCGGCGATCGCGGCGCTGGAAGCCGAAGGGCTCCACGTCGGCGACCAGCAGCCCTATTCGGGCAAGCTGCTCAACGCGACGATGAACCGCCATGCCGAGGCGAATCTCATTCCCTATGTCGGGATCGAGATGCGGCAGGATCTGGTCGGCGACACGGCGGGGCAGCAGGTGTTCGCCGCGCGGCTTTCTCGCATGTGCAGCAAAGTTGCATTGAATCTGGCCAGATAGGCGTGTAGAGGCGCGTATCTTCGCTTATTTTTGAAATAAAATTATCAGGATAGTTGAAAATGCCTTCATATCGTTCGCGCACCACCACCCACGGCCGCAATATGGCCGGTGCCCGCGGCCTCTGGCGCGCGACCGGGATGAAGGACAGCGATTTCGGCAAGCCGATCATCGCGGTGGTCAACAGCTTCACCCAGTTCGTTCCGGGGCATGTCCACCTGAAGGACCTGGGTCAGATGGTCGCGCGCGAAATCGAGGCGGCAGGCGGGGTCGCCAAGGAATTCAACACGATCGCGGTCGATGACGGGATCGCGATGGGGCATGACGGGATGCTCTATTCGCTGCCGAGCCGCGACCTGATCGCCGACAGCGTCGAATATATGGTCAATGCGCATTGCGCCGACGCGATGGTGTGCATCTCGAACTGCGACAAGATCACCCCGGGCATGCTGATGGCGGCGCTGCGCATCAATATCCCGGTCGTTTTCGTGTCGGGCGGGCCGATGGAGGCCGGCAAGGTGATCCTGAAGAACAAGGAGGTCGCGCTCGATCTGGTCGATGCGATGGTCGCCGCGGCGGACGAGAAATACACCGACGAAGAGGTGACCGCGATCGAGCGGTCGGCGTGCCCGACCTGCGGGTCGTGCTCGGGCATGTTCACCGCCAATTCGATGAACTGCCTGACCGAGGCGCTGGGCCTTTCGCTGCCGGGCAATGGTTCGACGCTGGCGACGCATGCCGATCGCAAGGAGCTGTTCCTGCGTGCGGGGCGGATCGTCGTCGAAATGTGCCGGCGCCATTATGAGGAAGGCGACAACAGCGTGCTGCCGCGCAATATAGCGACATTCGAGGCATTCGAGAACGCGATGAGCCTCGACATCGCGATGGGCGGATCGACCAATACGGTGCTCCATCTGCTCGCGGCGGCGCACGAGGCCGGTGTCGACTTCACGATGACCGACATCGACCGGCTGTCGCGGCGCGTGCCGTGCCTGTCGAAGGTCGCGCCGGCGAAGAGCGACGTTCATATGGAGGACGTCCACCGCGCGGGCGGGATCATGGCGATCCTCGGCGAGCTCGAACGCGCAGGACTGCTCCACGCGCACCTGCCGACCGTGCACAGCGCGACCCTTGGCGACGCCCTCAACAAATGGGATATCGCGCGAACGAACGACCCCGCGGTGCAGAAATTCTTCATGGCGGCACCCGGCGGGGTGCCGACGCAAACCGCCTTCAGTCAGGAGCGGCGCTGGGAATCCCTCGACCTCGACCGCGAGGCCGGCGTGATCCGCTCGGCGGAGCATGCTTTCAGCAAGGATGGCGGGCTCGCGGTGCTGTCGGGCAATATCGCGCTCGACGGCTGCATCGTGAAGACCGCGGGGGTGGACGAGAGCATCCTCAAATTCTCGGGTCCCGCCAAGGTCTACGAAAGCCAGGACGCGGCGGTCGCCGGCATCCTGACCGGACAGGTGGAAGCGGGCGATGTCGTCGTGATCCGCTACGAGGGGCCGAAGGGCG
Organism: Sphingopyxis sp.; assembly: GCF_016463645.1. Classification (GTDB taxonomy): domain Bacteria; phylum Pseudomonadota; class Alphaproteobacteria; order Sphingomonadales; family Sphingomonadaceae; genus Sphingopyxis. Next base: position 12,782 of record NZ_JAEMQX010000037.1, on the reverse strand, counting down.
GGCCGGGGATGCAGGAAATGCTCTATCCGACGAGCTATCTCAAATCGAAGGGGCTGGGCGCCGCGTGCGCGCTGATCACCGACGGGCGCTTCTCGGGCGGCACCTCGGGGTTGTCGATCGGTCATGTCTCGCCCGAAGCGGCCGAGGGTGGCACGATCGGACTGGTCGAGAATGGCGACCTGATCAACATCGATATTCCGTCGCGGACGATCACGCTCGCGGTGGCCGACGACGTGCTGGCCGAGCGCCGCGCCGCGATGGAGGCGAAAGGCGAGGGGGCATGGCAGCCCGAAAAAGCGCGCCCACGCAAGGTTTCGGTAGCACTTCAGGCCTATGCCGCGATGACGACGAGCGCCGCGCGCGGCGCGGTGCGCGACCTGTCGCAGCTGAAGGGCAAGGGATGACAAGGCTTGGGGGGGTATTGCTGACGCTGGTGGTACTCGCGGGATGCAACCGCACGCCCGACAACGGCGACCTTGCCGAGGCCGAAGCGCGCGGATCGCGCCAAGCCGCTGAAGACGGCCGTATCGAATGCGCGCTCGAGGGTGCCAAGCTGTTCGACCGCACCTGTACCGTCGAGGAAATGAGCGGCGAAAATGGCGCGGTGCTGGTCGTCGGGCGTGCCAATGTCGGATACCGCCGCCTGCAGATCACGACCGACGGAAGCGGGGTCATATCGGCGGACGGGGCCGAGCCCGCGAGGGTCAGCATCGTCGGCGACAATATCATCGAGGTCGCGATCGGCCACGATCGCTACCGCCTTCCCGCCAATACCGGCGGCGCGAAGTAGGCGCTATCGCGCGATCGTGATAGGGCAAGGCCATGTCGCTTCCCGACGATGCCCCGATCCTGACCGCCAAGGCGATGCGCGAGGCCGAGGCCGCTTGCGCGATCCAGGGGACGTCGCTGTCCGAACTGATGGACCTCGCGGGCGCGGCGGTGGCCGACACCGCATGGCGGATGGCGGCGGGCGCGCCGATCCTGATCCTCTGCGGGCCGGGCAACAATGGCGGTGACGGCTATGTGGCGGCACGGCTGCTCGCGAAGCGCGGGGCGGCAGTACGCGTTGCCGCGCTGGCCGAGCCCGCGACCGACCTGGCAAAGGCGGCGCGAGCCGGGTGGGCCGGCCCCGTCGAGCCCCTTGATGGCCGGCTCGCCCCAGCGCCCCTGATCGTCGATGCGCTGTTTGGCGTGGGCCTGTCGCGTCCGGTTTCGGATCAGCTGGCGACGATCCTCGGGCATTTTGCCGACCGGCGGATTTTGGCGGTCGATGTGCCGAGCGGGGTCGACAGCGATGCAGCGGCCGACTGGATGCCGCCGCTTTCCGCCGACGTGACCCTCGCGCTGGGCGCGCTCAAACCCGCGCATGTCCTGCTTCCGGCCGCGCCGGCATGCGGCCGCGTCCTGCTCGCGCCGATCGGCATAGCGGCGAACAAGGCGATGCGGACGTTGCCGAAGGGCCGGACCGCAAAGCCCGGTGCGGCAGCGCACAAGTTCACGCGCGGCATGGTGCTGGTCTTCGCCGGGCCGATGCGCGGCGCCGCCGGGCTGACAGCGGCCGCAGCCCTGCGGGCCGGGGCAGGTTATGTCGTGCTCGACGGCAGCGAGCGTGCCCCCCTTTCGGCGATCATCACCGAAAGCGACGAGAAATTCGGCGAGCGGCTCGACGACCCGCGCGTCGGGGCGGTCGTGATCGGACCCGGATTTCCGGCTGGTGACGAACTGCTCTTCGACGTCGAAGCCGCGCTCGACTCGGGCAAGCCGCTGGTACTCGACGCCGCCGCGATCGACGCCGCGCTGCCGCGCCTGTCGGAGACGCCGCGAAAAGCGATCCTGACGCCGCATGAAGGCGAATTTTCGCGCGCCTTCCCGCAGCTTTACGGCAGCAAGATCGATCGCGCGAAGGCGGCGGCCGCGCGCACACGCGCGGTGGTCATTTACAAGGGCGCCGACACGATCATCGCCGCGCCCGACGGTCGCGTCGCGGCGGCATGGCCCGGGAGCCCGTGGCTGGCGACGGCGGGGACGGGCGATGTGCTCGCCGGTGCGTGCGGCGCGATGCTGGCGCGCGGCGGCGACGCCTTCGATGCGGCGGTCGCTGCGGTGGGCTGGCATATCGCGCAGGCCGCGCGTATAGGCCCCGGCCTTGTAGCCGACGATCTGGTCAGGAACTGAAATGAGTGAAGCAGCGCTGATCGAGCGCATCGCTGCGCGGGGCGATGGCGTGACCGCCGACGGCCGCCATGTTGCGGGCGGCGTCCCGGGCGACCGCGTGCGCGACGACGGAATCATCATCCCCGGCCCGAACCGCACCGAACCGGTATGCCGCCATTTCGGCAAATGCGGCGGCTGCCAGCTGCAGCATGTCGCCGAACCGGCACTTGCCCAATTCGTGCGCGATCGCGTCGTCGGCGGGCTCGAGGGGCAGGACGTGCCCTATGGCGACGTGCGTCCCGCGGTGCTGTCGCCGCCGCAAAGCCGCCGCCGTGCCGCGCTCACCGCGCTGCGCACGGGCAGGCAGGTCGCGATCGGATTCAACGCCGCGCAGAGCAACCAGATCGTCGACATGCGCATGTGCCCGCTGCTGCTGCCCGAGCTGTTCGCGCTGATCGAACCGGTGCGCGAACTGCTTGCGACGATCGCGCAGCCGCGGCGCCCGGTGAAGGTCAAGCTGCAGATGCTCGACCAGGGCGTCGAACTGATCCTCGATGGCGTGAAGGCCGAGGGGCTCGATGCCGCAATGGCGCTGCAGGATTTTGCCGGTGCGAACAATCTCGCGCGCTTCGCGATCGATCAGGGCGACGGGCTCGAGGTCCTGTGGCAGCCGGAGCCGCCGACGATGCGGTTCGGCGATATCCTCGTCGAAGTGCCGCCCTTCGCCTTTCTGCAGGCGACGGCGGCGGGGCAGGCCGCGCTGGTCGATGCCGTGACCCGGGCGATCGGCGACGCCGGCGCGGTGGCGGATCTGTTCGCCGGCGTCGGCACCTTTGCGCTTTCGGTGCAGGCCGGGCGCAAAGTCTACGCCGCCGAGGGCGCACGCGACGCGATCGCGGCGCTGACCGGCGCCGCGAACCGCGCCCGCGCGCTGGTCGCGACCGAGCATCGCGACCTGTTCCGCCGCCCGCTGGTGCCCGCCGAACTCGACCGCTTCGGCGCGATCATCCTCGATCCGCCGCGCGCCGGTGCGGAGGAGCAGGCCAAGCAGCTTGCGGCGTCGGCCGTTCCCGCGATCGCCTATGTCAGCTGCAATCCCGCGAGCTTTGCGCGCGATGCGAAAATCCTGACCGAAAGCGGCTACACGCTCGACTGGGTCCAGCCCGTCGGCCAGTTCCGCTGGTCGACCCATGTGGAACTGGCCGCGCGTTTCTCGCGCTGACTCAGTGCAGCACGAAGCCCATGAAGGCATGGACGCAGAGTGCGAACAGCGCGAGGCTGGCGAGCGCAAAGACGCCGAAGCGCCACATCACGCGGTTCACCGTTACCTGGATCAGGCTGTGGACGATGCGCAGCGCGACGTAGGCCCACGCCAGCTGCGTATTGAGCCCGCCGCCCATGCCGCCGATCGCGAGTGCCAGTGCGACGGCATAGAAGACCGTAGGCTGTTCCATCAGATGGTTGTAGTTGTGCGCCTTCCACTGCACTTCGGCGGGCAGCACGTCATCGAGCCCCTTGCCGGTGCCGCCGACCATCTTCGCGGCATCGATCTTGGCGCGCTGCATCGCCGGGATACGCGTCGCGTACATCCACACCCACATCACCATCGACCAGAGCGCGAGCGTCGCGACCGGTCCCAATATTGCGTTCGTATCCATCTTTTTCTCCCCCTCAACCCAAAGTGGCGATCACCGCGAGCAGCGACAGCGCGAACAGGCACAATGTCGCCAGCGAAAAGATCATGAAACGCACCGGGACGCGATTGACGGTCGACTGCCAGAGACTGTGGACGATGCGCAGCACGACATAGGCCCAGGCGAGCCCGCGCGTGAGATCGGTGTTGCCGCCCGAGAGCTGCAGGAACACGAGCACCGCATAGAAGATGGTCGGCTGTTCGCAGAGATGCGTGTAATTGTGCGATTTCCAGTTGGTGAGCGGTGGCAGCACGCCCTCCAGATCGACGCCGCGCCCGCCCGGCGGTGCGGCCTTCAGGTCGATGCCTGCCTTGGCAAAACCCCGAAAACGCGACACGCCGGCCCAGACGAGGACGATCAATGTCCAGAGGACGAGCACCGCGCCGGGTGCGAGAAGGCTTTCGGACATATGGCTCCCCCTGCCTGTTTTGCGGCGATGCTAGGGCGCTGCGCCGACAATGCAACCGGCGAAGTTCAGCGTGCCAGTCCGCTCCGGATCGCGGCGCCGTCGCCATCGACGCGTGGCGCGAAGCCGAGGTCGTGCGGCGGCATTGCGCCATATTTCACCGGCGGCTGCATTTCGTGGAAGGCGCCGACGTCGGGGTGGATGCGATGGCGGAAGAACCCCGTCGCGACGAAATGCGGATCTTCCCTGATATCCTGAAGGTCGCGCGCCGCCATGGCGGGGATGTCGTTGGCGGCAAATAGCTCCAGCCATTCGGCGCTCGTCTTTGCCGGCGTCTTGCGCGCGATCTCGCTGTAGATGATCGGCATATGCCGGCCCTTCGCCTTCGCCGCTTCATATTCGGGGGTTTCGAGCAGGCTGGCGCTGCCGAGCAGACCCATCAGCCGCGCGGTCGATTCGGGCGTATAGGGGACGATCGCGAGATAGCCGTCGCTGGTCGGAAAGGGCTGGCGCGTCGGGTCGAGCTGGCGCGGGTAGCCCGCGGGGCCGATCGGCGGATCGAGCGTGTCATCGCGGAGATGCTCGACGAGCATGAAGGATGCGAAACATTCGAACATCGGCACCTCGACCTCCTGTCCCTCGCCGGTTCGGAGCTTGTGGACGAGCGCGGCGAGGATCGCCTGCGCGCCGAACTGGCCCGCGACCTTGTCGGCGATCAGCGAGGGGACATAGCGTGGGCGGGGGTTGCCGTCGACGCGCGGCAGCAGGCTGGTCGTCCCGCTCGCCGCCTGGATGACGTCGTCATAGGCCTGCAGGTCGGCGTAGGGACCGTCCTGCCCGAAGCCGGTGCCGTGAACGTAGATGATGTCGGGCTTGAGCGCCTTGCACCCCTCATAATCGAAGCCCAAGCGCGCGATCGCCCGCCCACGCACATTGTGGAAGAAGACGTCGGCGCTCGCGATCAGGTCCCGCAGCACCGCCGCGTCTTCGGGCTTTTTCAGATCGAGCGCGATCGAGCGTTTGCCACGGTTCACGGTGAGATGGATCGAACCCATCGTGGGGTCGGGGACGCCGCTGCCGAGATAGCGCGACACGTCGCCCGTGCCCGGCGTTTCGACCTTGATCACCTCGGCGCCGAGGTCGGCGAGCATCTGCGTCGCATAGGGACCGAAGATGACGGTCGTCAGATCGACGATCCGGATACCTGACAACATATGCGCGCGTCCTCTCCCTGTTGGGCCGGCAGGATAGAATGATTGCAAAGTAAAACGAAAGAGGCTTCGTCGTCAGGTCGGCTGTTCCGCCAGCCCGCCTGCTTCGCCGTCGCTGCCGGCGGCATAGGCGGCTGATATGCTGCGATAGGATCGCGACCGGAATGCAGCGATCGTCGCGAGCACACCGAGCAGGCCGGCGATCGAAAAGACGATCGCGATGCCGCGTTCGGGACCGCGGCCATACCAGTCGCCGATCGCGTCGGCGCCCCATCCGGTCGTCATCAGCGGGACGAAGACGAACTGGGTCAGCGGTGCGATCAGGAAGGCGGTCAGCGGCGAGGCGGCGAGTTCGACCGACTGGGCGAAGCCGAAGACCCGGCCCTGCCGCTCGAACGGCACGACCTTTTGCAGCGTCGTCTGCTCGGCCGCCTCGGCATAGGGGCCGAGGAACATCCAGATGAAGCAGCCGACCGCGAGTAGCAGGATCGACGACTGGACGGTGAAGAAGACGGCGACGATCCAGGCGCCGAGATTGACGAGAAGCAGGGTCCGCACCGGGTTGGCGCCCAGTCCGGTGCGTGCGATCACGACGCCGCTGAGGATGAAGGCGCACGATATGACCGCCCATAGCAGGCCCCATTCCTCGACCTTCATCAGCGACAGGCCATAGGCATCCATCAGCGCCATGAAGACGCCGCCGAGGAGATTGTTGAACGACGAGAAGAGGATCAGCGCGAAGAGCCCCGGAATGGCGAGAACGACGCGGAAGGTTCCGGCGAGATCGATACGGCGCGGTTCGGCGTCGCCGCCCGCATCGCGCGGTTCGTCGACGCGGATGAAGAGCAGGTGCGCTATCGCCACCAGCGAAAAGGCGATCGCAAAGATCAATGTGCCGGCCATGCCGCCCCATGCGACGAGGAAGCCGCTGATCGCCGAGGTGGTCAGGAAACCGATGCCGCCGACCATGCCGACGAGCCCGTTCGCCTTGTCGCGGCGGTCCTCGGGCACCAGCAGTGTGACGAGCGTCGGCAGCGCGATCATGCGGATATTGCCGACGATCACGGCCAGCATCGACACGAGGATGAAGAGCCAGAGCGTCAGGCTTCGTGTTTCGGCGCCGCGGATGTCGGGGTCGAGCAGGAATCCGCCGAGCGCGCCCGTGTAAAGGAGGAGGGACGCGATACTCGACACCAGCATCATGTTGCGCTTGCCATGATGGTCGACAAGGCTGCCGAACCAGACGCCGAGCATCGCCGTCAGCACAAGATAGATGCCCGCGATCATCCCCGTCGCGAACACCGATTGCGTTTCGAGGAAGGTCCAGAAGGTCAGCGCGAACCACACCGTGAAATTGGTGATGTTGGCGATCAGATTGTTGGCGAGGAGATGATGGAAGGGCTGCATGGGCAGCGCAATCTAGCGCGCGCTTCCAAAAGCGAAAGGGCCGGTCGCATCGCTGCGCCGGCCCTCCTGTTTCCCGGTTTTGCGTCCGTCAGAACAGCTTGGTCACCGTCGCGCTGCGGCGTTCCTGTTCGACTTCGCCGGTGTAGAGGCTGACCATCGGTTCGTCGCTGACGACATGGGTCTCGTCGGCGCCGAAACCGTTGAACTTAGTCCGCATCGCACAGCCATAGGCGCCGAGCATGCCGATTTCGATGAAATCGCCCGCCTTGATATCCGCCGGCAGGAAGAAGGGGCCCGCCATATGGTCGAGATCATCGCAGGTCGGGCCATAGAAGCTGAACGGCACCATTTCGGCGTCGCTCTCGCCGTCGCGCTGCAGCGTGACAGGGAAGCGCCAGCCGACATGCGCGGCATCGAACAGCGCACCATATGCGCCGTCGTTGATGTACAGTTCCTCGCCGCGGCGCTTTTCGACGCGCACGATCAGCGAGCTGTACTCGGCCGACAGCGCGCGGCCCGGTTCGCACCATAGTTCTGCCGAATAGCTGATCGGCAGGCTTTCGAAGCTGCGATGGATCGTCTCGAAATAGGCGTCGAGCGGCGGGGGCTCCATGCCCGGATAGGACGACGGGAAGCCGCCGCCGACATCGACGATGTCGACGGTGACCGACGCCGCGACGATCGCCGCGCGGACGCGTTCCATCGCCTGCGCATAGGCATGCGGCGTCATCGCCTGGCTGCCGACGTGGAAGCAGATGCCGAGCGCATCGGCCGCCTGACGGGTCGCCATCAGCAGTTCGACGACTTCGTCGGCTTCGGCACCGAACTTGGCGGCGAGGCTGAGCTTCGAGTGATCCGACGAGACGCGGAGGCGCACGAGCAGGTTCAGATCCTGCGCACCCTCGGTGGCGCGGACGATCTTTTCGAGTTCGTCGAGCGTGTCGAGCGAGAAGGTGCGCACGCCGTGCTTCCAATAGGCTTCGGAAATCGCTTCCTCGGCCTTTACCGGATGCATGAAGCAGAGCGTCGCTTCGGGAAGCGTGCGGGCGACCAGACGCACCTCGGCAATCGAGGCGACGTCATAGTGCGTGACTCCCGAATCCCACAGCACGCGCAGCAGGTCGGGCGATGGATTCGCCTTGACCGCATACATGGTCGTGCCGGGAAATCGCTCGATGAAGAAACGCGCTGCGCGCCGCGCGGCGTGCGGGCGGACAAGCGTAACAGGTTCGACCGGCGAAAGTGCCTGAATCAGCCCGTGGGCGCTATGATGCTGGTGCAACTCAAGGGACCCCCAAAAATAACGTTCAACACAAAGGCTGCCTTGCGGTTATTGGAAGTCCCCCTGGGGCAGCGGGGGTGCGATATATGCAGGGGGTTCCCCCCTGTAAAGACCCTATCGCGCAATTTTGTAACGCTGCGGTAACACGCGCGCCGAAACGGGGCTGACGTGCGCCGACCGGCGCAAAAGCGAGACACAAGACAAAGGTCCGGTGCCTCGCTAGGGATATTGTACAAGTCGATCGGAAAGGACGCTCCCGCCATGGTTTCTCGCGCCGAGGTCAATCACACATTTACCGACGCGGAACTGGACGAACTGCGCGGCTTCGGTACCGTCGAGTCGCACAAGGCGGGCGACCTGCTGGTCGAGGAAGGCGCGATGGCGCCCGATTGCATCGTCACCCTGTCGGGGCACACCGACATTTTTGCGTCGACCGACGAAGGGCGCAAACGCGTCGGCTGGATGGAGCACGGGCAGTTCGCGGGCGACCTGTCGGTGTTGACCGGGCAGCGCCATCTGTCGCGTGTCGAAATGGGCGCCGACGGCGACATATTGCGGATCGCACATGGCGATTTCCAGCGGCTGATCGCAGGCAACAGTCATTTTTCGGATATCTTCGTCCGCATCTTGTCGGCGCGGCGCGAGTTCAGCAAACATCGCGGTTTTGCGGTGACGATCATCATCGGCGCGGCAATGGACCGCAGCGTCTATGCGATGCGCGACCTCCTGATGAAGCATGGCGTCGCGCACCGCTGGTTCGATCCTGCCGACGGCCCCGTTGCCGCGCATCTTCTGACCGAGCGCGGGCTGAGCGAGGAGCAGCTTCCGGTGGCGATTCTCGGTGCGGCCGAAGTATTGGTCCAGCCGACGCCCGAGCAATTGGCGGCGGGGCTCGGGCTCGACCTGCTGCCCGATGGCGCGACGGCCGACGTACTCGTCGTCGGCAGCGGCCCGGGCGGGCTCGCGGCGGCGGTCTATGCGGCATCCGAGGGACTGACGGTGATCGCGCTCGATTCGTTCGCGCCCGGCGGGCAGGCGGGAACCTCGTCGAAGATCGAAAATTATCTCGGTTTCCCGACCGGCATTTCGGGGAACGAACTCGCGCGGCGCGCCACGGTGCAGGCACAGAAGTTCGGGGCGCGGCTGGTTTCGCCGGTACGCGCCGCGTCGATCAACCGCGACGGCGACGCCTATTGCCTGCATCTCGCCGACGGGCGCAAGCTCAGGAGTCGCGCGGTGGTCGTCGCGAGCGGCGCAAAATATCAGAGCCTGCCGATCGAGGGTATCGAAGCCTACGAAGGCCGCGGCATCTATTATGGCGCGACGCCGATGGAGGCGCAGCTCTGCGGCAATGCCGAGGTGACGATCGTCGGATCGGGCAATTCGGCGGGGCAGGGGGCGATCTATCTCGCGAGCGTCGCGAAGAAGGTCCATGTCATTTTCCGCCGGTCGAGCCTGCGCGAGACGATGTCCGAATATCTGGTCAGGCGGCTCGAGGAGCATCCGAATATCGAGATCATTCCGTCGACCGACGTCGTCGCGCTCCACGGCGAGGAGCATCTGGCAGGGCTGACCTATCGCTGCCGCGAGACCGGGGCCGAGGATCATTGCGACTGCGGTTTCCTGTTCCTCTTCCTCGGCGCAAGCCCGAACACGACTTGGTTGCCCAAGGAAATGGTGTGCGACGAACGCGGCTTCGTGAAGACCGGTACCGATATCGCGCCGCTGGAACTGGTCAAGGCGGGCTGGTCGCTCGACCGCATGCCGAGCCGGTTCGAGACGAGCTGGCCGCGCATCTATGCCGTCGGCGACGTCCGCAAGGGATCGGTGAAACGCGTCGCTTCGTCGGTCGGCGAGGGGTCGGTCGTGGTCAGCGACATCCACCAGGCGCTGGCGGAGATCACCCCAGCCGCGTCTTGAAATCCTCGTAGCCGAATTCGCGGACCAGCCCCAGTTCGTCGCTCTCGCTGTCCCACAGCCAGATCGACGGCAGCGGCACGCCGTTGAAGGTGTTGGTCTTGACCATCGAATAATGCGCCTGGTCGAGGAAGGCGAAGCGCTGGCCGATGCGTGCGCCGCCGGGCAGGCGATAGTCGCCGATGACGTCGCCCGCGAGGCACGACGGGCCGCCAAGACGCGTCGCCATGCCCTCGCTCCCTTCGTCGAGCATTGCCGGACGATAGGGCGCCTCGATGACGTCGGGCATATGGCAGGTCGCCGAAATGTCGGTGATCCCGATCGGCATGCCGTTGTCGAACAGGTCGAGGATTTCGCCGACGAGGATGCCCGCATCGAGCGCGATCGCCTCGCCGGGCTCGATCATCACGTCGCAATCGGTCGCGGCGCGCACCTGCTTGAGAAAGGCGATGAGGTCGTCGACCTGATAATCGGCGCGCGTCACATGATGGCCACCGCCGAAGTTGATCCATTTGAGCTGGCTGAAGAAGGGGCGGAGCATCGGCTGCACCGCGTTCCAGGTCCGCTGCAGGGGCGGGAAATCCTGTTCGCAGAGGCTGTGCATATGGACGCCGTCGACGCCCTCCATATGTTCGGGCAATAGCTGGCTGATCGGGAAGCCGAGGCGGCTGCATGGCGCGGCGGGATCATATTTCGCGACCTCGCCCTCGCTGTGCATCGGGTTGATGCGCAGGCCAATGTCGAACGTCTCGCCCTTCGCGCGCAATTCGTCGAGCAACGGGCGGAAGCGCGTGATCTGCCCCGGCGAATTGAAGATGAGGTGATCCGACAGCGCCGCGATCTCGGGCAGGTCGGCTTCCTTGTAGCCCGCGCAATAGGTGGCGACTTCGCCGCCATATTCGCTGCGGCCGAGCTTCGCTTCGTACAGGCCCGAGGCACAGACGCCGTCGAGATAGCCCGCGACGGTCGATCCCAGCGGCCACATCGAAAAGGCCTTGAGCGCCGCAAGCACGCGCGCGCCCGACGCGTCGCCGATATGGCGAAGCAGCGCGAGGTTCGCGCGCACTTTCGCGGCATCGACCACGAAGGCCGGGGAGGGGACGCGGGTCAGGTCGAAGCGGGCAAAGGCTCCGGGATCGCCGGCACGGGTTTCCATGTCGCTGTAAAATCCTGTCAGACCGCAATCGGTCCCTTGAAGATGAAGAACGCCCCCGCCGCGATCAGTCCGAAGCCGACGAGATGGTTCAGGGTCAGCTTCTCACCGAGCCAGAAGACCGCGAACCCGGCGAATATGATCAGCGTGATCACTTCTTGCAAGGTCTTGAGTTCGGCGGCGCTGTACGCGCCATAGCCGATGCGGTTCGCGGGAATGACGAGGCAATATTCGAAGAAGGCGATTCCCCACGCGATCAGCACCGCCAGCCAGATCGGCCGCGACACCGCGCCGAGCTGTCCGTACCACGCAAAGGTCATGAAAATGTTCGATACGAACAGCAGTCCGATCGGTGCGAGATAGGCGGTCATTTCTTGTCTTTCGTCAGCGGCAGCACGTCGCGAAGCAGCGCGGCGAAGAAATGCCCCGGCTCCTCGACCATCGGCATATGCGCCGAATGTTCGAGCCAGACGAGCTTCTTCGAGGGTGCTTCAACCTGTTCGAACCAGTGGGCGGCCACAGGCGAAGGGACAGTATAATCATGCCGTCCGAGCAGGAAGACGAGCGGCACATCCACCTTCCTCACCTTCGTGAAGCTGACGTCGGCGAGGCGCGGCCAGAGCGTCGTCACCGAAAACTCGCTGCCCTTGCCCCACGCCTCTATGTCGGTTGCCGTATATTCGGGCGAGAGGCGCGGGGTCCGGAAATAATATTCGAGGTCGGGCTTGTTATGGATGAGCGAGCCATAGGGGATCGCAAATTTGCGCCAGCCGTCGGCCTTGGCAATCGTGAACTCGCCTTGCGGATAAGGCGCGAGTGCATCGATGGCTGCCACCGCCGCCTTGTCGCCCGCAGCGAGCGCCTTCGCACGCGTCCACGCCATGCCGGCCTTCTCGCCTTCGCGAAAATCGATGCCCTGACCGACACCGACATAGGCGTAGAGCAGGTCGGGGCGTTTCACCGCGACCGACAGGCCGACGATCGAGCCCCAACTGTGCCCCAGCAGCACGACCTTGCGCTTGCCGTAACGCTTCCTCAGCAGTTCGATCAGTTCGATGGCGTCGTCGCGGTAACGTTCGGGCGTCATCGTCGGAGCGAGCGTCTTCGGGTCATTCAGCGGATAGCTGCGTCCCGCGCCGCGCTGGTCGTACTGGACGACGGTGAAGACATCCTCCCACGGCCGCTGAAACGCCCAAGCGAAGGGCATTTCGACCGCTCCGGGGCCACCGTGGACGAAGATGAGGATGGGATTTTCGCGGTCCGATCCGCGGACGTTGACCACCTGCCGTGCGCCGCCGAGCGTGATCTCGAAGGTTTCCTGCACTCCGTTGGGCGTGACGATCCTGCCGATGTCGGCGACGATCGCACGTGCCGGGGCGTAGGCGTCTCCGGTCTGGGCGCGGGATGGGGTGACGGCGAGAGCCGCGATCAGCGCGACAGTAAAGACGGCGATTCTCATGCCCGGTCTTTAACGCGCCGCCTGCCCAATGTCGTCATCCCGGCGAACCCGAGGCCACCGACGTTATAACTCGGCTGGCATCGGGCGACGGGTTGTTGT
>NZ_JAEMQX010000145.1 GCF_016463645.1 Sphingopyxis sp. | reverse complement strand
CTCCCCCCAAGACCCCCTCCCCGGGAAAGAAGGAGAATGACGATGACCACGACGCTTGATCAAGGCCGTTACGGCCTGCTTACCGAACCCGCGACACTGACGATCACCCGCCTGCTTCCCGGCCCCGTCGGCCGGATCTGGGCCTATCTCATCGACGGCGACCTCCGTCGCCAATGGCTCGCGGCGGGCGCGATGGAGGAAAAGGTCGGCGCACCGGTCGAACTCGTCTGGCGCAACGACGAACTCACCGATCCGCCGGGCACCCGCCCCGACGGTTTCGGTGACGAGCACCGGATGACGTGCGAAGTCGTCGCGATCGACGCGCCGCGCCTGCTCTCGATCAGTTGGGGCAGCACCGGCGGCGTGACCTTCACGCTCGAGGAAAAGGGCGACGAGGTGCTGCTGACCATCGTCCACAAACGCATCGAGGATCCCGAGGTGCGGCTCAACGTCAGCGCCGGCTGGCACGCCCATCTCGATGTACTCGAAGCGCGCGCCCGCGGGACAGCGGCGGCGCCGCACTGGGACAATTGGACCCGGCTGCGCAGCGAATATGCCGAGCGGCTGTTCGGCTGACGTTCCGGACCGACGGCAACGCACGGGGCGCGAGGCGACTCGCGCCCCGTGCGTTGCCCTTGCGCAAACCCTAACTGCCCTATATCACTAACACAGTTCGGTAGCGGGGAGGGCGGCCATGAAGCGCAGGTGGAAAATTGCCTTGGGTGTGCTCGGCGCGCTGGTCGTGGTCGGCGGCGGCGGCTTTGCTTATATGCTAACCCGGCCGCCCCCGCCCGCGAAGATCGCCGACGCCGGCCCGACCGGGCAGCGGATCGCGGGCGGCGGCATTTTCGCCAACTATTACCCCGCATCCGGCACCGGCCCGCATCCGGCAATTCTGCTGCTCGGCGGCTCCGAGGGCGGGCTCGCCAGCGACGTTCGCGCGCAGGCGCTGCTGCTGCAGGCCGAGGGTTTTGGCGTCCTCCAGCTCGCCTATCACAATGCGCCGGGCAAGCCGGCGAAGCTCAAGAATATCCCGATCGAGGATTTCACCCGCGGGCTCGACTGGCTGAAGAAGCAGCCCGGCATCGACCCGGCGCGGATCGGCATCGTCGGCTATTCGAAGGGGGCCGAGGCGGGGCTGCTCGTCGCGACGCGCTATCCCGGCATCCGCGCCGTCGCGCTCGGCATGCCGTCGAGCGTCGTCTGGGACGGAATGAGCGGCGAGAATTACATGCTCGGCTCGTTCAGTTCGTCGTGGAGCGCAAAGGGTGAGCCGGTCCCGCACCTCGCCTACAAGGGGCGCCCCGACGACCGCGGGCTGATGGCCGTGTTCGAGGGCGGGCTGAAGGAACTCGACGAGAATCCGGCCGCGATCATCCCGGTCGAACGATACAAGGGCAGGCTGCTGCTCGTGTGCGGCGAGTCCGAGAAGCTCTGGCCGAGCTGCCCGATGACCGACCAGATCGTCGCGCGCGCGGCAAGGCAGGGCGGGGCAGCACCGATCGTGCTTCGCTACAAGGATGCCGGTCATGCCGTTATGGGAGCATCCTTTGCCGATGCGGCCGCCGCGAAGAAATGGAGCAAGCTCGGCGGAACGGCGGAAGGAAATGCCGCCGCGCGTGCCGACAGCTGGCCGAAGATCGTGGCATTTTTGAAGGCCGGGATCGCGGCCAACCGCCAGGACCCGAAGCTGCCCTACCATCCGCTGTCGGAAACGACCGCTCACTAACCCCGAAGCAGATAAAAAAGGGGCCGCCTTTCGGCAGCCCCTTCCCTGTTCCGGTCGCGGAAGGCCTTAGTCCTTCAGGAAGTCGGGCACATGGCCCTGATCTTCCGGACCGTCTTCCGAGCGTTCGCGGCGCGGGCCGCGGTCGCCACGGCCTTCGCCGTCGCGGCGCGGGCCACGGTCGCGGCCGCCACGGCCACGGTCACCGCCGTCACGGCGCGGGCCGCGGTCGCCGCGCGGTTCGCGGGGTTCGCGTGCCGGGCGCGTGTCTTCCAGCTCTTCGCCGGTTTCCTGATCGACGACGCGCATCGACAGGCGCACCTTGCCGCGCGGATCGATCTCGAGAACCTTGACCTTGACTTCCTGGCCTTCGCTGAGGACGTCGGCGACCTTTTCCACGCGCTCGTTCCTGATTTCGCTGACGTGGACGAGGCCGTCCTTGCCGCCCATGAAATTCACGAACGCCCCGAAATCGACGAGATTGACGACCTTGCCGTCATAGATCTTGCCGACTTCGGCTTCCTCGACGATGCCGGCGATCCACTTGCGTGCGGCTTCGATCTGGGTGAGGTCGCTCGACGAGATCTTGATCAGGCCCTCGTCGTCGATGTCGACTTTGGCGCCGGTGGTCGCGACGATCTCGCGGATGACCTTGCCGCCGGTGCCGATGACGTCGCGGATCTTCGCCTTGTCGATCTGCATCGTCTCGATGCGCGGCGCGTGCGCCGACAGTTCGCTGCGGGTTTCGCCGAGCGCCTTGTTCATCTCGCCGAGGATGTGCGCGCGGCCTTCCTTGGCCTGGTTCAGCGCGGCTTCGAAGATCTCGCGCGTGATGCCCGCGATCTTGATGTCCATCTGCATTGTGGTGATGCCTTCGGACGTGCCCGCAACCTTGAAGTCCATGTCGCCGAGGTGATCCTCGTCGCCGAGGATGTCGCTGAGGATCGCATAATCCTTGCCTTCGAGGATCAGGCCCATCGCGATGCCCGAGACGGGACGCTTGATCGGCACGCCGGCGTCCATCATCGCGAGCGACCCGCCGCAGACCGACGCCATCGACGACGAGCCGTTCGACTCGGTGATGTCGCTGGTGAGGCGGATCGTGTAGGGGAACTCGTCCTTCGTCGGCAGCACGGGGTGCAGCGCACGCCATGCCAGCTTGCCATGGCCGACTTCGCGGCGGCCCGGCGCGCCGAAGCGACCGACTTCACCGACCGAATAGGGCGGGAAGTTATAGTGCAGCATGAAATGCTGGTACGACAGGCCGTTGAGGCCGTCGATCATCTGCTCCGCATCCTTGGTGCCCAGCGTCGCGGTGGCGATCGTCTGCGTCTCGCCGCGGGTGAACAGCGCCGAGCCGTGCGCGCGGGGCAGGAAGTGCGTTTCGGCGACGATCGGACGGATCTGCGTCGTCGTGCGGCCGTCGATGCGTTTGCCATCCTTGAGGATGGCGGTGCGGACGATTTCGGCTTCGAGCTTCTTGGTCAGCTTGATGCCGGCCATGACGTCCTGCGGCGACAGACCGTCGGCGACGAACGATTCCTTCGCCTTCGCGCGCGCTTCGTTGAGCGCGTTCGAGCGGGCCGACTTGTCGGTCAGCTTGTAGGCGGCGGCGATGTCCTTGCCGATCAGCTTCTTGAGCTTGTCCTTGATCGCGGCATTGTCGTCGCCGGCGGCGACTTCCCACGGATCCTTCGCAGCCTGTTCGGCGAGCTTGACGATCGCCTTGACGACTTCCTTGCACGCGTCGTGCGCGAACAGGACGGCGCCGAGCATGACCTCTTCCGACAGCTCATTGGCTTCGGATTCGACCATCATCACCGCGTCGTAGGTGGCGGCAACGACGAGGTCGAGGTCGCCCTCGGCGACCTGCTCGTCGGTCGGGTTGAGAATATACTCGCCATCGACATAACCGACGCGCGCGGCGCCGATCGGGCCCATGAAGGGCACGCCCGAGATCGTCAGCGCGGCCGACGCGGCGACCATCGCGAGGATGTCGGGCTCATTGTGGCCGTCATAGCTCAGAACCTGCGCAATGGCGTTGATTTCGTTGTAAAAACCTTCGGGGAACAGCGGGCGGATCGGACGGTCGATCAGGCGGCTGACGAGCGTTTCCTTTTCGGTCGCGCCGCGTTCGCGCTTGAAGAAGCCGCCCGGAATGCGGCCGGCGGCCGAATATTTTTCCTGATAGTGGACGGTGAGCGGGAAGAAGTCCTGCCCGTCCTTCACCGACTTCGCGGCGGTCACGGCGCACAGGACGACCGTTTCGCCCAGCGTCGCCATCACGGCGCCGTCGGCCTGGCGGGCAACCTTGCCCGTTTCGAGCGTCAGCGTTTCACCGCCCCACTCGATCGATACTTTTTTCACGTCAAACATGTGGTTTCCTTCGCCCGCCGGGCCCTATGCCGGGCGGGGCCTCTGATTCCGGGCAATCCGGCCCGGGGCGGTTCAGGGCGTCTGTCTGCCCCATGGCGGTCCCGCCGGATGCGGGAGCGGCCCTGTGGCCCGGCACATTGCACGGGACCAATATGACAGCGGCCCCGGAAATCCGGGGCCGCCAGAAATTCTTACTTGCGAAGACCCAGCTTCGCGATCAGCGCCGAATAGCGGGCCTCGTCCTTCTTCTTCAGATAGTCGAGGAGGCTGCGGCGCTTGTTGACCATCATGAGGAGGCCGCGGCGGCTGTGGTTGTCCTTGTGGTGCGCCTTGAAATGCTCGGTCAGCGTGTTGATGCGATCGGTGAGGATCGCAACCTGGACTTCCGGCGAACCGGTGTCGCCCTTTTCGCGGGCATTGTCCTTGATGACTTCGGCTTTGCGTTCGGCGGTAATCGACATATTCAAACTTCCTTCGAACATCCTTGTTTAAACGTTGAAGCCCCGGACGACTTTCAGCGTTCCCGCCAAAGCCTCGATCAGGGCGACGGGACGCATGTCGCTGTCCCTTCCCCAATAGAGCCCGTCTTCCGTGCTACCCCCGGTCCAGACGCGACCCTGACGGATCGCCCCTGCCGCTTCCGGGGAAAGGTTCAGAGCCGGGATGTCGACCAGCCCTGCCTCGAGCGGCAGAAATATTTCTGATTGGGCGGCCCCTTGGCCGAAAGCGTTCAATTTGTCCAGCGAAATCGCCTGTTCGAGCGTGAAGGGCCCCGCCCTCGTCCGGCGGAGCATCGTGACATGCCCGACGCTGCCGACCGCGCGCGCGATGTCGCGTGCGAGGCTGCGGATATAGGTGCCTTTGGAGACGTGGGCGGAGAGCGTCACGTTTTCGATCGGCCCCTCCTCCGCGGCATGCAGATCGAGCGCGTAGATCGTGACGCTTCGGGCCTTCATCTCGACATCTTCGCCCTTGCGCGCGCGGTCGTACGCGCGCTGGCCGTCGATCTTGATCGCCGAATAGGCCGGCGGAACCTGATCGATCGGACCAGTGAAGCGCGGCAGTACCGCCTCGATTTCCGCGAGCGTCGGCCGCACATCGCTCGTCGCAATCACTTCGCCCTCGGCATCGAGCCCGGCCGTCTCTGTCCCGAACTGCACAGTGAAATCATAGATCTTGCTTGCGTCGAGCATCCGTCCGCAAAGCTTGGTCGCCTCGCCGAGCGCGATCGGCAGCACGCCCGAGGCGAGGGGATCGAGCGTCCCGCCATGGCCGACCTTGACCTTGCCCAGCCCCGCTTCACGGCACACGCGCTTCACCGCGCCGACCGCCTGCGTCGAGCCGAGCCCCACGGGTTTGTCGAGAATGATCCAGCCGTTCATTCCGCGCCGCTAGAGCATTTTCAACTCGGGTGGAACCTGACGGTTCGTAAAATGCGGCAGACAAATATCGCGGGCGAGCTGCTGTTAATCCCGGGCGGCCTTTTCTGCTTCGCGGGCAGCCCTTTCGGCTTCGCGGGCTGCCTTCAACTCTGCCTTTGTTGGCGGCGGCGCCGACGTCACGAACGAGCTGAACGGACAGCTGTCGCCCCGAACGATAATCGATGCGAGGCGATCAAGACGTCCGGCACCGCGGGTTTCGACGGCGAATGCATGCGCAAAGCCAAGGCTGGGGCAAGTGCCGATGAACGTCCCGTAATACCAGTTGCGCCGGCGATCCTCGATCCAGATGCCCCGATCGCGATCGGCCTTCCAGCTTCGAATCGAACTGTTGCTCGGAAAAACTATGCTCGATTCAACGCCGAGAGCGCGTGGCTCCTCGGCCATTGCCGAAGAGAAAGGGAGCAACAGTGCAGTCAGCGAGAGCGCGAGTGTCGGTTTCATGTCATGCCTTTCGACCGGAATGTCCTTACCGATGTTCAGGATAGCAGATCCTGGCTGAACCCGCACTTGTCAGAAAGCCATGAAGCTCAGGTGGCCGGACTCCTGTGCCACTCGTCCGCAAGCAGCGACCAGAGCCCGGTGTCGCGCACATATCCCGTCCATGTGATGCGCTCCGAACGCAGGACGCCCTCCTTGGTGCATCCGAGCTTGGCGACCGCAGCCTGGCTGCGCTTGTTCCGCTCGTCGATGCGAAACTCGATACGGCGGATGCCGGCCGCGAAGGCATGATCGATCATCAGCTTCTTGAGACGTCCGTTGAGGCCCGTGCCGCGAGCATCGGGATGGATATAGCTGTTGCCGATCTCGACCGTCTGCGCACTCACGTCCGGGCGAAGCCAGGCGGTCATGCCGACGAGCCGGTCGCCGTCGACGATCGCATAGGGCATGCGGGCCTTGCCGCCGATCAGCGTGTCGAAGCTCTTGTCGAAATGATCGGGATCGAAGCTCGACGAATAGATCGACCAGATGTCGGCGTCGGCGGCGCAGACGGCACGCAGCGCCTCGCGATGCTCCTCCGTGAGCCTGACGAGACGGAGATCGCCATCGGCGAGTTCGGTATAGAGACGGTCAAGCATCGGCGAGCGCCGTCGTGGCTTCGCGCCGCTTCGCCATGAAATGCCGCCGGCACATCGCGACATAACGGTCGTTGCCCCCGATCTCGGTCTGCGCGCCCTCGACGACCGCGCGTCCCTGTTCGTCGACGCGAAGATTCATCGTCGCCTTGCGCCCGCATTCGCATACGGCCTTGAGTTCGACGAGCGCGTCGGCGATGCCGAGCAACGCCGCCGATCCGGGGAAAAGCTCGGCCGAAAAATCGGTGCGGAGGCCATAGCAGAGCGCCGGAATATCGAGCTCATCGGCGAGCCGGGCCAGCTGCAGCACCTGCTCGCGCGACAGGAACTGCGCTTCATCGACGAGCACACAAGCAAGCGGGCGCTGGCGGTTCTCGTCGCTTACCGCGGCAAACATGTCGCTGTCGGGGTCGAATTTATGCGCTTCAGCCATCAACCCGATGCGGCTCGTCACTTGCCCCGCCCCGTAACGATCGTCGAGCGCCGCAGTCCACAGCATCGTCTCCATGCCGCGCTCGCGATAGTTGAAATCCGCCTGCAGCAGCGTCGTCGATTTGCCCGCATTCATGCTGGCATAATAGAAATAGAGCTTGGCCATCGGGCGGCGATACCGCGTTCGCCGCTTTCCGCCAATGGGGCGCAGCTTGACTCCCCTCCCGCCGCTGTCATGCTGCGCATCAAAAGATGCAGCATAAACAGTGGGGAGAGCTGCGATGCGCCTGATGCCGGTGACCGACGCGATGTTCCTGTGGGGGGAAAGCCGCGAAATGCCGATGCATATCGGCGGCATCAATCTCTATACTTTGCCCGAAGGCGCCGACGAGACCGAATGGCTGAACGAGCAGCTTGCGCTGCTCCGCCAGTCCGAGGGGCTGCGGCGGCCGTTCAGCGAGGTGCTGAAACTGACCCCGCTCGGCCAATATGGCCCGATCCGCCTCGAACCCGACCGCGACATCGACATGCATTACCATGTACGCGCCGCCGCGCTGCCCAAGCCCGGCCGTTACCGCGAGATGTTCGAACTCGCCTCGCGGCTTCATTCGGGCCTGCTCGACCGGACCCGGCCGCTCTGGGAGATCACGCTGATCTCGGGCCTGCCGAACCGGCAGATCGCAACCTTCAAGAAGGTCCACCACGCGCTGATGGACGGCGCGGCGAGCATCCATTTCTACAATTCGATGCTGTCGGCGGATCCCGGGGAGCGTCGCGCCGCCTCGCCGCTCTCGGTCGAGGCCTATGAAGCCTACAAGCGTCTTTTCCCGCCGCCGAAGAAGCCCGCGCGCCCGAACCTCACCGACATCAAGGCGATCGGCGATTTCCTGAAGGAGCAATGGGGCAACAGCGTCGGCGTGACCAAGGCGATGAACCAGTATCTCGCGGCGATGTTCGGCATCGGCGGCGACGGGCTGGTCACGCCCTTCGCCGGCGTTCCGCGCACCAGCTTCAACCGCAACATCACCGGCGCGCGCCGTTTCGTCGCGCAAAGCTGGTCGCTGGAACGGGTCAGGGCGATGGGCAAGGCCTATGACGGGACGATCAACGACGCGGTGCTCGGCATGTGCGCGGGCGCGATGCGCAAATATCTGCAGTCACTGAACGAGCTGCCCGACAAGCCACTCAAGGCCATGGCGCCGGTGTCGATCCGGCCGAAGGACGATATCGATTCGGGCAATTCGGTCGCGTCGGTGACCGCGAACCTCGCGA
>NZ_JAEMQX010000036.1 GCF_016463645.1 Sphingopyxis sp. | reverse complement strand
CGGTCGACATGGACCAGGAAGAAGTCGCGCTGCGCTTCCAGAAATATGCGCTGATTTCGGCGGCCGTCGTTGACAGGGATGGCCGTCTCGTCGGCATGATTACGGTCGACGACGTCGTCCACATCATCCAGGAAGAGGCCGGCGAGGATATCCTGCGCCTGTCGGGCGCCGGTGACGGCGACATCAACGAACCGATCCGTGAAACCTACAGCGCGCGCGTCCGCTGGCTGATCGCCAATCTCGGGACGGCGCTCGTCGCCTCGACGATCGTCGGGATATTCGGCGGTGCGATCGAGCATATGGTCGCGCTTGCTGCGCTGATGCCGATCGTCGCGGGCGTTGGCGGCAATGCGGGAACGCAGACGCTGGCCGTCACCGTCCGTGCGCTCGCGATGAATCAGCTCACCGATTCGAACAGCTGGCGCGCGATCTGGCGCGAAATGAAGATCGCGCTGCTCAACGGCGGCACGATCGCGCTGATCGCGGGAACGGCGACAGCCCTGTGGTTCGGCAATCCGCAGCTCGGCGGGGTGATTGCCGCGGCGATGATCGTGAATATTTTCGTCGCGGGCGTGGCAGGCGTTGCGATCCCGCTGCTTCTCGACAGGCTCGACCAGGATCCGGCGGTCGCAAGTTCGATTTTCGTCACGATGACGACCGATTCCATGGGTTTTCTGGCCTTCCTCGGCCTCGCGGTACTCAGTGGGCTGACGACGCTCTAAGGGCAAGCCGCTGAAATCCAAGCGATTCAGAAATTTCCGAAAAAAATTTCACCCATGCGATTTTTTTCGGGAACCTATCGGGCGCATTGGTCGTTTTCCATTCGAGCAGCGGTCATCGCCCCCCCGCAGCGCTGCTCAGCAACATTGGCCCGGCCCGCATTCCCTCCCCCCCCTCGAAGCGTGCCGGGCCATTTTGCATCAAATCCTGAGAGGTTAGAAAAATGACGAGTTTCCGTGCAATCCTCCTCGCCCTGCTCGCCAGCGTTCTGGTCACTGGCTGCAACACGGTGAAGGGCGCTGGCCGCGACATCGAGTCCGTCGGTCAGGCAGGCAGCGACGCCATCCACTGATCTTGAAGTTAACTTGCCCTAAGCCTCTTCGAGAGGCTCGACAGGCGCCGTTTCGGCGCCTGTTTTGCGTCGGCGCTGCGTGAACCAGATCGCGAACAGCGACATTTCGTACAGGAACACCAAAGGCACGGCGAGCAGCAGCTGGCTGAGGATATCCGGCGGCGTGAAAACCGCCGCGATCGCGAAGGCCGCTACGATCATATACCGGCGTGCAGAAACCAGTTGCTCGCGGGTCACCAGTCCCGATCGTTCGATCAGCATCAGAAGGATCGGCAGCAGGAAGGCGATGCCGAACGCCATGATGAACTGCATCGTGAAGCTTAAATAATTGCCGACCGAGGGCAAGGCTTCCTGGGTAATTCCGCCCACGTTTCCCTGATAGCCGAGCAGGAATTTGAGGGCGATCGGGATGGTGATAAAATAGGCGAAGCTCGCGCCGATCGCGAACAGCACGGGCGTCGCGATCAGGAACGGGAGAAGTGCGCGCTTTTCCTGCTTGAAGAGGCCCGGCGCGACGAACTTCCACAGCTGGTTCGCGATCACGGGAAAGGCGATCATCGTTGCCGCGAACAACGCGACCTTGATCTCGACGAAAAACGCCTCGAAAAGCTGGGTATAGATCAGCTTGCCCTGCCCCGCGCGCACGAGCGGCTGGACTAGAATTCCGAAAATCGGTTTTGCATAATAAAGGCACACGCCAAAGGCGATGCCGATTGCGATCAGCGACTTCAGCAAGCGCGAACGCAGTTCGACCAAGTGGTCGAGCAGCGGCATCTTGCCCCCCGCGCCATCCTCTTCGGTTTCCGTCTCCCCGGTCACGGCAGCGTGCCATCCTTCGGCGGAATCGCGTGCGTTTCGGGTGGCGGGTTGGCTGCGGCTGCCTCGTCGACTTCGGCTTCCGTGACGGCGCCTGATGTCGCGGGCTCGGTCGACGCCGTATTCGTCGCAGGCGTTGCGTTTACATCGTCGATGCGCGGAAACTCGCGCATGATCGCCTCATTCTGCTCACGCCACTGCTTCTCGAGTTCCTCGAGTTCGGCTTCGCGCATCATCGTGTCCAGTCCGGCACGGAAATGGCGGGCCATCCCGCGCGCCTTCCCCATCCATTTGCCGACGAAACGCATCGCCTTGGGGAGGTCCTTGGGGCCGATAACCACCAAGGCCACCACCACGACGAGCAGCAGCTCGGTGGGCGCAACATCGAACATCGCTTGAATTCCCCGCCGGCGACTGGCGATCAGAGCTTGTCGTGCTCGGCCGTCGGCGTCGACATGGGCGTGGCGTCAGGCGCGCGCTGGCCTTCGATCTGCTTGGGCGCCGGGGTTGGCGCATCGTCGTCGGCCATGCCCTTCTTGAAGCTTTTGATGCCCTTGGCAACATCGCCCATCATGTCGGAAAAGCGGCCCTTGCCGAACAAAAGCAGGACGAGAATCCCTACCACGAGCCAGTGCCAGATGCTGAAGCTACCCATCTCAAATTCTCCTTGAAGGGCTCATCTAGGCCTCTTCACCGTCTTTTACTAGGTCCAGTTCGCCCATCGCTTCCTCAAAAGCGAGATCGACCGGGTCGAGCAGGCCCGCCGCGCGCAAATCCTCGATTCCTGGCAGGTCCTTGCGGCTCGTGAGGCCGAAATGTTGCAGGAACGCGTCGGTCGTCTTGTAAATCAGCGGTCGTCCCGGAACCTCGCGCCGCCCTGCCGGCGCGATCCATTCTGCCTCCATCAGCACGTCGAGCGTGCCCTTCGAGGTCTGGACGCCGCGAATGGCCTCGATCTCGGCGCGGCTGACGGGCTCGTGATAGGCGATGATCGCCAGCACCTCGGCCGCCGCCCGCGAAAGCTTGCGCGGATCGTCGCGCTCGCGGCGGAGGAGATGCGCGAGATCCGCGGGGGTCTGGAAATGCCAGCGCCCGCCGCGCTCGACGAGTTCGATGCCACTTCCTGCGTGGCGCGCGGCGATCGTTTCGATGATCGCTTTCACCTGCCCCGGCGTCATTTCGTCGCCGAGACGCCCGGCGATCTGCCGCGCGTCGAGCGCTTCGTCGCTGGCAAAGAGCATCGCCTCAATTGCGCGTTCCAGATCGTCGATCATGCTTGTGCGGCTTTCAGATAAAGCGGTTCGAAGGCGCCATCCTGTTTCAGGTCGACCCGGCCCTGCCGCGCCAGTTCGAGCGCCGCGACGAAACTCGACGCGATGGCCGAGCGGCGAAGCGGGCCGTCATAATCCCCCGGCAGGAAATCGGACAGTTCCGCCCAGTCGATCTTCACGCCCAGCATCCGCTGAAGATGGTGTAATGCCGCATCGAGCGTGATGACCGGGCGCCGCGAGACCATGTGCACGACGGGTTCGGACCGCAGCTTGACCTGTCCATAAGCGGAGAGAAGATCGTATAGACTGGCATCCCAGCGCCGGACCCTGACATCCCGCAAGCCTTCCGGTCGCGGGCGGATGAAGACGTCGCGGCCGATCCGGTCGCGCGCCAGCAGACGTGCTGCCGCATCGCGCATCGCGGCAAGCCGCTGCAACCGCAATTGCAGACGCAACGCGAGTTCGTCGGGCGACGGATCCTCGAGGGGATCCTTCGGCAGGAGAAGTGCCGATTTCAGATAGGCGAGCCACGCTGCCATCACGAGATAATCGGCCGCGACCTCCAGCTTCAGCTCGCGAGCCTCGGCGATGAAGGTCAGATATTGTTCGACGAGCGCCAGAATCGAAATCTGCTTGAGGTCGACCTTCTGGCCGCGAGCCAGCGCTAGCAGCAGATCGAGCGGACCTTCCCAGCTGTCGAGCGAAAGCTGCAAGGCATCCTCGCGCTCGGGCGCCGCCGGTACGATCTCGAAATCGAGCGGCAGCTCTTCCATCGACGATCAGGCCATCGCCAGCAGCGCGTCGCGCTGATCGACGAGCGTCGCGAACTCGCGTCCGTCGCTCCCGCCCGAAATCCGGTCCATTGCACCTTCCAGCCGTGCACGCGACACGGTGCTGATCGGATCGAGCGCATTCGCGATCCCGACCATATCGTCCATTTTCGCCCAGCAATTTAGCGCGATGTCGCACCCGGCCGCGATCGCATCGGCGGCGCGCGACGGCACGTCGCCCGATAGCGCCTTCATGTCGAGATCGTCGGTCATCAGCAGCCCGTGAAAGCCGATGCGCTGGCGAATGACGCTGTCGATCACGACGGGCGACAAGGTCGCGGGGCGGTCGGGGTCCCAAGCTTCGAAGATGACGTGGCACGTCATTGCCATCGCCGCGTCGCGCAGCGCCGCGAAGGGCGCGAGGTCGGTCTGCAGATCGCGGTCGAGGGCGGTGACCGTCGGTAGCGCCTCATGCGTATCGAGCAGCGCCCGCCCATGTCCCGGGATGTGCTTGACGATCCCGACCACGCCGCCGTCCTGCAGCCCGCCGAGGATCGCGCGCCCCAGCGCGGCTACGCGCATCGGCTCGCTACCGAGCGCGCGGTCGCCGATCACATCGCTTGCGCCCGGCTGGCGAACGTCGAGCAAAGGCAGACAATCGACAGTGATGCCGACTTCCGCGAGCATCGCTGCAAGCGCCATCGCGTTGAGGCGCGCGGCCTCGATCGCGCTGGCGGGCGCGCGGTCGTACAGTGCGTCGAACGCCGCACCGCTCGGAAACAGCGGCCATTCGGGTGATTTCATGCGCGCGACGCGTCCGCCTTCCTGATCGATCAGGATCGGCAAATCAGCGCGGCCATCAAGGCCCCGAAGCTCATCGGTCAGGCGCCGCAGTTGTTCGCGATTCTCGATATTGCGCCCGAACAATATATAGCCCGCCGGATCGCAGTCGCGGAAGAAAGCGCGCTCATCGTCAGTGAGGGTCAGGCCCGAGAGGCCGAAAATTGCCGGTATCATCGTGCGTCAAACTCCATCGATCGCCGCCCCCTCACACGGCAACCAGAGCGGATCATGCCATGACGACGGTTTTGCACCAACAGAGTCTGCGGCCAAGCGGGCCGAATCAGCGGACGACGACGCAATTTTCACCCGCGACGCGCAATTTTCCGCACAAATTCGCGGCGTTGGCCGCCGTTCCCGCTGAAACGCGAAGACGATAGACGGTGCCGTCGCCGACCTTCGCCGGCGAAACGCTTTTGTTGAGTTCGGCGAGATAGGCAAAACGCTTCGAGAGATTGGTCCAGGCCTTGGCCGCTGCAGCGTCGCTGCTGAACGCGCCGAGCTGGATCATCACGCCGCCAGCCGCCGCAGGTTTGGCCTCGGCGTCCGGTGCCTTCGGGGGCGCCGCCTTCACCTTATCCGCGGGCTGAGCCTTCGCGGCAGCCGCTTTCGCTGCGGCCGCCTTGTCGGCAGCGGCCTTTTTCACCGCGGCCTCGCGCTCTTCCGGTGTCACGGCAGGCTCTTCGGGCATGCGGGTCGGGTCGACCTTGCCTGCGGGCTCGGCGCCTTCACTTGCCGAGAAGCTCGCATCGCCCTCGCCCTCGAAGGTCTTCGCACCATCGGTCTTGGGGGCGACCTTATAGTCGCCCTGCTGCGCGGCGATCAGCTCGCCCTTGCCGCGCGCTCCGCCATTCTGGATCCACCACAGGCCGCCGAGCACGGCGCCGATCAACAAGAGACCACCGAGAACCATGACGAGCAGGCGCACGGGCGAAACCTCGCCATCCTCCTCGAACCCGTCGGCGGCTTCGAGCCAGGGTAGCCGGTCCTCATCCTCGAGACCGAGCCCCGTCTCGGCTTGTCCCTCGTCCTTCCCCTCGGCCATCAATTCATCTCCTCGAGCGCCTCTACTCCCATCAGGGACAGCCCGTTGCGGATAACCTGCCCGATTCCGTCGGCCAAATAAAGCCGCGTCGCGGTCAGTTCGGGGTCATTGTCGAGCACGATACGCGCCGACGGATCGTCGTTGCCGAGATTGTACCAGGCGTGGAACGCCGCCGCGACATCCGCCAGATAGAAGGCGATCCGGTGCGGCTCGCGGGCCGATGCCGCCGATTCGACGATCCGCGGGAATTGCGCGAGCAGCTTGATCAGCCCCAGCTCATGGTCGGCCAGCCGCGCGGGCGCGGGCGTCGGCAGGTCGATCCCGGCATCGGCGGCCTTCTTGCGAAGCCGCGAAATGCGGGCGTTGGCATATTGCAGATACCAGACGGGATTGTCGCGGGATGCCTCGACCACCTTGGCGAAGTCGAAGTCCATTTGCGCGTCCGCCTTGCGCGTCAGCATGGTGAAGCGCACCGCGTCCTTGCCGACCTCGTCGACAACATCGGCCAGTGTGACGAAATTCCCCGCGCGCTTCGACATCTTGAAGGGCTCGCCATTCTTCAGCAGCCGGACCATCTGCACCAGCTTGACGTCGAACCGCGTCTTGCCATCGGTCAGCGCCGAAACCGCGGCCTTGATCCGCTTGACCGTGCCGGCATGATCGGCGCCCCAGATGTCGATCAGTTCGTCGGCGGTCTGACTTTTCTGGAAATGATAGGCGAGGTCTGCGCCGAAATAGGTCCAGCTGCCATCCGATTTCCTGATCGGGCGATCCTGATCGTCGCCGAACCGTGTCGAGCGGAACAGTGGCAGTTCGACCGGTTCCCAATCCTCGGGGGTCTCGCCCTTCGGCGCTTCGAGCTGGCCATCATAAACGAGATCATGATCGCGTAGCCATTTCTCGGCGGCCGCGGGCTTGCCCTCGGCCTGCAATTCGGCCTCCGACGAGAAAAGATCGTGATGGATGCCGAGTTTCGCGAGGTCGGCACGGATCATGTCCATCATCGCGCTGACCGCCTCGGCGCGGAACAGGCCGAGCCACGCGCTTTCGGGCGCGCCGACGAAGCGATCGCCATATTCGACCGCGAGCTTGTCGCCCACGGGCATCAGATAGTCGCCGGGATACAGCCCTTCCGGAATTGAGCCGATATCCTCACCCAGCGCCTCACGGTAGCGCATATGCACCGAGCGCGCGAGCACGTCGACCTGCGCCCCGGCGTCGTTGACATAATATTCGCGGATCACCTCATGCCCCGCATATTCGAGCAGCGCGGCGAGCGCATCGCCGACCACGGCGCCACGACAATGGCCGACGTGCATCGGGCCCGTGGGATTCGCCGAGACATATTCGACGTTGACACGCCGCCCCTGCCCCATCGTCGAGCGACCATAATCGGGGCCTTCGCTGAAGATCAGCGCCAGCTCGTCGCGCCAGCTGTCGCCGGCAAGGCGCAGGTTGATGAAGCCGGGACCGGCGACGCTTGCCTCTGTCACCTCGTCGAGTTTGCCGAGTTCGGCGACCAGCAGATCGGCAAAGGCGCGCGGATTCATTCCCGCAGGCTTGGCGAGCACCATCGCTGCATTGGTCGCAACGTCGCCATGCGCGGGGTCGCGCGGCGGCTCGACGCTGATCGCCGAGCGATCGAGGTCGCCCGGAATGGCACCGCGGACGGCAAGCGCATCGAGCGCGGCACCGATATGGTCGGAAAAACGGCTGAACAGGGTCACGGGTCGGGCCTATCTGGGTCTGAAAAACTCTTGCGCGCGCCCTATCGCAGCTTGGCGCACGCGAAAAGCCCTGCGTCACCGGTTGGCGCGCAGGGCGTCAGGATGCGAACGGCGCCGCCGCGCCGCCGCACTACCTATCGTCGGACGTTATATTCGAGCTGTTCCTGCGTCAGCTGGAAGCCGACGAGCAGTTCAAAGCTCGCGCGCTGGACGGCCGCGCGCACTTCGGGAACGCTCAGCGGGTCGATCGCAGCGTCCTGATCGCCCGCCTTTCGCTTGCGGGTAATACGCTCCTGAATATCGGCGGGCAGCGTCGCGGCGGCGCGATCGACATAGGCCGATGCCTGTCCGCGTCCGGTGCCGCGAACCTGTCCTTCGGCAAAGGTCACCGAGACGTTGCCCAGCCGCTTCGCGACCACGGCGGTACCGCCCTGAAGCACGGTGGCATAATAGGGCAAGGTCACCGTGCGCGTCGGTCCGGCATCGCGGCGGGTCGCAACGACGTCGAAGTTTGCGAGCTGATAGACCTTCTCGCCCGTGTCGTTGCACTGGGGCGTCACATTGGTGATCGCGGCGACGACGTCGACCGCACGCGCATCGCGGCTCGTCGCGGGATCGAACAACGTCACGTCACCGGTATGCAGCGGCACTGCCACCGCCGGGCAGGTGCTGCGCGTCGCGGTGATGCCGACGCCGCCGGCGAGGTCGATTTCATTGTCTTTCGCGCAGCCCGCCGCCGTCGCCATGGCTGCCGTGCCACACAGCACGGTCAGGAACTTACGCGACGGGAACGAAATGGGCATCATGACAATCGAACTTTCCAAACTGGCGCACAAACCGGTGGCGGGACAGATGATCCCGCTTCATGCGCGCCGCTTCTTATCGGTGCGATGAACGCGGTGCAACAAAGAGAACGACAAAGCGAACGGGGACGAAGCGGCTTTACCCGATACGGCTTGCTGCGCTAGAGCGCGCGCATCATGAATGCTCCCGATCCGATGATGCGCGTGCAAGCCAGCGAAGCGGCAGAACTGAAGGTTTTGATTGCGGCGCCGCGCGGCTTTTGCGCCGGTGTCGATCGCGCGATCCGTATCGTCGAACTCGCGCTGCAGAAATATGGCCCTCCGGTCTATGTCCGCCACGAGATCGTGCATAATCGTTACGTGGTGGATTCGCTGAAAGCGAAAGGTGCGGTTTTCGTCGAATCGCTGGATCACGTTCCCGATGGCGTGCCGGTCGTGTTCAGCGCGCACGGCGTGCCCAAGGCCGTACCCGCGAAAGCCGAGATGCGCGGACTCGACTATATCGACGCTACCTGCCCGCTGGTGTCAAAGGTGCACCGGCAGGCCGAACGGGCGCATGAGGGCGGACGGCACATCATCTTTGTCGGCCACGCGGGGCACCCCGAGGTCATCGGCACACTCGGACAATTGCCCGATGGCGCGATGACGCTGGTGGAATCGGTCGACGATGTCACGGCGCTCGCCCCACCCGATCCCGAGTTGCTCTCTTTTCTGACGCAGACCACATTGTCGGTCGACGATACGCGCGACATCATCGCGGCACTGCAGCACCGCTTTCCCTCAATCAGCGGCCCGCGAGGCGAGGATATCTGCTATGCCACGTCGAACCGCCAGGACGCGGTGAAGGCGATTGCCCGCGAATGCGACCGCATGATCGTGATCGGGGCGCCGAACAGCTCGAACAGCCTGCGCCTCGTCGAAGTGGCCGAGCGGCTCGGCACGCCCGCGCATCTGGTTCAGCGCGGAGCCGATATCGATCCCGCCTGGCTGTACGACATCGCAACACTGGGAATCACCGCTGGCGCCAGCGCGCCCGAAACGCTGGTTCGCGAGGTCATCGATGCCGTCGCGGCGGTGCGCCCGATCGTCGAGGACGTCGTGGTGACCGCCGAGGAAAATATGATCTTCAAGCTGCCGCGCGGGCTCGAAGCGGTCTGATGGCGGTCTATACGCACGTCGAACCCGACGATCTTGCCGCGCTTGTTGCCCGATACGACATCGGGACGGTGGTGTCGTGCAAGGGCATTGCCGAGGGTGTCGAGAACAGCAATTTCCTGCTCGAAACGACCGGGGGCCGCTTCATCCTGACGCTTTACGAAAAGCGCGTGAGCGAAGGGGATCTGCCTTTCTTCGTCGATCTGCTGAACCATCTCGCCAGCCGGGGTTGTCCGGTGCCGGCGATGATCCGCGACCGCAGCGGCATGGCGATCCAGCAGATTTCGGACCGCGCGGCGTGCGTCATCCAGTTCCTGCAAGGCATTTCGCTCACGCAGCCCACGCCCGCGCAGTGCGAGGCCGCCGGCGCGGCGCTCGGTTCGATGCACCGGGCACTCGAAGATTATCGGGGCGCGCGCGAAAACAGCATGGGCCACCGTCATTGGCGCGGCGTCGCCGAAGCGGCGGGGGATCTGGATACCGTCCTCCCGGGTCTGCAGGCGATTGTCGACGACGAGCTCGCCTATCTCGATGCGCGCTGGCCGACGGATCTGCCGGCGCATGTCATCCACGCCGACCTGTTCCCCGACAATGTGCTGATGCTCGGCGACCGCGTCACAGGCCTCATCGATTTCTATTTCGCGGCAAGCGACTTTCGGGCTTACGATCTGGTCATCATGCACGCGTCATGGACCTTTTCGGCCGACGGCAAGCAGTGCGACCGACCGCGCGCGCAAGCGCTGATGCGCGGCTACGCCAGCGAAGTCGCGCTGTCGGATGCCGAGATCGCGGCGCTGCCGTTGCTCGCGCGCGGCGCCTCGCTGCGCTTCCTGCTGACGCGCGCGCACGACTGGATTCATACGCCCGCCGGCGCGCTCGTCACGCGCAAGGACCCCTCACCCTTTCTCACCCGCCTGCAGCGCTACAGCGCGCCCGACGCGGCCAGCCTGTTTGCCGTCGGATGACCGAAGGAGCAGGCAGGACCGTGATCGTCGCCACGGACGGCGCGTGCAAGGGGAATCCCGGCCCGGGCGGCTGGGGCGCGGTGCTCCGCTGGGGCGACGTCGTGAAGACGCTCTCCGGGGGAGAGCCGGATACGACGAACAATCGTATGGAGCTTCTGGCCGCGATCGAGGCGCTCGCCGCGCTCAAGCGCCCGTGCAACGTCGAATTGTCGACCGACAGCGTCTATGTGCGCGACGGCATCACCAAATGGATTTTCGGCTGGCAGAAGAATGGCTGGAAGACCGCCGCGAAGAAGCCCGTGGCCAATGCCGACCTCTGGCAACGCCTGGTCAAGGAGAATGCGCGCCACAAGGTCGAATGGATCTGGGTAAAGGGCCATGCGGGGCATGGCGACAATGAACTCGCCGATCAGCTTGCCAGCGACGCGGCGATCGAGGTCGCGCGGACGCGCAAGGCGTCCGCGCGCTAGCGATTATTCGGTTTCGCGGACTTCCGCTCCGGGACCATTTTTCAGGATCGATTCGATGGCATTCTTGGCGGAGGCCTTGCTGCTGTAGCCTTCGGTCCAGAAGATCGCCTCACTGTTATACTTGAAATAGGCGACAAATTCGCCGGCCTTGTTCTTCTTGATCTCGAAATAATGGGCCATGCGGTCCTCCACTAGTCAGGCCGCGCCGGGGGTGACGCGGTCAAACATATGTTAATCCGCCCATTTCGTCGCGCAAGCGCCATGATCAGACGAAGCGCGCCGGTGAATAAGCGGCAGGATCGACGCGGACGATCGCGCTGTCCGGCGGCGGTGCACCGAGCTGCGCCGCGAGCAACCCGGCAATCGCGGGGGCAGTCTGAATGCCGAAACCGCCCTGCCCGGCGCACCAGACAAAGGCCGCCTCGTGCCGGTCGGGGCCGAAAACGGGCAAGCGATCTGGCGCAAAGCTGCGCAGCCCGGCCCATTTCCGGTCGACCGCCGCGACCGGCCAGTCCACGACCGATTGCAGCCGCTCGATCGCGAGCGCGACATCCATCTCCTCGGGCGTCGCGTCATGCGGCGCCGTCGGCGTTTCGTCGTGCGGGCTCAGCCATATCCGCCCCTCGCTCTCGCCCTTGAAATAGAAGTCGCCGCCGACATGGATGACGAGCGGAAGGTCGGCAGGAACAGGCACGCCGAGCCGCAACTGGACCATCGTCCGGCGATAGGGCTGAATGCCCACCGGCGCGATGCCGCACGCAATTGCCACCTGATCGGCCCACGCCCCCGCCGCATTGACGATGAGCGTTGCATGGACGCCGCCTGTCCCAAGCCGCACGTCCCAACCTCCCGCGACGCGCCGTGCATTGCGGAGCGGTGCGCGCGCGACGAGCATCGCGCCCGCGCGCCTTGCCGCGCGGAGATAGGCGGCGTGCAGCCTGCCGACGTCGATGTCGCGGCACGCGGCCTCATAGGCCGCTTCGCTCCATTCGGGGCGAAGGCCGGGGATCCGGGAGGCGACGGCCTTGCCCGACATTCGCTCGACGTCGACGCCCTTTGCGGCGAATTCGGCCGTGAATGCGTCGACCGCCGCCGTTTCGGACCGTCTGCCGATCGTCAACGCCGTGCGAGGTGACAGGAAACCGCGATCGGAAAGACCGGGTGGCGGATTGTCCAGCGTCGCTTGGGAGGCGAGGGTCAGCGGCTGAACCCCTGCCCCGCCATAGCTTTCGTGCCAGAAGGCGGCCGACCGGCCGGTCGCATGATAGCCCGGCCATTCCTCCGCCTCGGCCAGCATGACGCTGCGCCACGGCGCGAGTGCCGCGGCCAGGCTGGCGCCGGCGATCCCCGCGCCGACGATGAGCACGTCGATTTCGGATGGCGGCGCGTCGGTCATGCCCCGCCGCATATCCATTGAGCCGGGGAAAGCAAGCCGGGCGTGCCCGGGACATGGTTACTCTTTGGTAAGCCATGTTGCGTAGAGGAAAGCCGATGGAAAGCGCCCCGATCACGCTCGGCCTGATGGCTCTTCTCGGCCTGTTGATGATTGCCGCGGCGATCAGCGACATCAGGTCGCGCACGATTTCCAACGCGCTCAACGCGGCGATAGCCCTGCTCGCGATCCCGTTCTGGATCGCCGGCGGCCTGTCGCTCTGGCCCGACGTGCCGATCCAGTTCGGCGCGGCGTTCGCCGTCTTTCTCGTCTTCGCGGGATTGTTCGCGATCGGCGCGATGGGCGGCGGCGATGTCAAGATGATTGGCGCCGTGATGCTCTGGATCCCGCTCCCGCTGTTCATGCCGACGCTCACGATCATGGCGATCGCCGGCGGCATCCTGTCGGCGGTGATGCTTATCTATATGAAATTGCGCCCTTCGGACAAGCCCGTCGAGGTGCCTTATGGGGTCGCCATCGCCGCAGCGGGCCTGTGGGGGCTTCACCAACACTATCTTAACCAGTTTCAGGTTATCGGATGACCTGAGGGAAAAGCACGACCGTCTCTGGTGGGTGCAGGAGGGCGACAAATCGTCATGGATACGCGAAAGATTATGCTGATCGTCGGCGCGCTGGTGATTGCCATCGGCGCAGCGTTCGGGGTCAACCAGATGATGCGTGGAGCGGCGACCCCGCAAGCTCGCGCAGCCGCCGCGCCGGACATCACCGGCCCGTCGATCCTCGTCGCGACGCGGCCGCTGCCCGTCGGCACGATCATCGGCCCCGACAGCTTCCGGTTCCAGCCGTGGCCGAAGGAATTGGTCGAAAAGGCCTATTTCCTGAAGGACAAGACCGATGTGAACACGTTGGTCGGCACCGTCGTGCGCTATCCCATCACCGCAGGCCAGCCGGTCACGCAGGGCGCACTGGTTCATCCCGATGACCGCGGCTTCCTCGCCGCGGCACTGGGCCCGGGCATGCGTGCCATTACCGTCAAGGTTTCACAGGAACAGGGCGTCGCCGGTTTCGTTTTTCCCGGCGACCGCGTCGACGTCGTGCTGACCCAGACGATCTCGGTCGAAGAGGGCAGCACCTTTCCCGACAAGCAGATCGTTACGGCCGAAACCATCATCCGCAACGTCCGCGTGCTGGCGACCGACCAGCGTTACGATGCCGAGGATGAAACCGGCAAGACGCCGGTACGCACCTTCGGTTCGGTCACGCTCGAAGCCACGCCGGAAATCTCGGAAAAGATAGCCGTCGCACAGGATCTGGGCAAACTGTCGCTGGCCCTGCGTCCGCTGGCCGAAAGTGCTGGCGATCTCGACGCCGCGATCGCGTCGGGTGACATCAATGTCCCGGCAAAAGGCGGGTCTGCCGCCGAAAAGAAGATGCTGGCCGAAGTCGCCGCACGTCCGGTCGCCAGCCGCTCGTCGGTGACGACCGGTGGCGATGTGTCGCGCTTCTGGATCCCCGTTCGCGGCCGCGTGACCGCTCCCCGGGCTATGCCGCAGCAATCGGCAAACAGCGGCGATTCCATGACGTCCGGACGCGCAGCGTCTGCGCCGACCGGTCCGGTCGTGCGCGTGACCCGCGGCGACAAGATGACCGAAGTTCCGGTTGGGGGTAAGTAAGATGAATAGCAAAGCCAATTTCAGGGCGGCGGCTCTGGCTCGCACCCTGGCCATCGGCCTTGTGGCAGCCACGCTGATCGCCGCGCCTTCGCAGCCCGCGGTGGCACAGGCCATCCAGAACGCGAACAGCAGCATCGAGCTGTCGGTCGGTCGCGGTCGCCTCGTCAGCCTGCCGGCCACGATGTCCGACATCTTCGTCGCCGACGAAGAGGTCGCCGACGTTCAGGTCCGCTCGGGTCGCCAGCTCTATATCTTCGGCAAGAAGCCCGGGGAAACCAGCATCTATGCCACCGATGCCTCGGGCCGGGTCGTCTTTTCGACCGTCGCCCGTGTCGGCAACAATATCGAGACGATCGACCAGATGCTGTCGCTCGCGATGCCCGATGCGAGCATATCGGCGAACCCGATGAACGGCTTCGTCCTGCTGACGGGCACCGTCCAGTCGCCCGACGATGCTGCCGAAGCCGAACGGCTCGTGCAGGCCTTCGTCGGTGAGCAGACCAAGGTTTTGTCGCGCCTCCGCACGGCGACGCCTCTGCAGGTCAATCTCCAGGTTCGTATCGCCGAGGTCAATCGCTCGCTGGTCAAGGAAATCAGCGGCAATGTGCTGACGCAAGACCGGACCGGCGGCTTCCTCAGCGGGATATTTCGCGGTCGCAGAGCCGGCACGATCACTACCAATCCCGACGGCAGCACCTCCTATACCTTTGACACGGTCGCCGGAACCAACACCCTCGCCGGAGCGGGGCGCCTGTTCGGTCTCGATCTGATCGCCTCGCTCGACATCGGCGAACGATCGGGCATGGTCGCAACGCTCGCGCAGCCCAATCTCACCGCCATCTCGGGCGAAACGGCCGATTTTCTTGCGGGCGGCGAATTCCCGGTTCCGATCCCCGGCAACTTCGCCGGCACGACGATCGAATATCGCAAATATGGCGTAAGCCTCGCCTATACGCCGACGGTGCTGTCGAACGGCCGCATCAGCCTGCGCGTGCGCCCCGAGGTGTCCGAGCTGTCGACCGAAGGCGCGATCGAGATGCAGGGCTTTCAGGTTCCCGCGCTCACGATCCGCCGCGCCGAAACGACGGTCGAACTTGGCTCGGGCGAAAGCTTCATGATCGCGGGATTGCTGAACAATCGCTCGATCGGCGCGATCGACAAGATTCCCGGTCTCGGTGACGTCCCCGTGCTCGGAACGCTGTTCAAATCGGACAGCTTCCGTCGCGGCGAAACCGAGCTGGTGATCGTCGTGACCCCCTATCTGGTTCAGCCGGTGTCGGCGAACGATATCAAGCTGCCGACCGACGCCTATCGCGACCCGAACGATCTGCAGCGCCTGCTGCTCAATCAGACCAGCGACGGCGTGACCGGCGGCGATCGTCCGAAGCCGCGGCTCGATACGAGCGTCGGCGATGCCAACCGCCCGCGCAGCGGCGGCGACGCGTCGCCCGGCTTCAGCATCAAGTGACGCGCTGGATCACAGGAGCAAAGTGATGAAGAAAATCGCAACATGGACGGTCCTCGTTCTGGCGACCTCGCTCGCCGGATGCAGCGGCGCCGCGTACAGCAACCGCAGTCTGGAATCGATCCACCAGCCCGTCGTCAGCAACAACATCTATCAGTTCGACGTCGCCGCTTCGAACGGCGAACTGCCGCCCAGCGAACAGGGCCGCCTGCAGGGCTGGTTCGATGCCATGGGTATCCGCTACGGCGATCGCGTCGCGGTCGAGGATCCGTCGCCCTATGGCGCCAGCTCCGCGCAGGCGACGGTCCGTTCGATGGTCGAGCGGCGCGGGCTGCTCCTCAGCCGTGACGTTCCGGTGACCACCGGCGCGGTGCCCGAAGGATATCTGCGGGTCGTGGTGACGCGCGCCTCGGCTTCGGTGCCGGGTTGCCCCAACTGGGCCAGTACATCGTCGATCAATCCGGCCAACGCGACCTCGTCGAACTATGGTTGCGCTACGAACAGCAACCTCGCCAGCATGATCGCCGACCCCAACGACCTGATCAAGGGCGCACGCGACACGGGCCATGACCCGAATGCCGCGACCCGCGCGATCCAGACCTACCGCACCAAACCCCAGACGGGCGCGGGCGAACTCACCAAAGTACCAACCGGAGGCGGCCAGTGAACGCTCCTTTCAAATCCGCAGGAATGCGTGACCCGTTCAACGCCTTCGTCTGCGACGACGATACGCTGGAGTTGATCCGCGTCGCCGCCAACGACATGGGCTGGTCGATCGAAAAATGTAACAAGGGCGGTCTGCGC
This sequence comes from Sphingopyxis sp., assembly GCF_016463645.1. Classification (GTDB taxonomy): domain Bacteria; phylum Pseudomonadota; class Alphaproteobacteria; order Sphingomonadales; family Sphingomonadaceae; genus Sphingopyxis. The sequence continues at coordinate 16,393 of NZ_JAEMQX010000036.1, read as the reverse complement.
AACGCCGTGCAGTCGCTTTCCGTTTCTGCCAGCCCGAACGTCCTGTTCGTGGACATGTCGGAATCGGGCGATCCGATCAACGACATCAATGCGCTGGCCGAGGTTTGCGAACCCGGTACGGTCGTGATCGCCGCGGGTCAGGTGAACGACGTTCGTCTGTACCGCGACCTCCTGTCGAGCGGAATCCAGGACTATCTTCTGAAGCCGCTGTCGCTCGAACAGGTTCGCGAATCCCTCACCATGGCGCAGGCCATGCTGTCAGCGCCGAAGCATGCCGACATGCATGACGACAAGCCGCACCACATGATGGCCGTCGTCGGCGTGCGCGGCGGCGTGGGCGCCTCGTTGGTGGCGACCTCGCTCGCCTGGGCGATCAGCGAACAGGCGGGACGCCAGACCGCCCTGCTCGACCTCGACGTTCATTTCGGCACGGGCGCGCTGACGCTCGATCTCGAGCCGGGGCGCGGTCTGATCGACGCGATCGACAATCCGAGCCGTATCGACGGACTGTTCATCGAGCGGGCCATGGTTCGCGCGTCGGACAAGCTCAGCCTGCTTTCGGCCGAAGCGCCGATCCATCAACCGGTTATGACCGACGGATCGGCCTTCTTCCAGCTGGAAGAAGAGCTTCGTACCGCCTTCGAAATGACGATCGTCGATATCCCGCGACAAGTGCTGATCCCCTTCCCGCATCTCGTGTCGGAAGCCGGCACGATCCTGCTCGTCAGCGACGTGACCCTGGCGGCGGCACGCGACACGATACGCCTGCTGTCCTGGTTCAAGCAGAATATCCCGGGCGCCCGTGTCGTGCTGGTCGCCAACAAATTCCAGAATGGGATCGGCGAACTGTCGCGCAAGGAATTCGAATCGTCGATCGAACGCCCGATCGATATCCTTGTCCCGTTCGACCCAAAGCTGGTCGCCCAGGCGGCAAAGCTCGGCAAATCCTATGCCGAAACCTGCAAGGGGACCAAGGCGGCGCACGTGTGGAGCAACCTGATGCGCCTGATCCTCGATGGTGCCGATGTCGAAGCCGAGGAGGCCCAGGCTGCTTCCGGAAAGAGCAAATCGGGAGGCTCGCTGCTCGGCAAGCTCGGCCTGGCCAAGAAGGGCACAAAACAGGCAGCGTGACGGCGCGCCCGACGCGCCGGCACGTCCTGAAGCGATAGAAGCGGACACCAGCTGACCATGAATCTGCCAGTCATCCTTATCATCGCCGGGGCCTTTCTGGCCTTCGCCCTCCTCGTCATTCTGCTGGGTGGACCGTCGTCCGGCAAGGCGAAGTCGCGGCGATTGGCGTCGGTCAAGGATCGGCATGCCGCTTCGACCGAGGCGGTCGTGGCGGCGCAGATGCGCAAGACCATCCAGGCGGGCGGCAGCCAGGGCAATTCGTCCCTGACCGAGTTGCTGCCGCGCCGCGAAGAACTCGAAAAGCGTCTGCGCCGGACCGGCAAGAGCTGGACGCTGACCCAGTATATGTTCGCGTCGATGATCATTTTCGTCATCGCGACCGGCGGCATGCTGATCGTGCGGGCGCCGTTCCTGATGGCCGGTCTGGTTGGATTGCTGCTGAGCCTGGGCCTGCCCTATCTCGTCGTCGGCATGGCGATCAAAAAACGGGTCACGCAGTTCAACAGCCGTTTCCCCGACGCGATCGATCTCCTTGTCCGCGGCTTGCGGTCGGGTCTTCCGGTCACCGAAACATTTCAGGTCGTGAGCCAGGAGCTTCCCGGCGCCGTCGGCGAGGAGTTCAAGGGCGTTGTCGAACGCATCCGTATCGGCAACACGATGGAAGCGGCGTTGCAGGAATCGGCGGAGATGCTCGGCACGCCCGAGTTCCAGTTTTTCTGCATCACGATCCAGATCCAGCGCGAAACGGGCGGCAATCTGGCCGAGACGCTCGCCAACCTCTCCGACGTTCTGCGCAAACGCGCCCAGATGAAGCTCAAGATCCGCGCCATGTCGTCGGAAGCGAAAGCCTCTGCCTATATCGTCGGCGCGCTTCCCTTCTTCGTGTTCGGCGTCGTCTGGTCGGTGAACCCGAGTTACCTCGAAGGCTTTTTTACCGAACAGCGGCTCATCATCGCCGGGATCGGGGGCCTGATCTGGATGAGCATCGGGGCCGGCATCATGGCCAAAATGATCAGCTTCGAAATCTGATGGGGCATAGACAGTGAACAGCAGCCTCCTTCTTTCTTCGGCTTTTACCGGCGCTCCGCAGGGACCGACGCTGCTCGGCATCGACGTCATCTGGGTCGGCACCCTGCTCGCGGCCGTCGGCGTTTTCGCCGTGCTGTTCGCGATCTACAATACAATGACGGTCCGCAATCCGATGACCAAGCGCGTCAAGGCGCTGAATGATCGTCGCGAGCAGTTGAAGGCGGGCATTACCGCTTCGACGGCGAAACGCCGCGCGCGGCTGGTCCGCAAGAACCAGACCGCCGACAAGATGCGGAGCTTCCTCGGACGGCTGCAGGTCCTGCAGGAAAGCCAGGTGAAGGAAGTCCAGCAAAAGCTGGCGCAGGCGGGTATCCGGTCGAAGGATCTTGCGGTTGCGGTTATTTTCGGACGCATGGTCCTGCCGATCGTTTTCGGCGGTCTCGCCATCTTTCTGATCTACTGGGTCGACATGTGGCCCGACCTGACGTCGTTCAAGCGTTCGGGCTTCACGATGGGCGCCCTGCTCCTCGGCTACAAGGCACCCGACCTTTTTGTCGACAATATGCGGCAGAAGCGCACCGACGCGATCCGCAAGGGCCTTCCCGATGCCCTCGATCTGCTTGTCATCTGCGCCGAAGCCGGTCTGACGGTCGACTCCGCCTTTGCCCGCGTATCCAAGGAACTGGGCCGCGCCTATCCCGAACTCGGCGAAGAGTTTGCTCTGACCTCGATCGAACTCGGCTTCCTGACGGAGCGCCGGCAGGCTTTCGAGAATTTCGCCTATCGCGTGAATCTGGAATCGGTGAAGGGCGTGGTGACCACCATGATCCAGACCGAGAAATATGGCACCCCGCTCGCCAGCGCGCTTCGCGTGCTCTCCGCCGAGTTCCGCAACGAGCGCATGATGCGCGCCGAGGAAAAGGCCGCACGCCTACCGGCGATCATGACGGTGCCGCTCATCCTGTTCATCCTGCCGGTGCTGTTCATCGTCATTCTGGGCCCGGCGGCATGTTCGCTCAGCGACGCGATGTCCGGCGGCAGCTTCGGTGGCAAGGGCTGACGCCGGATCGCCAACTCCTGATCGAAAAGAGGGCGGGAGCAGTTCCGCCCTCTTTTTCTGTCAGCCGATGCTCTGTTCGATCGCGCCGAAAATGCTGTGGTGGCGCTCGTCGTCCATCCAGATCCGGACCGTGTCGCCCTTTTGCATGAACGAGGTCTTCGGTTCGCCTTGCTGGATCGTCTCGACGGTCCGCACTTCGGCAAGGCAGCTATAGCCCAGCCCGCCCTCGCTGATCGGCTTGCCGGGGCCACCGTCGGCATCGCGGTTCGACACGGTGCCAGACCCGATGATCGTGCCCGCGCCCAGGTCACGCGTCTTCGCGGCGTGCGCGATCAGCGCGCCGAAATCGAAGGTCATGTCGACTCCGGCATCGGCGCGGCCCAGCGGCTCGCCGTTGAGGTCGACCGACAACGTGCCGTGCAGCTTGCCGTCCTTCCAGCGATCGCCGAGCGCTTCGGGAGTCACGAACACCGGCGACATCGCGCTCGATGGCTTCGACTGGAAAAAGCCGAAACCCTTGGCGAGTTCCGCGGGGATCAGACCGCGCAGGGAAACGTCGTTGGTCAGCCCGACGAGCAGGATCCTGTCGCGCGCCGCGATCGGGTCGATCCCTGCGGACACGTCGCCCGTCACCACGACCACTTCCGCCTCCATGTCGCACCCCCAGGCGGGATCGCCGAGCGGGATCGGATCGCGGGGAGCCAGAAACGCGTCGCTGCCGCCCTGGTACATCAGCGGATCGTGCCAGAAGCTGTCGGGCATTTCGGCACCGCGTGCCTGCCGGACCAGCGCGACATGGTTCACATAGGCGCTGCCGTCGGCCCATTGATAGGCGCGCGGCAACGGCGAGGCCGCGTCGCGCTCGTGGAAACGTTCTTTCGGAATGGCGTCGTGATTCAGGTCTTCGGCGAGCGCGGAGAGCCGCGGCGCGGCATAGGCCCAATTGTCGAGCGCCGCCTGCATCGTCGGCGCGATCTGTGCAGCGTCGGCATACCAGGCGAGATCGTCCGAAACGACGACCAGACGGCCGTCACGGCCACTCTTCAACGAAGCTAGTTTCACGAAAACTCCCTTGTCTGACGATGCGGCTGAAACCGTCATCGCCAGCGGGAGCGATCATCAGCGCGACATCGTAATCGATGCGAAACAGGTAAAGCCGCTCTGCCCTGCCTGCAAGCGCCGGATATACTGAAGATAGGCTTGCGACTGGTTGTAGGTCGTGCCGGGCAGCGACTGGCCACGAAAAGCGCGCTTCACTTCCTCGCCCGTGAACGGACGAACCGATCCGGGAAACGCGCCCTTGGTCCCCGGGGGCACCAGTTTTCCCGCGGCGTCGATATATTTGCCGGCCTCCGTCGGGCCCGGCACGGGAATCTGGCAGTTCATGACCGAGACCGCGGTCTGCGCAAAGGCGGGGCGGATCGTCATTGCGGCCGAGACGCCGGCCGCACCGAGCGCCAGCATCCTGCGGCGGGACGGAACGGCTTCGCCCGTTTCGTCGGCTTGCCCGGTGGGAATGTCGCTGTTTTCCATGGCCGGCGCATAACGCAATGATGCTTCAAGGAAAAGCAAAACACCGGTCGTCACACGTGCCTTCCCGCTTTGGGACATGCCAGGTCAAAGCCTTAACACGCGCAAAGCCGCTTGCGCGAATCCCTCGCTTCGTGCGACGCCGACGGCGCATGTTCGATCGTCTGTCCAGCCTCGTCATCGCCCTGACGCTGGTCGCTATCGTGGCGATCTTTGCCGCGCTGGCGGGCGGCGACCCGCTGTCGATCGCGATGATGCTGATCGCGGGTTTCATCGCCGCCGGGACAGTTTACGGCGCGCTTCCCGCCTCCCTGCCCGATGCGCAAGGTTCCGCGCCATCCGCCGAGGCGCCGCAGCCGGTATCCTTGCTCCGTCATCCCGACTTCGCGCGGCTGGTCGATCAGGAGAAGGACCCGCTTCTCGGCGTTGCCGACAATATCGTCACGATCGCCAACGACGCGGCGATCCGGCTGCTCGGGCGCCATATCGTCGGCGCCGACATCCGGACGGCGATTCGCCATCCCGCAGCCGCCGAATGGCTTTCGCGCATCAACGACGACGGCCCGCTCGAAACGATCAACCTCGTCGATTTTCCCCGGCCCGGCCAACGCTGGACCATGCGGATCGCCGTCCTGTCGGGCGGGCAGCGGATCATCGTCCTTTCGGATCATTCGGCGATCGACGCCGCCGACCGCATGCGCTCGGATTTCGTCGCCAATGCAAGCCATGAACTGCGCACGCCGCTGGCTGCGATCCTTGGCTATGTCGAGACGCTGCAGGACATGAACGGCGACACCGACGCCCCGACCCGCAGCCGCTTCCTCGCGATCATCGAGCGCGAAGCGGGGCGGATGCAGCAACTGGTGATCGATCTGCTTTCGATTTCGCGGGTCGAGGCCGACCGCTTTCGCCGCCCGACGACGCCCGTCGATTTCACCGCGATCGTCCGCGGCACGATCGCGCAGCTAAAGGACAGTGAAGCCGCGCGGCCGATCGATATTGTCGCGAAGCTTGGCGACGAAAAGCAGCCGATACTGGGCGACGAGGCACAGCTCGGCCAGCTCGCGCACAATATCATCTCGAACGCGATGAAATATGGCCGCGCGGGGACGCCCGTAACGGTCGAACTGGCGCGTGAAGGCCGGCGCGTTCGCCTGTCGGTCAGCGACGAGGGCGACGGTATCGCGCCCGACCATCTGCCGCGCCTGACCGAACGCTTCTATCGCGTCGATGAAGCCCGCAGCCGCTCGGTCGGCGGAACCGGGCTTGGCCTCGCGATCGTCAAGCATATCAGCGAGCGTCACCAGGGGCAGCTCGATATCGAAAGCGAGCTCGGCAAGGGCACGAAGGTTTCGGTGACTTTTCCGCTTGCAGGCTAATCGATCGCATCGAGCAGATCGGCGATCTTTCCGAACATTTCGTCTATCTGGCTTTTCTCGACGATCAGCGGCGGGGACAGCGCAATGATGTCGCCCGTCGCGCGGACGAGCAGGCCATTGTCGAAGCAGGCATGAAACAGTTCCATCGCACGCGCGGTCGGTGCGCCGGGACGCGGCTCGAGTTCGATGCCCGCGACCAGCCCGATCGTGCGGATGTCGACGATGTGGCGCCGGCCCTTGAGGGCGTGCGCGGTCTCTTCCCAATAGCCCGCCAGCGCATTTGCCCGGTCGAACAGCCCGTCGCGGGCGTAAAGGTCGAGCGTCGCAAGCCCCGCTGCGCTTGCAAGCGGATGTCCCGAATAGGTGTAGCCGTGAAACAGCTCGATCCCTCCCGGCACGCTCTCGATCACCGCGTCGTGGAACTCTCGCTTCACCGCGACCGCGCCCATCGGCACCGCCGCGTTGGTGAGCCCTTTCGCCATCGTGACGATGTCGGGCGTCACGCCCCAGGCTTCCGATGCTGTCGCCGCGCCGACGCGGCCAAAGGCCGTTATAACCTCGTCGAAAATCAGGATGATCCCGTACCGGTCGCAAATCCCGCGCAGCCGCTGCAGATAGCCGACGGGCGGAATGAGTACGCCCGTCGAGCCCGCCATCGGTTCGACTATGACCGCCGCGATCGTCTCCGCACCGTGCAGATCGACGAGGCGCTGGAGGTCGTCGGCCAGTTCGGCGCCATGCTGCGGGAAGCCGCGTGCGAAGGCATTGCGTTCGGTATCGTGCGTGTGCCGGAGGTGATCGACGCCGGGTAGCCCGCCGCCAAAGGCGCGGCGATTGTTGACGAGCCCCCCGACGCTGATCCCGCCGAAGCCGGTGCCATGATAGCCGCGCTCGCGCCCGATCAGCCGCGTCCGCGTGCCCTGGCCCTTCGCACGCTGTATATTGAGCGCGATCTTGAGCGCCGTATCAACCGACTCCGATCCGCTGTTGGTGAAGAAGATGCGGTCGAGCCCCTCGGGCATGAGCGCCGCGAGGCGCTGCGCCAGCTCGAACGGCAGCGGGTGACCGAGCTGGAAGGTCGGCGCGAAATCGAGCGTGGCCGCGGCCTTCGCAATCGCCTCGGTGATCTCGGGACGGCAATGGCCGGCGTTGCTGCACCAGAGACCCGACGTGCCGTCGAGAACCTGCCGCCCGTCACCCGACTGATAATACATGCCGTTCGCCGAGACGAGCTGCCGCGGATGCGCCTTGTACGAACGGTTGGCGGTGAATGGCATCCAGAAGCTGGCCAGCTGGTCGTTGTCACCTTTCATAACCGCCGATCTCCCTTCGCTGCTCCCTTCGCAATCTGACGGGCCGTCTCGCCGCTGGCAATGCCGAAAATGGCCGTTAACGGCCCCCTCTGGCGCTTGGCTCAAGCTTGCGATACGCTCCCCTCTCCACAACGGGCCGACTCCTCGGCCCAATCGGGGGCGCATGTCAGTCAATCTGGAACAATGGATCAGCGACCATAAAATCGACGAAGTCGAATGTATCGTTCCCGACATCAACGGGGTTCAGCGCGGCAAGGTATTGCCGGCCCGGAAATTCCTCTCTTCGGTAAAGGACAAGTCGCTCCGTATCCCCGGCAGTGTCTTCATCTGCACGATCGATGGCCATTATCCCGAGGATATCGACGATATCTGGGACAAGGATCCCGACAAATATCTGATCGCCGACCCTGAAACGATCTGTGTCGCGCCCGGCTTCACCTCGCCGACCGCCTTCGTGATCGCCGACGCCTTCAACGGCGACGGGACCGAGGTCGATATCGCGCCGCGGACGATCCTCAAGAAGGTGCTCAATCTCTATGAGGAGAAGGGCTGGAAGCCCATCATCGCACCCGAGGTCGAATTCTATCTCGTCTCGCAGAATGCCGATCCCGATTTCCCGCTCGCCCCGCCCGTCGGCCAGTCGGGGCGCAGCGAGAGCGCGAGCCAGCCCTACGGGCTCGAGGCGATGAACGAATATGAGGATATCATCGACCACATCTATGACGATTGCGAGCTGATGGGGCTCGATATCGACACGATGATCCACGAAATGGGCGCCGCGCAGCTCGAGGTGAATTTCGAGCATGGCGATCCGCTGCGGCTCGCCGACGAGGTGTTCCTGTTCAAGCGCGTCGTGCGTAACGTCGCCAAACAACACGATGTCTACGCGACCTTCATGGCGAACCCGATGGCGGGCCAGCCGGGCAGCGCGATGCATATTCACCAGTCCGTCGTCGACGCCACGACGGGCCGAAACCTGTTCTCGACCGCCAACGGCCGCGACAGCGCGGCCTTCCGCTCCTATGTCGCCGGCCTCATTCGCTTCATGCCGCAAATCTCGCCGATGTGGGCGCCGAATGTGAACAGCTTCCGCCGTATGCGCCCCGACAGCGCGGCACCGATCAACGTCCAGTGGGGCGTTGACAACCGGTCGTGCGGCTTTCGCGTTCCGGTGTCGGACAAGAACAACCGGCGCGTCGAAAACCGCCTGCCCGGCGCCGATTCCAACCCGTATCTGGCGATCGCCGCGTCGCTCGTCTGCGGCTATATCGGCATGGTCGACCGCATGGTGCCGCCCAAGCCGATCATCGGCAGCGCGTATAACCGTGCGCGCACCCTGCCGCGCACGCTCGAGGCGGCGCTCGACCGCTTCGCCTCGTGCAAGAAGGTCCGCAACCTGCTCGGCGACGATTTCTTCGAAATCTTCTTCGCGGTGAAGGATCACGAGCTGTTCAACTATCAGTCGGTGGTGTCGAGCTGGGAGCGCGAACATCTGCTGATGCGGGTCTGACCCGCCGCCGGGCCATGACTGATCCGCTGAACAACAGCTATTATGCCGCCACCGCGCACGATTGGCTCGCGGATACCGACATGGTGGGCGCGTATGTCTGCGACGTCGCTGTGATCGGCGGCGGCTTTACCGGTCTGTCGGCCGCCCTTGCCTGTGCCGAGAGGGGCTTTTCGGTAATTCTGGTCGAAGCGGAAAGGGTCGGCTTCGGCGCATCGGGACGTAACGGCGGGCAGTTGATCCCGGGCCTTCGCTGGCCGGCTTCCGAACTCGAGGCCGAATTCGGTCGCGAACGCGCCGATGCGCTGTTCGATCTTTGCTGGCGCGACAACCGCGTAAAGAACCGGATCGCCAAACATGGCATCGACTGCGACCTCAAGGCAGGACATCTGGAAGCCGCGTGGACACCTAAAGATTTCGATACGATGCGGCGCGAAGCCGACTATCTGGGCAAACGCCACGGCTATGAAACCGACGTGATCGCAAAGGCCGGAATGGCCGCCCACATCGCAAGCCCGCTTTATCATGGCGGCATCCACGACCCGCAGGGTGGTCATTTTCATCCGCTCAACTACGCGATCGGTTTGGCGAAAGCCGCCGAAGCGGCCGGTGTCCGGATTCTTCAGGGGCAGCGTGCAAACCGGATACTGGACGGCAACGGTAGTCGACTGTTTCTTGACCGGTCAGCGATAGAGGCGCGCTATTTCATCGACGCGACCGACAGCTGGATCGGCGAGCTCGAACCCGACCTCGGCCGCTACACCGTGCCGATCATGAACTATAATATCGCAACCGCGCCGCTCGCGAATGCCGGTTCGCTGCTCCCGAGCAACGCCGCTGTGGCCGACAGCCGTTTCGTACTCGACTATTTCCGTCTCTCGGCCGACAAGCGGCTGATCTTCGGTGGCGGCGAGCGTTATTCGCAAACGCCGCCGCGCGATATCGCCGCCTTCGTTCGGCCCTTCATGGCTGAAGTCTTTCCGCAAATTGCCGATGCGAGGATCGATTTTGGCTGGGGCGGCGCGGTCGCGGTGACGATGAACCGGCTGCCGCATATCGGTCGCCACGGCAATGTCTTTTATGCGCACGGCTTTTCGGGCCACGGCGCACTGGTCACGACTCTCGCCGGCGAACTGATCGCCGAGGCGATGGCGGGGACCGCCGAGCGCTTCGACATCCTCGCCAGCCTTCCGGCAAAACCATTTCCCGGCGGCAAATGGTTGCGCAGACCGCTCGCGACATTGGGCCTTTTCTACTATGCGATGAAGGACAAACTCGGGTGATTTCCGGCAGCGCCATCGCACGTGTCGCTGCGCGCGAGGCCGATCGCTTCCGTGCCGTCAATCCGCGCGCCTTCACGCATCAGGCGGCGGCGACCGGCTGGTTCCAGTCGGTTCCCTTCCACTGGATGAAGGATTGGCCGAGCCCGGTGCCGGTCGTCGCCGCATCGGCAAACGACGCAACGCTCACGAGCATCGACGGCCAGACCTACGATGATTTCTGCCTCGGCGATACCGCCAGCCTGTTCGGTCACTCGCCCCCCGCCCTCGCTGTCGCCCTCGCCAGACAAGCCGGCGAAGGTTTGAGCTATATGCTCCCGACCGGACGCGGCGCCGCGCTGTCGGAACGGCTCGCGGCGATGTTCGGCCTGCCGCAATGGCAGGTGACCACAACCGCGAGCGAAGCCAATCGTGCCATCATCCGCTGGTGCAGAGGGATCAGCGGGAGGCGCAAGATACTGACCTTCAACGGCGCCTATCACGGCGCGGTCGACGACGCGTTCGTGGACCTGACAGGCGGCACGCCGGCAATGCGCGCGAGTCTGATCGGCCAAGTCCACGACCTTCGCGACACGACGACCGTGATCGAATTCAACGACGAAGAAGCGCTGGCGGCTGCGCTTCGTGGCGGCGATATCGCATGCGTGCTCGCCGAACCGGTGATGACCAACGTCGGCATGGTGCGCGATGCGCCGGGCTTCCTCCAGACGCTGCGCAAGCTATGCGACGCGACCGGGACGCTGCTCGTCTTCGACGAAACGCACACCATCTCGTCGGGATATGGCGGCCATGGCGTCACCCACGGCCCGACGCCCGATCTGATGGTGGTCGGCAAGTCGATCGGTGGTGGCGTCCCCTGCGCGGTCTACGGCTTTTCGGCCGGGGTTGCCGGACGGATGGCGGCACTCAACGCATCTCGCCCTTCGGGGCACAGCGGCATCGGAACGACGCTATCGGCCAACGCCCTCGCAATCACCGCGATGGATGCCATGCTGACCGACGTCATCACACCCGCCGCCTATGACCATATGCGGCGCGGTGCCGCGCGGCTCGTCGCCGGCCTCGAAGCCGAAATCGACAACGCCGGCCTCGACTGGCACGTTACGCAGGCCGGCGCGCGCGCGGAATTCCTGACCTGCCCCAACCCGCCCCGCAATGGCGGCGAGGCGAAGGCAGCCATGCACCCGGAACTCGAGGCGGCGATCCACCTCTTCCTCGCCAATCGCGGGATTTTGCTGGCGCCGTTCCACAATATGATGTTGGTGAGCCCGGTCACGTCGGACGATCAGATCGACCGGCTTGTCGGCGCCTTCGCCGACTGCACAAGAGCGTTGAAGGAGTAGAGGGGCGATGTCGAAGTCATCGGGCGTGATCGCGCCGCGGTCGGAGGCCGAGGCCTTTTTCAAGGCGAACCCCGACGTCGATTCGATCGAGATGATCTACACCGATTTCGGCGGCGTGCCGCGTGGAAAGCGCCTTCGTCAGCATGAGGTGATGGCCGTTTATGAAAGCGGCCGCATGTTCCCGGGTTCGATCACCGTCGTCGACATCACCGGGCAGGACACGGTCGAAACCGGACTCGTCTGGGAGGATGGCGACGCCGACCGCTCGATGAAGCCGATCCCCGGCACGCTCGTCCGCACGCCATGGGGCGGCGATCATGCCGCGCAGTTCCTCGTCGATTTCTACGAGCTCGACGGCACCCCCCACGACCTCGACCCGCGCCATGTCCTCGGCCGTGTCGTCGACCGCTTCACCGCCGACGGTCTGACCCCGGTGCTCGCGGTCGAACTCGAATTCTATCTCGTCGACCCGCGCCGCGCGCGCGACGGCCGCGTCCGCCCCGCCCGTCCCGACTACAGCCGCGACACCCCGCGCAATGTCGAGGTCTATGGCCTGCGCGAACTCGACGATTTCCGTCCTTTCTTCGACGCGCTCTACGCCGCGACCGACGCGCAGGGCCTGCCGCTCGAAAGCGCCATCTCCGAATTCGCCCCCGGTCAGTTCGAGCTAACCCTCCGCCACAAGCCCGACGCGCTGCGCGCCTGCGACGACGCGATCATGTACAAGAGGCTCGTCAAGGCGATCGCACAGCAGCAGGGTCTCGAAGCGACCTTCATGGCCAAGCCGTTCGCCGATCAGGCGGGCAGCGGCATGCACATCCACGTCTCGGTCAACGACGACACGGGCGCGAACATCTTCGCCAGCGACGACCCCGAAGGTACCCCCGCGCTCCGCCACGCGATCGGCGGCATGATCGGCAGCGTCGGCGACGGCTTCGCGCTCTTCGCCCCGCACGCGAACAGCTATCGCCGCTTCAGGGCGAACAGCTACGCTCCCGTCGCGCCGACCTGGGGCGTCAACAACCGCACCGTCTCGTTTCGCATTCCCGCCGGCCCGCCGCCGAGCCGCCATGTCGAACATCGCGCGTGCGGCGCTGACGCCAACCCCTATCTCGCCGTCGCCGCCGTGCTCGCGGGCATGCACCATGGAATGACGACCAAGGCCGACCCCGGTACGGCGGTCGTCGGCAACGGCTACGACCGCGACAATTCGGGCGACGACAAACCGCCGTCGAACTGGTTCGCCGCGGTCGACCGCTTCCATGCATCCGCGCTCATGCGCGACTATCTCGGCGACCGCTTCGTCGACATGTTCAGCATCGTGAAGCGCGTCGAGCAGGACAATTATTTCAGCGTCGTCCCGACGCTTGATTACGACTGGTACCTGCGCAACGCATGAATGTTTCAAGGATTTTTGGTGCGACGCAAAAAAGCACTTTTCAAGCCGCCCTTATTGAGTCAGCTTGGCGTCACAAACAGGGAGGCTGCACATGGATCCGATGGAACTGATCAAGCAAACCCGGGGGCGCCGGTCGCTGCTGCAAGCGATGGGGGTCGCGGCCATCGGGATCAGCTTCGGCGGTCTCGCCGCGTGTAGCAAGGGCGAAGGCAGGAAGCTCGCGAACGGCGAGGAAGCCAAGCTCAACTTCTACAACTGGGACACCTATATCGGCGAGAATACGCTCGACGATTTCAAGGAAGCGACCGGTGTCGACGTCACGATGGACCTGTTCGACAGCAACGACGTGCTGTTCGCCAAGTTCAAGGCCGGCAACCCGGGGTACGACGTCATCGTCCCCTCGAACGACTTCGTCGAACGCATGAGCAAGGCCGGCATGCTGCTGCCGCTCGATCATGCGCAGATTCCGAACAAGAAGAATATCGATCCCGCCTACATCAACGTCGAATATGACCTCCAGCGCAAATATTCGATGCCCTACACATGGCTCGCGCTCGGTATCGGCTACCGCAAATCGAAAGTGTCGTCGCCGCCCGACAGCTGGAAGGTCCTGTTTGACAGCACCGAATATGCCGGCCGTATCGCGTGGCTTTCGGAGGCTGGCGACATGTTCCGCCTCTATGGCAAATATCTCGGCAAATCGGTCAATGCGCTGACCCCCGCCGACATCACGACGATCGAAAAGATGATGATCAAGCAAAAGCCCAATGTTAAAAAATTCCACGAGGATGACGGACAGGACCTTCTGCTGAAGGGCGATTGCGACGTCGTGCTCGAGTATAACGGCGACATTGCGCAGGCGATGGTCGAGGACAAGGACATCGACTTCATCGTTCCCAAGGAAGGCAGCCAGCTCAATTCGGACAATCTCTGCATCCCGAAGGGGGCACCCCATCCGAAGAATGCGCACGCGTTCATCAACTATATTCTCGACGCGGAGGTCGACAAGAAGATCACCGAGACGATCCTCTTCCCGACCCCGAACAGCGCGGCAAAGGCGCTGATGCCCGACAGCTACAAGAATAATCCGGTCATTTTCCCGCCGGCCGACGTGCTGGCGAAATGCGAATATGCACGCTTCAATCCCGAGTTGCAGCCGCTCTACGAGGAGGCCTTCACGCGCGTGCGGGCCGCCTGACGGTCCGGCGAAGGGGGCTTCGGGGGATGGCCGAACAGGACTGGAAGACGAACAGGCGGGTTTTCGCAGCGGTATCGCTGCCCACGCTCTTCTGGGTCATCGCTTTCTTCGTCGTCCCCATGGCGATCGTCTGGCTTTACAGCTTCGGTGAGAACAGGGGTCTGACCGAAATCGACATTTCGGGCACGCTCGACAATTACAAGCGCGCCACCGAGTGGCTCTACCTCACCATCTTCGGCAAAAGCTTTGCGGTCGCGGCGCTCGTCACGCTGATCTGCCTGATCGTCGGTTTTCCCGTGGCGATGGCGATCACCTTTGCCAGCGAAAAATGGCGGCCGTGGCTGCTGCTCGGCATCATGCTGCCCTTCTGGACCAATCTGCTCGTCCGGACCTATGCTCTGATGATCCTGCTCGGATCGCAAGGCTATGCCAACAAGGGGCTCGGCGCGCTGTGGGAGGGGACGAGCTGGGTAAAGACCCTCGTCGGGCTCCAGCCGCTCCCGACATGGGAGCCGGTGCAGCTTCTCTTCAACAATTTCGCGGTCGTGCTGGGCCTTGTCTATGTCCACCTGCCCTTCATGGTGCTGCCGCTCTACGCCGCGCTCGATCGCCTCGATCGCAGCCTGATCGAGGCCAGCCTCGACCTTGGCGCCGGGCATTTCCGTACGATCATGCGGATCGTCGTGCCGCTCGCGGCACCGGGGATCGTCGCGGGCGTGATGATCACACTGATCCCCGCACTCGGCGCCTATCTCACGCCCGACCTGATGGGCGGGACCGACAGCCAGATGATCGCCAACGTCATCGAACGCCAGTTCAAGAAGGCGAATGACTGGCCCTTCGGCGCCGCCCTGTCCTTCCTGCTCATCTATGCGATGTTCATCCTGATCGCGCTGCAATCGATGCGCCGCAAAGTGCCGGAGGTGCACTGATGGCGCTCTTCGCCCGCACACCGCGCGCACCGCTCGAATATAGCCGCACCCTGTGGATGCGCCTGTGGGTCGGCGCGGTGATGGTTTTCCTCTATGCGCCGCTGATCGTGCTGGTGATCTTCAGCTTCAACGACAGCAAGCGCAACGTCGTGTGGCGCGGCTTCACCATGAAATATTATGAAAAGGCGCTGGGCAACGACCAGCTCGTCGAGGCGCTCGTCAACTCTCTGACGATCGCGGCGCTCGCGACAATCGTCAGCCTCGCGCTCGGCGCGGTCGCGGCGGTGATGCTGTGGCGCTTCCGCTTTCCGCTGAAAGGTGCGGTCGACGGCACGATCTCGCTGCCGATCATCGTTCCCGAAATCTGCCTCGGCGTCGCCTTCCTGATGTTCTTCACGAAAGGTCTCAATTGGCCGACCGACCTCGTCTGGCCCTTCAACCTCGGTGCGATCGTCATCGCGCACATCACCTTCTGCTTTCCCTTCGTGACGATGGTCGTGCGCTCGCGCCTCGCGACCTTCAACCGCGAGCAGGAGGAGGCGGCGAAGGATCTCGGGGCCAGCGAGTGGCAGGTGTTCCGCGACGTGCTGATCCCGCACATCAAGCCGGCGCTCGTCGCCGGCGCGCTGCTGTCCTTCACCTTGAGCCTCGACGATTTCGTGATCACCTATTTCACCAGCGGCCCCGACACGATCACCTTCCCGGTGAAAGTCTATTCGATGGTCCGTTTCTCGGTGACGCCAGAGGTCAACGCCGCCTCGACCCTGCTCATCGCCCTCACCGTCGCCCTGACCTTCGTCGCGCTCAAGCTTCAGGGCGTGAAAGCCATCGCGGAAACCCACTGACCATGACCGAGCCCGCCACACCGATCATCCGGATCCAGAATGTCTCGAAACGCTTCGGCAAGGTGACCGCGGTCGACAATGTCAGCCTCGATATCAACGCGGGCGAATTCTTCGTGCTCCTGGGGCCTTCGGGGTGCGGCAAGACGACCTTGCTGCGCATGATCGCCGGCTTCGAACTGCCGACCGAAGGCAAGATCCTGATCGACGGGCAGGATATGGCGGGCATTCCGCCGAACAAACGCCCGGTCAACATGGTGTTCCAGAGCTACGCCGTCTTTCCGCACATGAGCGTCGCCGACAACGTCGCCTATGGGCTGAAGATCGCGGGCGTGAAGGGTGGCGAGGCCAGGGATCGCGTCGCCGAGGCGCTGGAACTCGTCAAGCTCGGCGGGTTCGAGACGCGCATGCCCGACCAGATGTCGGGCGGCCAGCGCCAGCGCGTCGCGC
>NZ_JAEMQX010000246.1 GCF_016463645.1 Sphingopyxis sp. | reverse complement strand
CTGCGGCTTGGGCTCGATTGGTTTGAAGCGCGCGGGTTCGGCGGCAATGATTTCAGGCTTTGCCGGTTCGAGCGGTTTCGCGGGCTTCGCCGGTTCGACAACGGTCGGTGCGACGTCTTCGGGTTTCGAGCGACCGAACAGCCACCAGAGCAGCACGACGGCAACGACGAGGCCGACGACCGCGATAATCCAGTTTTCCTGAAGCCAAATCATGATCTTCTCCGCTTGTGATTTTCGGTGAGCCTATGCGGGCTTATGTGCCGGGTCTACCTTAACGAACGGGCCACCATGAATTTCGTCGTGGGAAAGGTCACTCTGCCTCGCGCGCGACTTCGCGCCAGCCAATATCGCGGCGGCAGAAGCCGGTCTTGAAATCGAGCTTGTCGACGGCGGCATAGGCGCGCGCCTGTGCCTCAGTCACAGTGCGCCCGGTCGCGGTGACGTTGAGCACGCGCCCGCCCGCGGCGACGATCTGGCTGCTCTCGCGCACAGTGCCGGCATGGAAGACCCGCACCCCGCCAGCTTCGGCATCGGCGATGCCGTGGATCGCGCCGCCCTTTTCGGGGCTGGCCGGATAGCCGTTCGCCGCCATCACGATCGTCAGCGCATAATCGCTGGCGAAAGCGGGAGGTATCGCGCTCGCGAGCGCGCTGGTCGACGCGGCATAGAGCAGCGCGGCAAGGTCGCCCGCGTAACGCATCATCAGCACCTGGCATTCGGGATCGCCGAAGCGGGCGTTATATTCGATCAGTTTCGGCCCCGCGTCGGTGAGCATCAGACCTGCGAACAACACGCCGATATAGGGCGTTCCCTCGCTCGCCAGCGTCGCCACCGTCGGACGGATGATGCGGTCCATCACTTGGGCTTCGAGATCGGTGGTGAGCACAGGGGCGGGGCTGTAGGCGCCCATGCCACCGGTGTTCGGCCCGACGTCGCCGTCGCCGACGCGCTTATGATCCTGCGCGCTGCCGAAAGCGATCACGTCGGTGCCGTCGGAGAGCGCGAAGAAGCTGGCTTCCTCGCCGGTCATGAATTCCTCGATCACTATTTCGGCGCCCGCGCCGCCGAACATTCCGTCGAACATTTCAACGACGGCGGCTTCGGCCTCGGTGCGCGTTTCGGCGATGATGACGCCCTTGCCTGCGGCAAGCCCGTCGGCCTTGATCACGACGGGAATCGAAAAGCCGTCGAGCAAAGCCAGTGCTTCCTCGGCACTGGTACAACGGACATAAGCGGCGGTCGGGATGCCGGCGCGCGCGCACAGATCCTTGGTGAAGCCCTTCGATCCTTCGAGCCGCGCCGCGGCGGCGCCGGGGCCGAAGACCGCGACGCCCAATGCGCGCAGCCTGTCGGCGAGGCCCGCGACGAGCGGCGCCTCGGGGCCGACGACGACGAAATCGATGCCGTGTGCCTTTACGAACGCGATCAGGCCGTCGAGATCGTCGGCGGCAATCGCAACGCATTCGGCGTGCGCTTCGATGCCGGGATTGCCCGGCGCCGCATAGAGCTTGGCGCAGCTTGGCGATTGTGCCAACTGCCAGCTGAGCGCATGTTCGCGGCCCCCCGATCCGACCAGCAGGATATTCATGTCAGTCCCTTTTCCCGATACGGCGTCCGACGATGGCACCGAAGCGCGGCTGTTAGCCGAGGCGGCGCCCGGCGACAATGCGCCTGCCTTGTCGGTCAGCCAATTGTCTGCGGCGATCAAGCGCACGGTCGAGGATGGCTTCGCACGCGTACGCGTGCGCGGTGAATTGTCGGGCGCGAAACGCGCGGCGTCGGGGCATTTCTATGCGGCGCTGAAGGACGATAATGCGCTGATCGACATGGTGATGTGGAAGGGTCAGGCGGCGCGCCTCGCCTTCCGGCCCGAGGACGGGATCGAGGTAATCGCGACGGGCAAGCTCACCACCTATCCGGGGCGGTCGAAATATCAGCTCGTAGTCGATACGCTCGAAGTCGCGGGCGAAGGCGCGCTGATGCTGCTTTTCGAAAAGCTCAAAGCGCGGCTCGGCGCCGAGGGGCTGTTCGACCGCGAGCGGAAATATGAGCGGTTACCTTATCTGCCGCGCACGATCGGCGTGGTGACCTCGCCCACCGGTGCGGTGATCCGCGACATCCTCCATCGGCTGGCCGACCGT
>NZ_JAEMQX010000245.1 GCF_016463645.1 Sphingopyxis sp. | reverse complement strand
TCGAAGTCGAAGGTCGGCTGGTTGGTCGTGATGTTGATGGCGCCCGCGGTGGTGTTCTTGCCATAGAGCGTACCCTGTGGCCCGCGCAGCACTTCGATCTGCGCGACGTCGAGGAAATCGAAGGTCGAAGAGGCGACGCGCGAATAATAGACGTCGTCGACATAGATGCCGACGCCCTGTTCGATCCCGTCGTTGGTAAGACCGAAGGGCGCGCCGATGCCGCGGATATTCACCGCGGTGTTGCGCGGGTTCGACGAATAGAATTGCAGCGTAGGCGTGAGCTGGGTCAAGCGACCGACGTTGAAGCTGCCCGTATTGTCGATCTGCTCGCCGTCGACGACCGAGATGGCGATCGGCACGTCCTGTGCGGTTTCCTGACGACGGCGCGCAGTGACGACGATGTCGCCGCCATAGCTTCCGCCCTCGACCTGCGTCGCGGTATCGCCTCCGGCAGTCGTGGCAGCATCTTCAGCCGTGTTCGTTTCTTCGGCGGCGGCAGGGGTCGCGGCAAGCGCGAGCAGGATGGAAAGCGTGGCAGAGCCAGCCTGCACGCGGCGGCGGACGGACGGATATTTCGCGGTCATGGGTCATTTCCTGTTGCATAAGAAAATCACCACATCCGGCGGTCCGGTCTGCGGCAGGATGAGGGTCAATCCCTCCTTCGGGAGCTCTTTTTCGATCAGTTGGGGTAACGGTGTCGCTCGGTCACGTCGACCTGCACCAGACGCCCTTCGTGCACGGTCAGCTGGATTGCGCCGAACTTCAGCTTGTCGAGGGCTTCGAGCACCGTCTGGATGGCGCGGGGCACCTCTTCGGAGCCGCCTTTGGCGACGTCCTTGATAGCGCTCATGATCATTCCTTTCCCTTTTTGGATTCGCCGGCAAAGCATATGCCAACCGATTTAGTTGACAATGATTGTTTTGCTTTCTGCGCCGAAAGGTTCGGTTGTCGCGCCAAATGGATTCAGGCGTACGGTGGGTCGAAGCACGCAATGACGCCGGGGATTGCGCGCGAGTCCCAGTGCTGGCAAAGGCAGCCTCAATGAGCAAAATTGACGATCTGATGGCCCGCGGGACCGAACTGCTCGGCAGCGACTACGCCATTCTCTGCGGCGCGATGAGTTGGGTTTCGGAACGAAACCTCGTGAGCGCGATCAGCAACGCCGGCGGGTTCGGCGTGATCGCCTGCGGCGCGATGACGCCCGAACTTCTCGACACCGAAATCGCGGCGACCAAAGCGCTCGCCAAACGCAATTTCGGCGTGAACCTGATCACGATGCACCCGCAATTGTTCGAGCTGATCAAGATTTGCGCCAAACATCAAGTCGGCCACGTCGTGCTGGCGGGCGGCCTGCCCCCCAAGGGCAGCCTCGAAACGATCAAGACATCGGGCGCCAAGGTGATCTGCTTTGCGCCAACGCTCGCGCTCGCAAAGAAGCTCGTTCGATCAGGCGTCGACGCGCTGGTGATCGAAGGCATGGAAGCCGGCGGCCATATCGGTCCCGTCTCGACGAGCGTACTCGCACAGGAAATCCTGCCCGAACTCGCCGATCAGGTTCCGGTCTTCGTCGCCGGCGGTATCGGCCGCGGCGAAGCGATTGCGGCTTATCTGGAGATGGGTGCGTCGGGAGTCCAGCTCGGCACGCGCTTCGTCTGTGCGACCGAAAGCATCGCCCATCCCAATTTCAAAAAGGCCTTCATGCGCGCGTCCGCGCGCGAAGCGGTTGCGAGCGTCCAGATCGATCCGCGGCTGCCCGTCATTCCGGTTCGGGCCCTCAAGAACGCCGGCACCGAAGCCTTCACCGCGAAGCAGCGCGAAGTCGCGAACAAGCTTGATGCGGGCGAAGTCGACATGGCGGAAGCGCAGCTCGAGATCGAACATTATTGGGCGGGCGCGCTGCGCCGGGCAGTGATCGACGGCGACATCGAAAACGGGTCGTTAATGGCAGGGCAATCTGTCGGTATGGTATCCGAAGAGGAGAGCGCGGCAGCAATCGTCGCGTCTTTGGTGCAACAGGCCGAAGCGGCGTTGCGCGCTCGGGGTTAAATCCGCAAAGATCATGCGGTTGGGGAGTGGGTCATGAATTTGTCGCGTAAGATCATCGTAGCCGGTCTGCTGGCGAGCGTCGCCGCGTGTGCGCCCAAACC
>NZ_JAEMQX010000005.1:93087-97997 GCF_016463645.1 Sphingopyxis sp. | reverse complement strand
ATAGTCTCTCCTTGCAGAGAGCTCGCGCGGCGTTGGGACCGCGTGGCCCGGCGCCGCGTTTAGGGAGTGCGCGTGGGCTGTCAAACAAATTGCACGGACCGCGCGAAATTTTCGACGAGTGGAGAAAATGGTATACGACTTGTTAACCATTTCGTCGGTAATTTGACGCCCATGCCGATCCCGACTTTCCTGAAGCCCCGGATCCTGATCGCCGCCACGGCGGCGCTGGCGCTGTCCGCCTGTTTCGGTGCCCCCGAGGTGATGAAGAATGGCGGCGGGAAGCAGGCATCGGCAAGCAAGCCGAGCCGTCCGCAGGCTGTGGGCTCTCCCTCCTTCACCAGTGCCGAAGCGCAGCAATGCGCGTTCGACCTCAACCAGGCCGGCGTGCGCTTCACGCCGCTTCCGAACCAGGATCATGGCGGTGGCTGCACCTCGATCGATTCGATCAAGCTGCTCGACGTCGGCGTGCCGGTGTCGGGCCTCGGCGCGATGACCTGTCCGCTCGCGAAGAATTTCGCGGCGTGGGCGCAATATGCGGTGAAACCCGCGGCGCGGAAATATTTCGGGACCGAGGTCATCAAGATCGAGACTTTCGGTACCTATAGCTGCCGCAACATCTATGGCGGCCGTTCGGGCCGTCTGTCGCAGCATGCCTATTCGAACGCGATCGACGTGTCGGGCTTCGTGCTCGCCGACGGGCGCCGCATCATGCTCGACGGCGGGTGGACGGGCGACCGGCCGTCGCAGGATTTCCTGCGCGCACTGCACAAATCGGGCTGCCGCCGCTTTGGCACCGCGCTCGGCCCCGACTATAACGCGGCCCACTATAATCATTTCCACTTCGACATGAGCGGCAACGGCTACTGCCGCTGATTTTCGTCATGCCGGACTTGATCCGGTATCCATCGATGTTCGGAAGAATGGACCCCGCATCAGGTCGACCGTGCCACATGTCTCGTTCGAGGGTGACGAAGAGGGAGGAGCGAGCGGTCGCTGACTTGGCAAAGTCACGCGGAGCGGCTAGCCGTCCGCCAATGGCAGAAGATAAACAACCCCATCGTTCGCGTTTCCACAAGGCCAAGGACGACGCGCAGTTCGCCAAGCAGGCGACCACCACCCCGCAGACGGCTCACCCCGCCTACAAGCTGGCGTTTCAGGACAAGGATTTCCTGCTGCGCGAGGATTTGCGCCCGGTCCGTTTCCAGCTCGAACTGCTCAAGCCCGAATTGCTGCTCGACGAGGCCGGGATCGAGTCGACGCTGGTCATCTATGGCTCGGCGCGCATTCCCGAACCGTCGCAGGCCGACGCGATCGAGACCGCGGCGACCGACGATACGCAGCGCAACATCGCCCGCCGCCTGAAAGCGAAGGCGAAATATTATGACGAGGCGCGCGCTCTGGCGCGGCTCGCGAGCCAATATCCGTGCGACGACAAGGGCTGTCGCCACTTCGTCGTCTGTTCGGGCGGCGGACCGTCGATCATGGAAGCCGCGAACCGCGGCGCCGAGGACGAGGGTCGCGAATCGATCGGGCTCAACATCGTGCTTCCGCACGAACAGGCGCCGAACCGCTTCGTCACGCCGTCGCTCAGCTTCCAGTTCCACTATTTCGCGCTCCGCAAGATGCACTTCCTGCTCCGCGCGCGCGCGGTCGCGGTCTTCCCCGGCGGTTTCGGCACCTTCGACGAGATGTTCGAGCTGCTGACGCTGATCCAGACGGGCAAGATCAAGCCGATTCCGATCGTGCTGTTCGGCAAGGAATTCTGGCACCGCGTCGTCAATTTCGAGGCGCTGGTCGAGGAAGGCGTGGTCAGCGCGCGCGATCTAGACCTGTTCAAATTCGTCGAAACCGCCGACGAGGCGTGGAAGATCATCACCGATTTCTACGCGAATATCGACGAGCATCATTGACCGGATGCAATCCTCCCCGTCCGCGCAGCGGTGGGGAGGGGGCCACCCGAAGGATGGTCGGGGAGCGGCGATGTTTACGCCGATTGCCCCTCCGTCGGCGCTTCGCGCCGTCACCTCCCCATGGCGATGCCACGGGGAGGATCGAGGATCATCTGGACTGTTCTTCGAGATACAGGATCAGCGCCTTGCGATCGGTCGCGTCGATCACGCCGGCGAAGGCCATGCGCGTGCCGGGAACATCCTTCATCGGCGCCTCGAGATATTTGTCGAGCGCGGCGTCGTCCCAGACGCCGCCCTTCGCCTTCATCGCGCCCGAATAGGAAAAACCGGGTTTCGTCGCGACGGCGGCGCCGACGACGCCGTGCAGATTCGGGCCGATCCCGTTCGGGCCGCCCTTTTCGACGGTGTGGCATGCGACGCAGCGGCGAAAGACCTGCTCGCCCATGGCGGCGGTCGGCGCCACGGCGGGCGCTGCGACGGCCGCGCCGTCCCCGGCGGGGACATCGCCGCCCCTGTCGTCGCTCTTGCCGCAACCGGCGAGTGCCAGCGCGCCCGCCAGCAGGACGGGCGCGAGGCGCATTATTTCTTGGCTTCGGCCGGAGCGGGGGCGGCCGGTGCGGCGCCGGCCGGGGTGGCGGCGGCCGCATCGGCGGCCGGTGCGGGAGCGGCGGCAGCACCGTCGGCCGGCGCGGCGTCCTCGGCAGCGGTCGGCGCCGCTTCGGCGGCGGGCAGCGGCAGGTTCGAACCCTGGCTGTTCAGATAAACGATCAGATTCGCGCGGTCTTCGGCGTTGCCGAGGCCGGCGAACGACATCTTGGTGCCCGGGGCGAACTTGCGCGGGCTGGTCAGCCAGGCGTCCATCTTTTCAAAGTCCCAGCTGCCGCCCATGCCGGCGAGCGCGGCCGAGAAGCCGAAGCCATGCTTGCCGTGGCCGATTTCCTCGCCGAGCGTGCCGTACAGATTCGGGCCGATACCGTTGGCGCCGCCCGAATTGATCGTGTGACATGCGGCGCACTTCGCGAACACCGCTTCGCCCTTCGCGGGGTCGGCCGCGGCGAGAAGGTTGGCGAGCGGCACCGCCGATTCGCCGCCACCCGCGTCGCCATCGGCGTCCTCGATGGGAAAACCGGGCTTTTCCGGGGCGTGGGTTGCGAACAACATCTGCGACCCGATGGTCAGGCCCAGCGCGCAGATGCCGGCAAACAATACCCAGCCGGCAATAGTGTTGTTGCGATTGTCCATGCGTAGCAGCCCCGTTAGCTGACGCCCGCGTGCCGGGCGCATCTTTGATTTGGACGCTCCCTTACTGGCGGCGCGACGGCGGCGCAAGGGGATGAAATCGCGCGAGGGAATGGATTGCGCCCGGTTGCGCGCAAAGGGGCGGGCGGCTATGCGCCGCGGCTCCACCGTGGGAAGGCAATCGATGGGAAGTTATTCGGCTTCGGCGCAGCATCTGGTCGACGAAATGCGCCGCGCGGCGCTGGCCGAGCCGGCGCGCGGACTGGCATTCCAGGGCGCGCCGGGCGCGAACAGCGATCTTGCCGCACGCGAATATGATCCGGATTCGCTGCCGATGCCCTGCTATGCGTTCGAGGATGCGATCGATGCGGTGCGCGAAGGCCGCGTCGACCGCGCGATCATTCCGATCGAGAACAGTCTGCACGGCCGCGTCGCCGATATCCACTTCCTGCTGCCCGAATCCGGCCTGTCGATCGTCGGCGAGCATTTCCTGCCGATCCGTTACGGTCTGATGAGCCGCGATCTCGGGCCCGTGACGCGTGCGATGAGCCACGAGCAGGCCCTGGGGCAGTGCCGCCACTGGCTCCGAGCCAACAATATCGCGCCGGTCGCGCACAGCGACACCGCGGGCGCGGCGGCATGGGTCGCCGACAGCGAGGAGGTCGGGCTCGCCGCGCTCGCACCGCCGCATGCCGCCGAAATCTATGGCCTGACGCTCCACGGCACCGGGATGGAGGACGCCGAACACAACACGACGCGCTTTGTCGTGCTTGCGCGCGAACCGCTGACCGATTTCGCCGCGGTCGAGGGGCCGCTGATGACGACCTTCATGTTCGAGGTGAAGAATATTCCCGCCGCGCTCTACAAGGCGCTGGGCGGCTTCGCGACCAACGGCGTCAACATGACCAAGCTCGAAAGCTATCAGACCGGCGACAGCTTCGCCGCGACGCAATTCTATTGCGACATCGTGGGGGCACCCGGCGACGAGCGGATCGACCGAGCGCTCGAGGAGCTCGATTTCCAGACCAAGTCGCTGCGGCTGCTGGGCACCTATCCGCAGGCGCGCGAGCGGCGCTGAGAAGGAATCAGTTCCCCCGGCGGCGCAGCATCCGGGCGGTCGCCGAGGTCTGGACGACGAACAGCGTGACGAGGATGCTCGCGACGACCAGCCCGAACAGGTCGAAGGGCGAGAAATTGGTGCCGCTTATGTCGCGGCCGCCGACGATCGGCATGAGCACGGTCATCGCCATCAGCATCAGCCTGAGCTCGGTCGGCCCTCCGGCCATGTAGGAGAGGCGGAATTCGCCGAGGATCTTCGCCGAAATGAAGGTGTGGATCGAGAGCAGGAAATAGCCGATCACCCCCATCAGCGCGACGTCGAGCCGCATATAGGGGCTCATCCCGATCGCGCTGATCATCAGCAGCGTCGCGAGCGCATCGACGCTGTGATCGACGAAATAGCCGTAATTGGGCCGTTCGATGCCGCGCCAGCGCGCGAGGCTGCCGTCGAGCGAGTCGCCGAACCAGTTGACGATATAGCCCACGAGCGACAGGCCGAGCCATTCGCTGTCGAACCAGCTCAGCAGATAACCCGACGCGACGAGCGCGGCGCCCGCGAAGCCGAGCACGGTGAGCTGGTCGGGCGTGACCCATCGGGGAAGGCGCGCGCAGAGCCAGTTGAGAAGACGGCGCTCGCTGCGCGCGAGGATGTTCTGCTGGATGCGGACCGGCGCCTTGGCGACGGGTTCGAACTTGCTCATG
>NZ_JAEMQX010000005.1:0-92987 GCF_016463645.1 Sphingopyxis sp. | reverse complement strand
GATGTTCTGCTGGATGCGGACCGGCGCCTTGGCGACGGGTTCGAACTTGCTCATGCGGACCCTTTGCTGCCGGCCGTCACAAAAATGACGGCCGGATGTCATCGGCGCGTCATAGAGGCAAAGTGATCGTTGCGAAAGGGCGGCGCGTTCGGCGCGGCGTGGAACTGCGCCGTTCAACCGCGCGAGCGTGCGATTCGGCGGTCGGTCGGGCGATCAAGGCGAATGTCCCGGCCGGTGCGACCGACTGGCTGGCCGTCGCGGGCGCATTGCTGCTGCTGTGGCTCCCGGTCGAACTGGCACGCGCGGGGGTGTCGGCGACAACCGTTTCGGTCCGCACCGAAACAGGTGCGTCAGTCCCGCCAGGGCCCGATCTCGCCGACCTCGCCGATCGTGCGGAAACGGACGGCGTCGTCGACCCATGCGACTTCCCACATCGGCGCGGGGCGCGCCCATTCGCCGATGACGAACAGCGGCAGCCTGTTCGCGGCGACGAAGGCGAGGTCGTCCGCGGTCGGGCCCGGGATCGTCGTTTCGTAGCGCTGGTGGACGCGGATGACCGCCAGCGTCGTGGCGGGCGGCGCGGGAAGCGACTGGCGCACGGGAAAGCCCATGCTCGCGGCGACGGCCGGATAGCCCTTGTCGTCGCGCGCGATCAGCAGCACCTTGTCGGCGTTCGCATAGGGGCCGCCGACCGCGCGGCCGACGACCTTGCGGCCTGCGATCGCCGCGAATTCGCGCAGATCGGTGTCGGCGATCGGGGCGGCGCGCGCGGGCGCGGCCGCCGGTGCGGCGGCGGACGGCGCGGCGACCGGATCGGCGACGAGCGCCGCGGCGAGCAGCAATGCGGCGATCAATGCGCTTCGCCCCAGCTCCTGCCGGTGCCCACCTCGACCTCGAGCGGGACCGACAATCGGAGCGCCGGCTCGGCCGCACCCATCATCACCGTGCGGATCACTTCGCCCGCCGCGGCCGCCTTGTCCCCGGGTGCCTCGAACACCAGCTCGTCGTGGACCTGGAGCAGCATCCGGACGTCGGAGAGGCCGGCGTCCTCGAGGGCTTTGGGCATCCGCGCCATCGCGCGCTTGATGAGGTCGGCGCTGGTGCCCTGGATCGGTGCGTTGATCGCGGCGCGTTCGCTGCCCGCGCGCTCGTTCTGGTTCGCCGCCTTGATGCGCGGGAACCATGTCTTGCGGCCGAACAGCGTCTCGGTGTAGCCCTTCGCCCGTGCATTCTCGAGCGTGTCGGTGATATAGTCGCTGATCCCCGGAAAGCGCTCGAAATAACGGGCGATCAGCGCCTGCGCCTCGTCGGGCGTCACTTCGAGCCGGCCCGCGAGGCCCCAGCGCGAGATGCCGTAGAGAATCGAGAAATTGACCGTCTTCGCCTTGCCGCGCGTGTCGCGGTTGACCTCGCCGAACAATTCGATCGCGGTCGCGGCATGAATGTCGTCGCCGCGGGCAAAAGCCTCCTTGAGTTCGGGGACGTCGGCCATATGCGCCGCGAGGCGGAGCTCGATCTGGCTATAGTCGGCGGCGAGCAGAACATGCCCCGGCGCGGCGATGAAGGCGTCGCGGATCTGGCGCCCGGTCTCGGTGCGGATCGGGATATTCTGGAGGTTCGGGTCGGTCGACGACAGCCGTCCGGTCTGCGCGCCGACGAGGCTGTAGCTGGTGTGGACGCGTCCGGTCCTCGCGTTGATCTGTTGCTGCAGCGCGTCGGTATAGGTCGACTTCAGCTTCGCGAGCTGCCGCCATTCCAGTATCTTGCGCGCGATGGACACGCCGTCGCGTTCGAGCCGCTCGAGCTCGCTCTGGTCGGTCGACCAGTCGCCCGACTTGCCCTTGCGTCCCCCCTTGAGGCCCATCTTGTCGAAGAGGATCTCGCCGAGCTGCTTGGGGCTGCCGATCGCGAAGGGCTGCCCCGCCTCCTCGTGAATTTCGCCCTCCATGCGCAGCATGTCGTTCGCGAATTCGCCCGACAGGCGCGCGAGATAGTCGCGGTCGACCATGATGCCGGCGCGCTCCATTCCCTCGACGACGGCGGCGAGCGGGCGGTCGACCATCTCGTAGACGCGCGTTCCGCCCTCGACGGGGAGGCGGAGCTTCAGAAGCTTCCAGAGGCGCCACGCGACCTCGGCATCCTCGGCGGCATATTGCGTCGCGCGGTCGAGCGGCACTTCGGCGAAGCTGATCTGCGACTTGCCCGTCCCGCACACTTCCTTGAACGAGATGCAGACATGGTCGAGGTGGAGCTTCGCCAGTTCGTCGAGCCCGTGCTGATGCTTGCCTGCATCGAGCGCGAAACTCATCACCAGCGTGTCGTCATAGGGCGCGACGGTGATGCCATGCTGTGCGAGCACGCCGATATCATATTTGAGATTGTGCCCGACCTTCAGCACCGCCTCGTCGGCGAAAAGTGCGTGCAGCCGCCCGATCGCGTCGGCGAGCGGCACCTGCTCGGGCTTTTCGGCGAACATGTCGGTACCGCCATGGCCGAGCGGGATGTAGCAGGCCCGGCCGGGGCCGGTCGACAGGCTGACCCCGACAAGCTCGCCGGTAACGCTGTCGAGCGTCGCGGTTTCGGTGTCGATCGCGACGACATGTGCCGCGCGCGCGGCCTCGATCCAGCGATCGAGCGCCTCGATCGTCGTCACCGTCTCATAGAGCGCGCGGTCGATCGCCGGCATCGGCGGCAAGGTCGGGGTCGAAGGGCCGCTGGCGGGTGCGGCCGGCGCGGCGGTCGCGCGCGGCAGCGTCGGCGGTCCGCCGGGCGTGCCGCCGAGGTCGAGCTTGGCCGAAAGCGAGCGGAAGCCATGTTCGTCGAGGAAGGTCTTGAGCGGCAGCGGCGGAATCGCGCCGAGCTTCAGGTCGTCGAGCGCGTCGGGCAGCGGACAGTCGCGCTTCAGATCGACGAGGATGCGCGACAGTTCGGCCATCCCGCGATGCTCGATGAGGTTGTCGCGGAGCTTCGACGCCTTCATGGTCGCGGCACCGTCGAGCGCGGCGGCGAGGTTGCCATATTCCTGGATCAGCTTGGTCGCGGTTTTCGGACCCACACCGCGCACGCCGGGGACATTGTCGACGCTGTCGCCCATCAGTGCGAGCACATCGCCGACCAGATCGGGCGCAACGCCGAACTTCTCGTTCACCGCTTCCAATCCGAGGCGGACATTCTTCATCGTGTCGAGCATGTCGACGTGCGGGCCGTCGGCGGGCTCGCGGATCAGCTGCATCAGATCCTTGTCGCTACTGACGATCGTGACGTCCCAGCCCTCGCGCACCGCGGCTTCGGCATAAGAGGCGATCAGGTCGTCGGCCTCGAAACCCTCCATCTCGATGCACGGCAGCGAGAAAGCGCGCGTCGCGTCGCGGATGAGAGGGAATTGCGGGCGCAGATCCTCGGGCGGTTCGGGGCGGTTCGCCTTGTACTGGTCGTAAATCTCGTTGCGGAACGACTGGCTCGAATGATCGAGGATCACCGCGAGGTGCGTCGGCCCGTCGGCGTCGTGCAGGTCCTTCGCCAGCTTCCACAGCATCGTCGTGTAGCCATAGACCGCGCCAACGGGCACCCCCTTGGGGTTCGTCAGCGGCGGCAGGCGGTGATAGGCGCGGAAGATGTAGCTGGAGCCATCGACCAGATAGAGATGATTCTTTTCGGACATGGCGCGGGGTGTAGCAGGGCATTTCCGCCTGAGCGAGCGCCGGGTGCAGATCGGATCAATCGGCCAGCTTTATCTGGTCGACCACCCAGTCCCCGGTCTGCCGTACCCACATCATCTGAAGCTTTCTCGCATGACGCTCGGGTTTTTCCGCACCTGTGCCGGCGCCGTGATCGGCCCAATGGAAGGTCGCTGTCATTTCCACCCTGTCGGCATCGAGACCGGTGGCCTCCTCGACTTCGAAATAGACATTGTCGGCTTTGGCGAACAGGGCCCGCAGTTCGCCCCAATCGGCCTGCTCGCCTTCCTTGAGGCCCTGCGAAGCCAGGCGGAAATCGGCGCGCAGCAGGTCGGGCCAGCTCTTTCCCTCTTCTTCCGCGCGGAAGATCAGGGGATAAAGGTCGCGGTAGATGCTCATGACATGCCCTGCGGCGAGAGTGTCCCCGCGAAGGCCCATGCAGGCCTCGATCAGCGCGATGCCGTTGCGCATGCGGTCGGCGTCGAGCGACGAACATTCGCCGAAGGTGCCGGCTGCCACCTCGGCCAGTGTCGTCCCGAAGCGCTCGGTCGGGCTGCCTTCGCAAGCTGACGCGGTCATGGCGCGGCTTTCGGGGTCGAGCCACAACTGGCCGACGACAAAGGATGCGAGCCGGCGCGGATCGCCGCTTTCGAAGCGCGACACCCAAGCGTGCAGACAGATCGCGGCGTCGTCGCCTGCCTTGGTTTCGGGCGCGAGGCGGCGATGCGCGGTGGCGGCGTCGCTTAGAATGCGGTCCCACGCTTTCTCGGGGATCGGGCGCGTCCATGTCGTCGGTTGCGCGCCACCCTTATCCCGCGCTCGGCGTATCTCGATGACTGGCGGCGCGCCCTTCGCGCGGATGGCACTGATTGCGAGCACGTCGAGGCCATAGCCATCGACATAGAGCATCCGGCGCACCATAGTGCCGTCGGCGGCCATCGTTTCCACGGGACGAAGGCCGTAACGATCGTGCCAAGCCCTGACCGCGGCGTCGGAGCAGCGATCACCCCCACTGTCGTCGGCACAGCCCGACGCGAAATCTTCCAATTCCTGCGCCGACGCCGGAGCCGCCAGCAGCGCGAGGATGGACAAGAACAGGGCACGCATCATCCAAGGGTCTCCTTGCCAGCCATATTGGGCCGCGTGAGCGGCGGCGGGTCACGATGGAGCATGCCCCTGCCCGGTGTAGGGCGTGATCGCCGGCAGGTCGACATGGTCGCGTCCTTGCCGAGCTGTGGCGGACCGCGCGGTTCATCGATAGTCGATGATGAGCTTCGATGCCGCGTCGACTGCTGCTGTTCGCGCGTCGTCGGTGGTGCCGCCCGCAACCTTGGCGAGCGCAACGCCCATACGGCGATAGGGGCGCGTGACGGGTTTGCCGAAGATGCGCGCATCGACCGCGGTTGCGGCGTTCGGCTGCGTGAGCGCGTCGGCGAGTCCCGTTATCGCGAAATCGGCCGCGTCGCGGTCGGCGAGAAGCACGGCGCTGGCGCTCGCGTCGGGGACCGCGATCGCGGGGATCGGTAGGCCGAGGATCGCGCGCGCGTGGAGGTCGAATTCGGAGAGCGATTGCGAGATCAAGGTGACCATGCCGGTGTCGTGCGGGCGCGGCGAGAGTTCGGAAAAGATCACCTCGTCGCCCTTCACGAAAAATTCGACGCCGAAGATGCCGTGGCCGCCGAGCGCATCGACGACCTTGGTCGCCATATCCTGCGCCGCTGCCAGCGCCGCATCCGACATCGCCGCGGGCTGCCAGCTTTCGCGATAGTCGCCGCGTTCCTGCCGATGGCCGATCGGGGGGCAGAAGCTCACACCATCCTTGTGACGGACGGTGAGCAACGTGATCTCGTAGTCGAAGTCGATGAACGCCTCGGCGATCACGCGCAGCCGGTCGCCGCGCATCCCGGCGGCGGCATAGTCCCACGCGGCGTCGACGCCGGCGGCGTTCTTCACCGTGCTCTGCCCCTTCCCTGAGGAGGACATGACGGGCTTCACGACGAGCGGAAAGCCGATGCGTGCGGAGGCGGCCGCGAGTTCTTCGCGGGTGGTTGCATATTCGAAGGTCGAGGTTTTGAGGCCAAGCTCGCTCGCGGCGAGGTCGCGGATCGCGTCGCGGTTCATCGTCAGCTGCGCCGCGCGCGCCGAGGGCACGACATGGAAGCCTCCGGCCTCGACCTCGGCGAGGATTTCGGTGCGGATCGCCTCGACCTCGGGAACGATATGGTCGGGACGGTGCCTTTCGATCGCGGCGCGGAGCGCATCACCGTCGAGCATCGAAAAAACCTCATATTCGTCGGCGACCTGCATCGCGGGGGCGCCGGCATAGCTGTCGCACGCGACGACGTGGCAGCCGAGGCGCTTCGCTGAAATCGCGAACTCGCGGCCAAGCTCGCCCGAACCGAGGAGGAGGATTTTTGCGGTGGGGGTCATGGCGCGCCTTTTCGAATCCGATGCGCCTCCACAGCCGAAATCGCGTCGCCGCGCAATGCACGTTTGTTCAACGCGACCGGCCGGCGCGCCACTAGAATGCGTCGTGACGGACAAGGAGAAAGATCATGCACGCCATCGCCGAACCCGAACGGGCGCTGCCGACCGAGGCGCTGTTCGACCGCTATCATGTGGGCTGGGAAACGAAGGACGTCGACCTGATCGCGTCGTTGCATTCCGCCGATACCATTTTCCGTCTTCACGACGGATCGCCCGCAGTCGAAGGGCGCGAGGCGCTGCGCGCGCATTGCCGGCAGCTGTTCGCGACCTATGATTTTTCCATGATCATGGGGAAAAGGATCTTCGGCCGCGATTACTGGACCTTCGACTGGGCGATGGTCCTGACGCTCGCGATGCCGGACGGCACCGCCTTTGTCGCGCATGTCGGCATGCTCGACGTTATCCGGGTCAACGCCGGCGGCGAGGTCGTGAGCAAACATGTCTATCCCGATATCGCGCGGATGGAGGCGGCCTTCGCGCGGGCCGGGATCGCGCGACAGATGCGCCGCCGCTCTCCTTGCGCGCGGGTCCCGGCGGGTGAATGATCGCCGGCATGCCTGACCCGGTCGCGCCCTTCCTTGCCAGCTGTTTTCCGGTGGGGACGCGCGCGCTCGCGCCGCATGCCAATCTGGTGACGGCGGTCCTCGGCGGCCGGTCGGGCCCGCTACGGCTCGAGCGCGGCCGCGTTTGTGTCGAGGGCGACGTGCTTGTCGTCCGGCCGGGCGTGATTCACGGGGTCGCGCTCGCAGAACGCGGCGCCGACGTGCTTTATCTCAACGGGCTGGCGTTTCCGTTCGATGCACCGCTTGCCGTGACGCTCGAAGGTGTGTTGGCGCATATCGCGCGCGAGGCGCTCGATGGCGATGCGTCGGCGGTCGCCGAACTGCGCGATCGGCTCGCACCGCCGCGCGCGCGGGCGCTGCCCCCCGATATGGCGGCGGTGGTCCGCGCGATCCATGGCGATCCGATGTGGCGGATGCCGCAGGACGAGTTGGCGCGTCGGCTCGGCATGGAGCGGACGCAGGCGCTGCGCACTTTCCGGCGGGCGACGGGGCAGGGCTTTCGCGAGTTCAAGCTGTGGTCGGCATTGCAATATGCGACGCAGCAGATGGCGGGCGGCGCGCTTGTCCGCACTGCGGCGATGGATGCGGGCTTCGCCGATACCGCGCATCTGTCGCGCGTGTTTCGCCACGTCTTCGGCCTGACGCCGAGCGAGGGGATCGCGGGGCTTGCCGTCGCGCCCGTCATCACGCGCGATCGGGCGCTTCGCACCAAGACGCTTATGTGATAGCCTCCGCCCAACGCTGCGTAACAACCATGAGGTTGATTATGACGGACGATTGGCGAGTGGATGACCTGGCGCTGTGCATCAGCCGGCACGAGCGTTACCCGCCCGAGGTGCGCCCGGGCGCCGTCTTCACGGTGCGCACCGTGTGGACCGACATGCCCGACCTTGTCGGCGGGACGTCGGGTACCGCGCTGAAATTTCGCGACGTGCCCGACCTCGGCCCGCGTGCCGCCTATTGCGCGCGCCGTTTTCGCAAGATCACGCCCGGAGCGCCCGACGATTTCGACAGCGAAGTGATCGACTTGCTCGCGGGGATGAAGGATATCTGCCGCTGATCGCCGTTTTGCGCGAACATGGGCGTTTAATCGATTTCACCGATAAGTGTGCCCGGAAAATTGGGGTTGAGTGCGCGCGTCCGTCCTTATAGCTGGCGGCCTGCAAATCATTTTGCAGTGCAGCAATCAAAGGAAACACTCTCCCATGGGTATCATCGGAAGCTCGATCAAGCCGTTCAACGCCACCTCGTACCACCAGGGCAAGTTCGTCCCCGTGACGGATGCCGATACCAAAGGCAAGTGGGCGGTTTTCTTCTTCTATCCGGCCGACTTCACCTTCGTCTGCCCGACCGAGCTCGAAGATCTCGCCGACCAGTATCAGGCGCTTCAGGGCCTCGGCGTCGAAGTCTATTCGGTGTCGACCGACACGCATTTCAGCCACAAGGCCTGGCACGACAGCTCGCCGGCGATCGGCAAGATCAACTATCACATGCTGGGCGACCAGAACCACGTTCTCGCCAACAATTTCGGCGTGCTGCGTGAGGATTCGGGCCTCGCCGACCGGGCGACCTTCGTCGTCGACCCCGACGGCGTGATCCAGGTGATGGAAATCACCAGCGAAGGCGTCGGCCGCAATGCCGAGGAACTCGTCCGCAAGATCAAGGCCGCGGTCTATGTCCGCGCCAACCCCGGTCAGGTCTGCCCGGCGAAGTGGGAAGAAGGCGCCGAAACGCTCGCTCCCTCGATCGAACTCGTCGGCAAGATCTGAGCCGACCGATTCGCGGGACCGGGCGGGCGGCGTTCGCCCGGTCCCTTGCACCCTCGAAAACATAAGAATGTCTGACGCCGTTCTTCGCGGCGAACCCTTGCTCTTGTCCGAA
The DNA here is from genome assembly GCF_016463645.1 of Sphingopyxis sp. Lineage (GTDB taxonomy): Bacteria > Pseudomonadota > Alphaproteobacteria > Sphingomonadales > Sphingomonadaceae > Sphingopyxis. The sequence goes on along the minus strand of NZ_JAEMQX010000005.1, from coordinate 84,379 downwards.
AGGCTCTCCCCATGCCGATGCTCGACGCCAACACGACCGCCCAGCTCAAATCCTATCTCGGCAATCTGCGCCGGCCGATCGAGCTGGTCGCGAGCCTCGATGCCTCGCCCAAATCGGCTGAGATGCGCGCGCTGGTCGAGGAAGTCGCGGCGCAGTCGGACCTCGTCACCGCGCGTTTCGACGGCGACGATGCCCGCCGTCCGTCCTTCGCGATCCGGGGCGACGAGGGGCGCGCCGAGGCGATGTTCGCGGGCCTGCCGATGGGGCATGAATTCACCTCGCTGATCCTCGCTTTGCTCCATGTCGGCGGCCATCCGCCGAAGGAAGACGCCGAATTGCTCGATGCGGTTCGAGGGCTCGACGGCGACTTCGTCTTCGAAACCTTCTTCTCGCTCTCGTGCCAGAATTGCCCCGACGTCGTGCAGGCGCTCAACATCATGGCGGCGCTCAATCCGAACATCCGCCACACCGCGATCGACGGCGCGCTGTTCCAGGACGAGGTCGAGCGCCGCAAGGTGATGGCGGTTCCCGCCGTGTTCCTGAACGGCGAACCCTTCGGGCAGGGCCGCATGGACCTCGCGCAGATCGTCGCCAAGCTCGACACCGGCGCCACCCGGCGCGCGGCCGAGAAGATCGCCGCGAAAGAGCCGTTCGACGTGCTCGTCGTCGGCGGCGGTCCCGGCGGCGCGGCGGCCGCGATCTACGCGGCGCGCAAGGGTATCCGTACCGGCGTCGTCGCCGAGCGTTTCGGCGGGCAGGTGCTCGACACGCTGGGGATCGAGAATTTCGTCTCGGTCCAGCACACCGAAGGCCCGAAGCTCGCGGCGCAGCTCGAGGCGCATGTGAAGGATTATGACGTCGACGTCATGAATGTGCAGGAAGCCGCCGAGCTGATCCCCGGCGGCGCGAACGGCCTGCACGAAGTGAAACTGAAGAGCGGCGCGAGCGTGAAGGGCAAGACGGTGATCCTGTCGACCGGCGCGCGCTGGCGCCAGATGGGCGTTCCCGGCGAGGCCGAATATCGCAACAAGGGCGTGGCGTATTGCCCGCATTGCGACGGCCCGCTGTTCAAGGGCAAGCGCGTCGCGGTGATCGGCGGCGGCAATTCGGGCGTCGAGGCCGCGATCGATCTTGCCGGGCTCGTCGCGCATGTGACGCTGATCGAGTTCGACAACCAGCTTCGCGCCGACGCGGTCCTGCAGACGAAGCTGCACAGCCTGCCGAATGTCACGGTGATCACCTCGGCGCTGACGACCGAAGTGCTCGGCAATGGCGAGAAGGTTGTCGGGCTGCGCTATCGCGACCGCAACAGGGACGAGGAGCATCTCGTCGAGCTCGAAGGCATTTTCGTCCAGATCGGCCTGATCCCGAACACCGAATGGCTCGGCGATACGGTGGCGCTCAGCGATCGCGGCGAGATCGAGGTCGATGCGCGCGGCGCGACGAGCCAGCCCGGCATCTTCGCCGCGGGCGACGTCACGACGGTGCCCTACAAGCAGATCGTGATCGCGATGGGGGAGGGATCGAAGGCGTCGCTCTCGGCCTTCGACCACCTGATCCGTTCGGGAGCCTGACGCGCCCGGCGCTACTCAGCTCTCCGGCCAGGCTTCCGTGTCATGGTCGGGGTGCTGGTGGTTGCTCGCCTTGATCGCGCCCACGAGATCGCTCATCACTTCCTCGGTGGTGCCCTCGCCCTTGATCGGCAGATCCTCGAACAGCGATAGCTGTCCTTCGAGGCCGAACTGGACCTGCGGCGGGAATTGCGAGGGATCGTCGAACGATCCCGTCGTCAGGTTGATGTGCCTGCTCTCGAAATAATCATAGGCGAGCGGCGTCCCGCAGGTCCGGCAGAAACCGCGCGCCGCCTGGTCGGAGCTTTTGAACCATGTCGGCGCGCCGCGCGTCCAGACGATCGCGTCGCGGGGTATGCCGATCAACGCGATGAAGAAATTGCCCGCCGCCTTCTGGCACATGCGGCAATGGCAGATATGCGAGGTGTCGAGCACGGCGCTGACATGCCAGCGAACCGCGCCGCACTGGCAGCCGCCCGATGCTTCGGTTTCGATACGATCCATGTCTCGCTCCTCGTCGATCGGAATTCCGCCTGTGGGGCACGTCGGTAAAAGCGTCCCGGGGCGAACAATGTTCCAGACGCGCGGTCTTCGCTACCCCGAAAACCGGTCAGGCGCCGCAGGATTCGCGGACGATGAGATGTGTCGGCAGATAATCGAGGAACTGCTCGGAATGCGGGTCCATCACCTGCGACACCAGCCGGCGCCCCGCTTCGAGCGTATCCTGCTGGATCGTCGTCAGCGCCGGGGTGCTGAGCCGCGCGAGCAGCATGTCGTCATAGCCGACGACCGAGACGTCCTTCGGCACCGACAGGTTCGCCTTGCGCAACGCGCGGATGGCGCCGAGCGCGATGAGGTCGCTCGACGCGACGATGCCGTCGAGCTTGCGCCCGCGGGCGAGGAGCTGGCTCAGGGCGCGTTCGGCCGATTCGAACCCGAAGTCGACGCGGACGTCGAGCGCGGGATCGGCGTCGAGCCCGTTCGCTTCGAGCGCTTCGAGATAGCCCTGGCGCCGCTGCATCGCCTCGGGGTCGCTCGACCCCACGAAAGCGATCGCCTTGCGGCCGAGACGCGCGAGATGGAGCGTCGCGCGGCGGCCGCCGAGAACATTGTCGGACCCGACCGAGCGATATTTCTGTCCCGGCAGATGCGCGCCCCAGACGACGAAATTGCTGTTCGCGTCGGCGAGCTGGTTGAATCCGTCGTGGAGCATGCTTTGCCCGAGGAAGATGACGCCGTTGGCGCGGCTCGTCGTCATCACCGCGACCAGATCGTCGATATCGCGCGGCGCGGTATGGCTGACCGTGAAATCGCAATCGCGCGCGCGCGCCGCCTCGCCGATGCTCGCGAGCAGTTCGAGGAAGAAGGGGTGCGATAAAGGGAGCGGTCGGCCGTGCATATGCGGGGTGACGACGACGATCGACCCCTCCGACCCCACTGGCGCGGCCGGCATATAGGTGCGGAACGGATAATTATGCTCGCGGGCGAGCGCCCAGACCTTTTTCTTGGTTTTCAGGCTGATGAGCGGATGGTCGTTGAGCGCGCGCGACACGGTCGAGATGGAAACTCCCGCCATCCTTGCCAAGTCTTCCAATCTGGTATTGTTGCTGCCCATAAGATGATTCCGTGCATGGCGTCGCGCGAGCGTTAGCACAATCAGGGGGAGGGAATGCAAGATTTGCATGCCGCAAAGCCGTCGATTTCAGGCGAAGGGACGGAAGAGCGCGCTTTTGCTCGCCGAAATTTGCACATCTGGTCGATGTGCTTTGCATTGTTCGGCATCCAGATCGTGTGGGGGCTGCAGAATGCGAACACCAGCCGGATATTCCAGCTGCTCGGCGCCGACGTCGGCGCGCTTCCCGTGCTGTGGATCGCGGGTCCGATCACCGGGCTGATCGTCCAGCCGATCATCGGTCATCTCAGCGACCATTCGCGCTCGCGCTTCGGGCGGCGGCGGCCCTTCCTGCTCGCGGGCGGATTGCTGACCGCGATCGCGCTGCTGATCATGCCCAACGCCTCGACATTATGGGCGGCGATCGCCGCGCTGTGGCTGCTCACCGCGTCGATCAACATCGCGATGGATCCCTCGCGCGCGCTCGTCGCCGACAATCTGCCCGATGCGCAGCGGGCGAAGGGCTATGCGGTGCAGGTCTTCTTCATCGGTGCGGGGGCCGTGTTCGCCTCCGCGCTTCCGTGGATGCTCGTCAACTGGTTCGGCGTATCGGGCGACGCGCTGCGCGGTGCGCTGCCGCCATCGGTGCGCTATGCCTTCTATATCGGCAGCGCCTGCCTTCTGGTTTCGGTGTGCTGGACGATAATCTTCACGCGCGAGCGCCCGGTGACGGTCGTGCCGTTCACCGGTACGGCGCCCGTGATGCCGGGCAACCATGCCGTTCGTTTCACGCGGAGCGGCTGGGCGTTCGCCGGCGGCGGCGGTGCGGTACTGATCTTGGCGATATTCCTCGGGTGGCAGTGGGAGGTGGTGCTTCTCGCCGCCGCGGCGCTGCTGATCGGCGCCGCGCAAATTGCCGCCGAAAGAAAGCGGGCTCGCGGCGACGGCGCATTGGGACTGTTCCAGATCGTCGAGGATTTCGTTCATATGCCCGGCGCATTGCGGCGGCTTGCCGTGGTGCAGTTCTTCACTTGGTTCGGCCTGTTCGCGATGTGGATTTACGCGGCGCCCGCCGTCGCGGATGCGCATTTCGGCGCTGCCGATCCGGCATCGGGCTCTTTCAACGCGGCCGCCGACTGGGTCGGCGTCCTGTTCGCGGGCTATAATGGCGTTGCGGCGCTGGCGGCCCTGCTGCTTCCCGCCATCTCGAGACGGATCGGCGAACGGCCGACCTATGCATCGTGCCTTGTCTGCGGCGCGATCGGCATGGCGGGTTTCGTCCTGATCCCCGATCCGCGATGGCTCTGGCTATCGTCGCTCGGGATCGGGATTGCCTGGGCGGCGATCCTGTCGCTTCCCTATGCGATCATCGTCAACGCCGTGCCCGCGGCCAAGGTCGGTGTCTATCTGGGCATCCACAACGTCTTTCTGGTCGTTCCGCAGCTGGTCGCGGCGATCGCGCTGGGGCCGCTCGTCCTCCACCTCTTCGGCGGGCAGCCGCTGATGGCCCTGGCGCTCGCGGCGGCGTTCCTCGCGCTCGGGGCAGGTGCCGCCCTCTTCATTCCGCCGCCTCGCAACTGAGCGCTTCGGATGGAAATCGGGGCGCCAGATGCGACCGGCTATGCAAATATTTGCACATATATTCCGCAATGCAAACGTATTCGATTCGCCCGACCGGTCAGCGGCTTTTGCGTCTCATGTCGCATGAATTGAAATAAAATATATGAATAACAGATAGATAATCTGAGTCCCCATGCCCCGGGACATTGTGCTTGCCATTCTTGCAAGAATACGCAAAATCATGCAAACAACGATGCAGGCGCTGCTCCGGTACGCGCCGAACAACCAAGCCCCAAAAATGGGGCGGCATGGGAAGGGGAGGAGCTATGGGGCTCATGGGATTCGCGAATGGGCGCGGTTTGCTGGCCGGCGTGTCGCTGCCGGTCATGGCCGTGGCGGCAGGACTTCTGGCGGCGTCGCCGGCGATGGCGCAGGACGCGCCGCCGGCGGACGATGCGGCGGAAAGCGCGGGCGACGAGATCGTCGTCGTCGGCGTGCGCGCCGCCTTGCAGGATGCGCAGGATCGCAAACGCGACGCGCTCACCGTCGTCGATTCGATCACCGCGACCGACATCGGTGCCTTTCCGGACAATTCGGTCGCGAGCGCGCTGCAGCGGGTTCCCGGTATCACCGTATCGCGGCTGCAGTCGACCGACGACAGCACCCACCCGTCGGGCGAGCCCGCGGGCGTCCTGATCCGTGGCCTGACCTTTGTGCGTACCGAGATCAACGGCCGCGACAGCTTCTCGGCCGACAGCTATCGCGGGCTCAATTTCAACGACATCTCGCCCGAGCTGATGTCGCGCGTCGACGCGTACAAGAACCAGACCGCCGACATGATCGAGGGCGGGATCGCCGGGACCGTCGACCTGCGCACGCGCCTGCCGCTCGACGAGGCGGGGCTGGTGATCGCGGCGAATGCCAAGGCGACCTACGGCGATCGTTCGGACAAGTGGAACGGCGAATTTTCGGTTCTCGTCAGCAAGACCTTCGACACCCCCGCCGGCCGCTTCGGCCTGATGGCCGACTATGCGCGCAGCCACGTGGTGACGCGTACCGAAAGCGTGATCATGGACAAGATCCGCACCTATTGCTCGGCAGGGGCAGTGGGTCCGGTGGACGCCGACGGCAATGTCAGCTGCGCGGCCAATCCCTTCGGCGGAACGGGCTTCGCGCTGATCCCCGACGGCATCCGCTATTCGCAGGTCGATTACGACCGAACGCGCGAGGGCATCGCGCTCGCCGGGCAATATGAAAGCCCGACCGGCGACGTTCGTGCGACGGTGCAGTTCATCCGTTCGTCCTATGACAATGCCTGGCTGGAGAATGCGTCGCACGCGATCCTCGAGGGCACATATTACGGGACGCCGGCGTTCAATCCGGTCGGCTCGTCGATCCTGCGCACGCCGACGGGCAATGCCGGCTTTACCTTCGGTCCCGACGGCATGTTGCAATCGGCCTTGCTCAGCCAGGCCTATGGTACCTGGCGCGGCAGTTTCGGCAGTGCGGCGGAGATGATCGACACCGGCTCGGCCGTTCCGGGCCAGCCCTTCGTCAACTATTGCGGTCCGGGTTCGGCCTGCGCGGTTCCCGACCGCAACGGCCTCTATTTCCAGAACGAGGCGCGCAATTTCGATCACAGCGAAAATACGCGCGACCTGTCGGCTAACATCCAGTGGGATGTGAGCGACAGGTTCCGGCTCAATTTCGATGCGCAGTGGATCAAGGCGAAAACCACGAACGACGACATCCTCGTCGCGACGGGATCGGCGGCCGATTACGAGTATGGCGTCAACAAGGACGGCACGCCGAACATCAGGCTGCTGCCCGGGACAAACATCAACTATGCCGACGGCGGCCTCGCCAATCCGCACAATTACTGGATCCCGTTCATCCAGGCGCATCTCGAGGACAATGATGCGGAGGAATTGGCGCTCAAGGCCGACGCCGAATATGATTTCGAGGGCAGCGACTGGCTCGACTCGCTGAAGGTCGGCGTGCGCTATGCCGACCGCAACCAGAATGTCCGCTATTCGACCTTCAACTGGACGCCGATCGCGGCGCCGTGGAACTGCAACGGCCCGGGCTTCAACGTCGATAACACCGCGGCGGCACCCTATCCCGCCGGCTGCGGCGCGCGCGCGCCGTTCCAGGGCTATGGCGACGGGCTGTTCGGCCCCGCGAGCCTTGGCGGTGGTTTCTATAACGGGCAGGTCTATGACAATGGCGATCTCGTCTATCTGAGCCGCGACGTGCTGCGCGACCGCGACCGGCTGGTCGACGGGCTGCGCGGTTCGAACGTCGGCCCGCCGATCCTTCCGGGCTGGACGCCGATCTGCGACCGGACCGAGGCGACCGTCGGCTGCTTCACCCCGTCCGAGGTCATGGAGGTCACCGAAAAGACGAAGGCGGCCTATGCGACGCTGCGCTTCGGCGGCGACAATGCGATGCTCGGCGGAATGAATGTGCGCGGCAACATCGGCGTGCGTATCGTGCGGACCGATATCGACAGCGTCGGCAATGTCGGCTTCCCGCAATCGACGATCTTCACGCCGGTGCTGAACCGGCCGTGCGGGACGCCGTTGCCGCCAGGCGATGTCGTCAATCCCGCCTGCTTCCTGACGCCCGAGATCCAGGCCTTTGCCAACGGCGCGGCCGTGCCGAACAATCTGAAGGCCGATTACACGACCGTCCTGCCGAGCTTCAACGTGCGTTTCGGACTCGACGACAATAATTTCATCCGCTTCGCCTATTCGCGGGCGATGGCGCGGCCCGATTTCGGCCTGCTCAGGAATTTCGTTTCGATCCAGACGCCGTCATTCGACGCGACCGCGAACAGCGCGAACATCGTCCGCGACGCTGCGGGGAACATCACCGGCTATAATTTCGTCTTCCGCGCCGAATCGGGATTTGCCGGGCTGAAGCCGATCCTTGCCGACCAGTTCGATCTCACCTTCGAACATTATCGCGGCAGCACGTCGTTCCACGCCGACGTCTTCTATAAAAAGCTGCGCAACACCGTGGCTTACGGCGAATTCGAGCGCGTGTTCACCAACAACGGGTCCGAACAGACGGTGCTGATGCGCGGGCCGCGCAATACCAAGGACGGCGGCGAGCTCTATGGCTTCGAAACGGGCTTCCAGACCTTCTTCGACTTCCTGCCCGGCCTGCTCAGCGGACTGGGGGCGCAGGCCAACTACACCCACGTCAAGCAGAGCGGGATCAGCAATTCGAACCTCGTGACGCAGGGTGCACTCGACGGGGGCGGCACGGGCGGCTTCGGCGCGGGGCTCGACGTGTCGGGCGGACGCGGCGTAGTGATGGACTCGCACCGCCTCGCGGGCATTTCGAAGCACACCTTCAATATCGTCGGCCTGTACGAAAAGGGACCGGTCGCCTTCCGTCTCGCCTATAACTGGCGGTCGCGTTTCCTGACCAACAATCTCGACTGCTGTATCGGCCTGCCGGTGTTCCAGAAATCGGTCGGCTTCCTCGACGCGTCGCTTCGCTTCTCGCCGACCAGATGGCTCGAACTGTCGGTCGAGGGTCAGAATCTGCTCGATACGACAACGGTCTATCAGCAGCAGATATTCGGCGACACGCCGCTGACCCCCGGGGCGAAGCCGGTGTACCGCGACGCCAACTGGGGCCGCGTCGACCGCCGCTTCCAGTTCGGCGCGCGCGTGAAGTTCTGATATCCCGGCAGGAAGCGCGGCCGTCCGTCCACGGCGGCCCCCGCTTCCTGCCGGTCATTCGGGAGCGACGAAACGGTCATGGCGGAGCCCTATCGCATCGTGATCCTCGGCGGGGGTACCGCGGGCTGGATGTGCGCATCGGGCCTCGCGGGCCTGCTCGCGGCGGCCGATTACGACATCACGCTGATCGAGAGCGACGAGATCGCGACCGTCGGCGTCGGCGAGGCGACGCTGCCGCATATCAAGAGCTTCAACGACTTGATCGGCATCGACGAGGCCGAATTCATGCGCGAGACGGGCGGCACCATCAAGCTGGGGATCGAGTTCGTCGACTGGCTTCGTCCCGGGGTGCGCTACATCCACCCGTTCGGCACCTTCGGCGGCCGCTGGACAAGCACCGACTTCCAGCATCACTGGGCGCGTGCGCGGCTCGCCGGAACCGACGGCCGGTCGTTACAGGATTACAGCTTCGCGGTTGCCGCCTGCCGCGCCAACGGCTTCGAGCATCCGAACACCGATCCCAAATCGATCCGCTCGACATACAGCTATGCCTATCATTTCGATGCCGGCCTCTACGCCGCCTACCTCCGCAAATGGGCGACCGCGCGCGGCATCCGCCGGATGGAGGGCAAGGTCGTCGACGTTGTCCGCGACGGCGAAAGCGGCGACGTCGCGGCGCTGACGCTCGCATCGGGCGCAAGGGTCGCGGGCGACCTCTTCATCGACTGCTCGGGTTTCCGTTCGCTGCTGCTGGGGGCGACGATGGGCGTGCCCTGGGTCGACTGGAGCGACTGGCTGCCCTGCGACCGTGCGCTCGCGCTGCCCTGTGCCGGGGTCGAGCCGCTCACCCCCTATACGCGTGCGACGGCGCAGCGCGCGGGCTGGACGTGGCGCATCCCGCTCCAGCACCGGACCGGCAATGGCTATGTCTTTTCAAGCCGCTTTTGCGACGAGGAAGAGGCGCGGCGTACGTTGCTCGCCGCGATCGACGGCGAAGCGCAAGGCGAACCGCGGCTGCTGCGTTTCGCCACGGGTCGCCGGCAAGCCGGATGGGCGGGCAATTGCATCGCGGTCGGACTCGCGAGCGGCTTCCTCGAGCCCCTCGAATCGACGAGCATCTTCCTGATCCAGGCGGCGACGATCGACCTCGCGAGGCTGATCCCGCGCCGCGGCGAAAAGGTCGATCCGCGCATGGTGCGCGAGTTCAATCGCCTGTTCGAAATCCATTACGACCGGACGCGCGACTTTCTGGTGCTGCACTATGCGGCGAACGAGCGCGTCGGCGAACCCTTGTGGGACCATGCGCGCGCGATGACGCTGCCCGACAGCCTCGCGCACAAGGTTGCGCTGTTCCGCGAAAGCGCGGCGGCGCCCGAATACAGGATGGGGCTGTTCTCGCGCGACAGCTGGCTTTCTGTCCTGGAAGGACAGGGCATTCTGCCGTCGGCGGCGAGTCCGCTAACCCATCGCCTGTCGGCGGCAGATCTGCAGGCACGGCTCGACGATCTCGCGGCGCGGATCGCCGTCAATGCGGCCGACATGACGCCGCACGCCGAATTCCTCGCGAGCTATTGCGCATCGGGGGCCATGGCGCGACCGGGTGGCACGGCGAGCGCGGCATGAGCGGCGCGCGCGACATCACGCTGCTGGGCCACGACGCGCCGCTGTGGCTGGCGGCGGCTGCCTTGCGCCGCGCATTGGCGCCCGCGGGCGTCAGGGTCCGAGCGGTCGCCTTGCCCGATGCGGCGGGACCGGCCGATATTCATGCCACGCTGCCGGCGATCGAGGCGCTGCACAACCAGATCGGCATCGACGAGGCAGCGCTGCTCCGCACGACACGCGGCGCCTTCACGCTCGGCCAGAATTTCATCGACGCGAGCGGGGCGGGGCAGTCGGGCTTTCTTCACAGCTATGGCGCTTTCGGGACAGGCATCGATGGCGACGACTTTTTCCCGCATTGGGTGAAAGCGCGCCACTTCGGGCTTGGTGTGGGGCTCGACGATTTCTCGCTGACCGCGACGGCGGCGCTGAGCGGACGGCTGTTCCTGCCCGACGAGGCGAGCGAACGCTATGGGCGCAGCGATTATGGCTATCATCTGCCCGCCGCGGCCTATGCAAGGAGCCTGAAGGCGATCGCGCGGCATCTGGGGGTCGAGATTTTCAAGACCGCGGGCGTTGCGGTCGAAAGAAAGGGGGAGGACGTCGCGGCGCTGGTGCTGGACGACGGGCAGCGGCTCGAAAGCGCGCTGTTCGCCGACCTGACGCGCGAACGGCTGTTGCTGTCCGGCGCATTCGAGGAAATGCCGACGCCCGGCGACCGGATGCTGACCGCGCTCGCGCCGCGCCTTGCGGCGCTTCCCGTCCACTCCGAGGTGCGGGCCGGCCCGGGTGGCTGGACGGGCCTTTTCCCCGCCATGACGCACACGCACGTCGTCCACATCTTTTCGAGCGCGATCGAAAGTGACGAGGCGGCGGAGCGGGCGGCCGGGGCGGCGAGCGGAATGGCGCTCGATGCCGTCGCCTTCCGCCCGGTCGCGGCGGGCGTCGCGTCCGAACCCTGGCGCGGCAATTGCATCGGGCTGGGCGAGGCGGTCTGCCGCTTCGATCCGGGGCATGGCCTGGCGCTGCACGGGCTGCAACTCGGCATCGTGCATCTGCTCGCGACCTATCCGGCCGAAGGGGCGAACCATGACGCGCGGCGCGCCGAATATAACCGGATCCTGCGCTCGCATCTCGCGCGCGTCGCCGATTTCGGGACGGCGCATTACAGCCTTCAGCGATATGCGGGCGCTTTCTGGGACAGGGCACGGACGATGCCGCTTTCCGATGAACTCGCGCATATGATCGATTTCTTCCGCGCGCGGGGCGAACTTGCGCCGCAGGAGGACGAGAGCCTGCCGCCCGACAGCTGGCGCGCGCTGTTCACCGGCCACGGCATCACCCCCGAAAGCTGGCGCCCCGCGGTCGACCGCGTGCCGCCCGACGAGGTGAAGGCGCATTTCCGCAAGATGCTCGGTTTCGTGCGCGAGGCGGTGCTGCGCCAGCCGACGCATGACGCCTATCTGGCAGAGATATTGCAACCTCCGCATGGCTGAACCCGCGCGCCTCGATCCTGCCCCGGCCCCGCCATCGGCGCTCGACCGGTTGCCGCGTATCGCCGCGCGCGGCGCCCCTGCGCCCGCCGACTTTGCCGCACTTGTCGCGGCCGGAATTCCCGTCGTCATCAAGGGGTTGTTCGACGACTGGGTCGCGCTGGCGGCCGGGCGGCATTCGCCCGGCCGCCTCAACGCCTATCTCGCGGGAATGGATCGCGGCATGCCGGTGCCGGTGATGGAAGCGCCCGCGCGCGCCGCGGGCCGCTTCACCTATCGCGCCGACATGCGCGAATTCACCTTCACCAAAAGGCAGGCGCCGCTGCGCGACACGCTGGCGCGGATCGAGGCGCTGGTCGGGCAGGACAATGCGCCGACGGTCGCGATCCAGATGCTGCCGCTCGCCGATCTGCTCCCCGATTTCGTGCGCCAGAATGCGATACCCCTGCTCCCCGCCGATATCGGACCGAAACTGTGGCTTGGCGGCGCGGTGAAAACGCAGACGCACAATGACCGCGACCATAATCTCGCCTGCGTGATCGCCGGGCGGCGGCGCTTCACGCTGTTTCCGCCCGAGCAGGTCGCCAATCTCTATATCGGCCCGCTCGACAATCCGCCGCCGCTGTCGCTCGTCGATCCGGAGCATCCCGACCATGATCGTTTCCCGCGCTTTCGCGACGCGCTCGCCGCTGCGCGTGTCGCGGTGCTGGATCCGGGCGACGCGATCTTCATCCCCAGATACTGGTGGCATCATGTCGCCTCGCTCGATCCCTATAATGCGATGGTCAATTATTGGTGGGGCGACACGGCGAAGGGCGTCGAGAAACCGGACGACATCTTCCTCGCGGCGCTGTTGGCGTTCGGTCGGTTGCCGCCCGGCGAACGCGCCTATTGGCGGGCGATGTTCGACCTGCATGTGTTCGGCGATCCCGAAGTGTCTGCAGCGCATATTCCCGCGGCGCTGCGCGGCGCGCTCGGTGCGATGCGTCCCGACGAGCGCGCGGCACTGCGGCAGCAGTTGATGACGGCGTTCCGGAAATAACGATCCTCCCCCAGTGAAAGAGACATCATGATCCTGAAGACGCTTCCCCTGTTCGGCCTGTCGATGCTGGCGATGGCCCCGCCCGCCGCGGCGCGCGAATGCGCGCGGTCGCCGGGAAACGTGCTGGAGCTGTGCGTTTCGGTCGAAAATGGCGAGGCGCTTTATCAGGTCAGACGCGGCGACGTGACGGTGATCGCGCCGTCGCGGCTCGGACTGCGCTTCGCGGGCGAGGGCGACCCGCGCTTCACCGCGATCGATGATGCGAAGCGGACATCGGTCGACACGACATGGGAACAGCCGTGGGGCGAACAACGGCTGGTCCGCGACCATCATCAGGAGTTGTCGGTGACGCTCACGGGTGACACGGCGCTCAACAAATCCGTCGGCGTCACCTTTCGCCTCTTCGACGACGGGCTCGGCTTCCGCTACAATTATGGCGCGATCCCCGCCGGACAGGCGGTGTCGGTGGTCGCTGACCACAGCCAGTTCCGCACCGTCGGCGCCTATCAGGCGTGGTGGTATCCGGGGCTGGGGGGCGAGCGCGACGAATATCTCTATGGCCAGAGCGACGCGCGGCGGATCACGCTCGCCGAAACGCCGCTGACGCTGAAAGGCGATAACGGACTTTACCTGAGCTTCCACGAAGCGGCGCTTGTCGATTTTCCGTCGATGCTGCTCGAAGGCGACGGGGCGGGCGGCTATGATGCGTGGCTGATGCCCTGGCCCGACGGCGTGCTCGCCCGGAAGACGGGACCGTTCACGACGCCTTGGCGGACGGTGCTGGTGGGCGAGACGCCGGGTGCGCTCGCCGACAGCCGGATCACGCTCAATCTCAACGAGCCGAGCAAGCTTCCCGATATCGGCAAATGGTTCAAGCCCGGCAAATATGTCGGTGTCTGGTGGGAAATGCACCTCGAGAAATCGACCTGGGGCAGCGGGCCGAAGCACGGTGCCAACACCGCCAACGTGAAACGTTACATCGATTTCGCCGCCAAATACGGCTTCGACGGCGTGCTCGTCGAGGGGTGGAACAGGGGCTGGGACGGCGACTGGATCGCCAATGGCGACAAGTTCAGCTTTACCGAAGCCTATCCCGATTTCGACCTTGCCGAAATCACCCGCTACGGCAAGGCGAAGGGCGTGAAGCTGATCGGCCATCACGAGACGGGCGGCGCGATCGAAAATTACGCGCGCCAGCTCGACCCGGCATTGAAACTCTATGCCGACACTGGCGTGTCATTGATCAAGACGGGCTATGTCCGCCCCAGCGGGACGATGGTCGACGGCGAGGGCCGCCTGCAGTGGTTCGCGGGCCAATATGCCGTACGTCACCACCTCGACGTCGTGAAGCGCGCCGCGAAGCTGCATATCGCGATCAACACGCACGAGCCGGTAAAGGACACGGGGCTGCGCCGTACCTGGCCGAACTGGGTGAGCCGCGAGGGCGCGCGCGGGCAGGAATTCAACGCGTGGGGCAATCCGACGAACCCGCCCGAACATATGACGATATTGCCCTTCACGCGCATGCTCGCCGGACCGATGGACTTCACCCCCGGGATTTTCGATATCGCCCGGCAAGGCAAGGAATTGACGCGCCGCGTGCAATCGACGCTCGCGACGCAGCTCGCCGAATATGTCGTGATCTATTCGCCGATCCAGATGGCGGCCGATCTTCCCGAAAATTACGAGGCGCGTCCCCACGCCTTCGGGTTCATCCGCGATGTGCCGGCGGACTGGGAGCAGTCGAAAACCTTGCAGAGCGTCATCGGCGACTATGTCGTCGTCGCGCGGCAGCAGCGCGGGAAGGGCGACTGGTATCTGGGGGCGGTCGGCGACGAGGAGGCGCGCGACATTGCGCAGCCGCTGGCCTTCCTCGCGCCCGGAAAGCGCTATGAGGCACAAATCTATGCCGACGGTCCCGGTGCCGATTACCGCACCAATCCCGAAGCGCTGATGATCGAAAAGCGGATCGTGACGCGCACCGACACGCTCTCGCTGAAGCTCGCGCCCGGTGGCGGCGCGGCGATCCGTTTCCGCCTTCTGGACTGAGGCGCCCGCGCGGGTCCGTCCTAGATAGCGCCGGCCTGCAATTGCTTCACGGCATGGTCGGCGGCACGCGCGGTCATCGCCATGAAGGTCAGCGACGGATTGACGCACGAGATCGAGGCCATCTGCGCGCCGTCGGTGACGAACAGGTTGGCGGCATCATGCGCCTGGCTCCATTTGTTGAGCACCGACTGGTGCGGGTCGGCACCCATGCGCGCGCCGCCCATTTCGTGGATGGCATCGCCGGGCACATGTTCGCTGCGTCCGCTGGTGACGTTGAGCAGGCCCGCCTTGCGCAGCATCTTTTCGCCTTCGCTGCGCGCATCGTCCATCATGCGAATCTCGTTGTCGCGGAAGGTGACGTCGAAGCGCATCAGCGGGATGCCGAACCGGTCGACCTTGTCGGGGTGCAGACTGACGCGATTATCCTCATAAGGCAGGCATTCGCCGAACGCGCCCATGCCGAATTTCCACGGGCCATAGGCGCGCATACCGTGCTTCATCGCCGCACCGAAGCCTTCGGGCGGTGCCGGATCGCGGCGCGCGCTGCCCTGAAAACCATAGCCGCGCCTGAAGCCGACGCCTTCCTCGCCGCCGACGTTGCGGAAGCGCGGGACATAGACGCCGCCGGGGCGACGGCCATATTCGATAAAGTCGGTCATCCCCGGAATATCGCCCGAGATGCCGACGCGGAAGATATGATCCATCACATAGCGGCCGAGGGTGCCGCTGGCGTCGAAATGGCTTTTGCTGCTGCCGGGGATGCGCGAGTTCATCAATATCTGGGTCGAGGCCATCGCCGAGGCGCAGAGGAAGACGAGGCGCGCGGGGATCACTTCCGCCTGCTTCGTCTTCGTGTCGATCACGCGCACGCCGGTGACCCGCTTGGTCGTCGGATCATATTCGAGATTGGAGACCACCGCGTCGGCGCGCAGCGTCAGCCGTCCGGTAGCGCGCGCCGCGGGCAGGGTGACCGCTTGCGTCGAGAAATAGGCGCCGAAGGAGCAGCCGCGCCCGCACTGGTTGCGGAACTGGCATTTGCTGCGCCCCTGATCCTCCTTGTCCTCGGTCATGTTCGACAGGCGGGTGTTGATCAGCTTGCGTCCCGGCGATGTCGCCTCGAGCCGTTCCTTCACCCATTTCTCGGCGATGTTCATCGGCATCGGCGGCTGGAACCGGCTGTCGGGCAATTGCGGCAGATTCTCGCGCGATCCCGACACGCCGATATGGTTTTCGACATAGTCGTACCAGGGCGCGAGGTCGTCGTAGCGGATCGGCCAGTCGATCCCGACATTCTCGCGCTTGTTCGCCTCGAAATCCTCAGGCGCCCAGCGGAAGCTCCACCGGCCCCAGATCAGCGATTTGCCGCCGACCGCGGCGGGCCGGATCCAGTAGAATTTCTCGCCCTCGCCATAGGCATAGGGGTTGAGCCGGTCGTTGTTGTAGAATTTCCGGTTCGACGGCGAGACATAGCCATGCTTGGCGATGAAATAGTCGCTGTCCATCAGCGCCTTGGGCATCATGTCGCGCGCCGGGACCTCATAGGCCGGCTTGCCGTCGTAATCATAATCGCCATGCTCGACCATTACCCCGCGGTCGAGCATGAGCACCTTCAGGCCCTTTTCGGTCAATTCCTTCGCGGCCCATCCGCCGCTGACTCCGGAACCGATGACGATCGCATCGAACTGGTCGGTCATGTCTTGTCCTCGAATATCGGTCAGGCGCGGAGGCGGCTGAGCGCGCTGAAGCTGGCGGTGATGTCGGGCAGATAGGGCGCGGGCGACTGGTCGTTCTCGACGTAGAAATGCTTCACGCCGGCGACGGCGTTGAGCGTGAAGATGTCGGCGAAATCGATCACGCCCTTGCCGACGCTCGTCATCTTGCCGTCGGCGGTGCGGTCCTTGACGTGATAGGCGTAGATGCGCCCGGCCAGGCGCCGGATGATCGCCTTCGGGTCCTCGCCCGCAGCGACCGCCCAGAACAGGTCGAGCTCGATCTGCACCAGCGCGGGATCGGCGTCGGCGATCAGCGTATCGAACAGGCTGGTGCCGCCGGGCTTCACGGTGAACTCGAAATCATGATTGTGATAGGCGAAGCCCAGTCCGGCTTTCCTGAGCCGCTCGGCATAGCGGTTGAAATCGGCCACCGCGGCCTTCCAGCTTTCGGCGTTGCGATACGCGGCGCCCATATAGGGGACGATCAGCGTGTCGGCGCCCAGCGCCCTGGTCATCGCGACCGCGCCATCGAAATCGGTGGCGAGCGCTTCATAGGCGACATGGATCGAGGGCGAGGTCAGCCCCAGCCGGTCCATCGTCTTGCGGAGCGCGGCGTGGTCCATCCCGTCATAACCGCCGCCGCCATATTCGACCTCGCGATAACCGATCGCCGCGACCTGTTCGAGTGCCCCCATCGGGTCCTTCGCGAAGAGTTCGCGCACGGTATAAAGCTGGATGCCGATGGGCCTGGGGCCGGTACCTCGCGCCATGAGCGGCCCCCCCGCAAGTGTCGCTGCAAGCGCGGCGGAACCCGCCATCCATTGCCGTCTGCCGATCATCATGACGAGAACACCTTGTTGACCCTGGAATAGGGATAGGCGCCGTCATATTGCCCGGGGACGGGCAGATATTCGCGCTCCTGGGTGATGCCGACCTCGGACGTGAAATATCCGGTGAGGACGAGCTGGCGGAATTTGTCGAAGAAATCCGCGCCGCCGGCCAGCTTGCCGTCCATCGCCAGCGTCAGCAGCGCGTCCTGCTGCGCGGGCGTGGCCTTGTCGGCGGCGACCCCGTAATCGCTCCTGCTGCGCGCCTCGATCACGTCGAGCCCCGCGAGAATGGGCTTGCGGTCATCGGGCGACGCCCAGTCGGCGAGCAGCTTTTCAATGAATTCGGGGACGCCGGCCGCGATCGCGCCGGGCGTATCGGTGGTCGGCATCACCCGCTCGCTGAGCGCGGCCATCAGTGCACGCTGCTGCGTGGTGAACACCGGCGCCGAGGGCGGGCCGCCGCTGATCGGCGTCGCCTGCGCCGCGGCGGCGCGGGCGATCGGTGCGAAAAGGCTCGCGCCGAACATCGCCGCCATGCCGGCGAGAGCGTCCCTGCGGTCGATGATCATTTCACGGTTCCTTCGAAGTCGTAGCTCGCAGCCGTTTCGGGTAGCGGACGCACCCAGATGTTGCGGAACGAGACCGGCGAACCATGGTCCTGCAGCTGGATCGGCGCGGCATCGCCATGCGCCTCATATTGGCCGAGGTCGCGCCAGATCGTCCCGCCGAGCCATGGCTGGCGGTTCTGGACGAGCACGCCGTTGAGAAAGGCGGTGATATAGGCGGGGCGCAGCAGCTTGCCGTCGGGCGCGAAATGCGGGCGCTCGAAGACGATGTCGTAGCTCTGCCATTCGCCGGGCCTCCGCGACGGGTTCACGAGCGGCGGTTTCCAGCCATAGATCGCACCGACAGTGCCGTCGGCATAAGTCGGGTTCTGATAGCCGTCGAGAATCTGGATCTCGTAACGCTGCATGAACCAGATGCCGCTGTTGCCGCGGTCTTGTGAACTATGGAGCGGCGGGTTGGGGGAGCGGAATTCGAGATGGAGCTGGACGTCGCCGAAGCTCGCCTTGCTGACCAGCGCATTCTCGCCGCGGCCGCCCAGTGGCGGGATCGATGTCATCGCGCCGTCGCGCACGGTCCACGGTCGTGCCTTCGCCTGCCAGGCATCGAGCGATTTGCCGTCGAACAGCACCACCGCGTCCGAGGGCGGCGCGCCGGGGGCATCGCCCGGCGCCACCGTGGCCGGATAGGGACGGTCGGAATCGTGAACATGCCATTGGCCGCCAGGCAGCATCGGGGTATCCTTGAAGCCGGGCTTTTCCTGCGCGGCAACCGGCGCGCTCGCCGCGATGGCGGCGGCGATGGTCCCGGTCCATGCGATATGCTTCATGCGTCTCTCCCTCATGCCGCGTCGATTTCGCGATAGGCGGCGATCAGCCGCTCTTCGCCGATGCGGCCTTCGACCGAATTGCCGTGTTCCATGCCGATGACGCCCGCGAATTTCCTGGCGCGCAGCCAGCGGACGATATTGCGATAGTTGATCTCGCCGCTGCCGGGCTCGTTGCGCCCGGGATTGTCGCCGAACTGGATATAGCCGATCTCGTCCCAGCAGCCGTCGAGCGTGTTGATGAGATTCCCCGCCTGAATCTGCTCGTGGTAAAGGTCGGCCAATATCTTGATCGCGGGGCTATTCACCCCGCGCGCGACCGCATAGCCCTGCGGCACGGTCGTCATGAAGACGCCGGGATGGTTCACCAGCGTGTTGAGCGGTTCCATCACCATGGTGAGGCCGTGGGGCTCGCAGATTTCGGCGGCACGGCGCAGCACGTCGATCACGCGCGCGGTCTGGATATCGACCGGCAGCTTGCGGTCCATGAAGCCGGTGACGATCGTCATATGCTTCGCGTTCAGCCGCCTGGCGACATCGACCGAGGCCCGGATATCGGCGAGGAAACGCTCGCGATCGCCATTGTCGTTGCCGCCCAGCAGCGGGCGGAACTCGGACCAGCGCGGCATGCTCGCGACGAACACGCCCATCGCCATGTTCCGCTGTTCCAGTGCGCGCGCCATGGCGGTCTGGTCGGCGATCGGACGGGCGGCCGCCTCATTGTCCTCCCACGCGGTGAAGCCCTGATCGGCGGCAAAGGCGATCTGTTCAAGCCGCCCGCCGCGGCTTCTGAAGCTGCCTTCGTGCGGGGCATATTTCAGCGAGAAGCGCGGGGCGTTCGACGGCGCCGCGCCATGCGCGAGCCTTGCCGCGGCCGCTGCCGCGACGGCGCCTCCCGCCAGCAGCGTCCGGCGCGAAAGGCTCATGCGGTTTCGCCCGCGAGCGCCGCGCGCGACTTGCCGCGCTCGCGCAGCCAGATGAAGCCGAACACCGCGAGCAGGACGAGCGGCAGGATCGCGAGCCGCTGGAAGGACAAGGATGCCGCGGCGTCCTCGACCGCCAGCTTCGCGGCGCCGGTGAGCCGTGCGAAGGCTTCGGGGCCCCCGGCGAATTCGATCTTGGCGCGATCGAACATCGCGCCGAGCTGCGGCAGCACGAAAAAGCTGGCGAGCGCGCCCGCCGATCCGACGAGCCCCATCGCCCACGATCCGCCGCGCGGATAGCGTTCGGCGACCGAGGCGAGCATCGTCGGCCACATCACGCAGACGCCAAGGCCCCAAACGGTGGCGGCGACAACCGCGGCAACCGGCGATTGCGCCTCGCCCAGCATGAACAGGCCGATCGCGGCGAGCAGGCTCGACACCCACAGCAGCCCCGGGTTCGAGATGCGGTTGGCGAGGCGGCCCGCGAAATGGCGGAAGACGAACATCAGCGCGTTGACATAGACGAGCAGCAGGATGCCGCGCATGCCGACGCGGTTCGACAGCGCAACGTCGATCCACTGGCCGGGTGCGAGTTCGGATGCGGCGGTCAGGAACATCGCGCCGAACCAGATGAAGAAGCTGGGACGGCGAAACACCTCGCCCACCATTTCGCCGAAGCTGACCCCGCTTTGCTCGCGCAGCGGCGGCGGGAAGGTCGTGGTCAGGGCGACCACGACCGTCGCGACGGCGGGGATCATGACCAGCGCCATGATGCCCTGCCACGGCAATGCCGCCGACAGGAAGAAGCCGATGAGCCCGCCGACGATGATTCCGCCCGGGAACCATGCATGCAGCACATTGAGCCGGTGGGTCGTGTCTTCGGGATAGAGCTGTGCGGTCAGCGGGTTGATTGCCGCCTCGGTCAGTCCCCAGCCGATGCCGCTGAGCAGCATGCCCGCCCACACGACCCAATAGACGGCCATGCCCGCCGCGACATGGCCCGCGGTGACGATCATCAGCGGCCCGAGGATGAAGCACAGTCCCGCGCCGGCGAGGCACCGTTTCATCCCGATCTGGTCGAGCAACGCGCTGGCGACGAACAGGGTGATCGAAAAGCTCAGGAAAGCGGCGCCCAGCGCCGCGGCCACGAGCTCGCCCGCCTGCAACGGGGCGATCGGGTCGATCCATTCGGCCTTGAGCCCGCTGGCGATCGCGCCACGGATCGCAAGGCTCGCCGCGGCGGTGAACAGCGCGAGCACGCCGAGCCAGAACAGGCGTCCCTTGTGCAATGTCGTCATCCCTGCGTCCCCTCGAACTTTATCTTTATCCGGTGTGCCCTGTCGTCAGGTCAGCCCTAGCATCGCGCGGTTGAGCGCGGGATCGCTGCCGCCCGCGAAATCGTCGAATGCCTTGTCGGCCTTGCGGATCATGTGCGCGGCGATGAAGGGCGCGCCTTCGCGCGCGCCGTCTTCGGGATGCTTCAGGCAGCATTCCCATTCGAGCACCGCCCAGCCGGCATAGCCATATTGCGTCAGCTTCGAGAAAATCCCGCCGAAATCGACCTGGCCGTCGCCCAGCGAGCGGAAGCGGCCGGGGCGGTCGACCCAGTCCTGAAAGCCGCCATAGACCCCCGATCGCCCGGTCGGATTGAGTTCCGCATCCTTGACATGGAACATGCGGATCCGCTCGTGATAAATGTCGATGAAGGCCAGATAGTCGAGCGCCTGCAGCACATAATGGCTGGGGTCGTAAAGGATGTTGGCGCGCGGGTGATCGCCGACCCCCGCGAGGAAGCGTTCGAAGGTCACGCCGTCGTGCAGATCCTCGCCCGGGTGAATCTCGTAGGCGAGGTCGACGCCCTGTTCCTCGAAGATGTCGAGGATCGGCCGCCAGCGTTTCGCGAGTTCGGCGAACGCCTCCTCGACCAGTCCCGCGGGACGCTGCGGCCACGGATAGAGATAGGGCCAGGCGAGCGCGCCCGAAAAGGTCGCATGGGCATCGAGGCCGAGCCGCCGGCTCGCCTTGGCGGCGAGGTGGAGCTGCTCGACCGCCCATGCCTGCCGCTCGGCCGGCTTGCCCTTCAGCGCGTCGGGGGCGAAGGCGTCGAACTGGGCGTCATAGGCGGGATGCACCGCGACCAGTTGCCCCTGCAGATGCGTCGACAGCTCGGTGATCTCGACCCCCGCCTCGCGGCAGGTCCCGGCGAGCTCGTCGCAATAGTCCTGACTCTCGGCGGCCTTGGCCAGGTCGATGCAGCGGCTGTCCCAGGTCGGAATCTGGATGCCGACATAGCCCGCCTCCGCCATCCACCGCGCCGCCGAGGGCAAAGTGTCGAAGGGCGCCGCGTCGCCCATGAACTGCGCGAGAAAAACAGCCGGACCCTTCATGCGATGGCCTTTCGCGTCACTTTGACTGTCACTGGGTTTCGGCCTTGAGCCAGGCGATCAGCGCCGCGCGCCGCGCCGGATCGGCCACTTTGACGACCATGCGCGTCCCGGGCACTTTCCTGGTCGGCGCGGCGAGATATTCGTCGAGCGACTTTTCATCCCAGCGGATTTTCGAGGCCTTGAGCGCAGGGCTGTAATTGAACCCGGCGACCGAGCCTGCCTGCCGGCCCATCAGCCCGTGCAGATTTGGCCCCATCACGCTTTTGCCGCCCGCTTCCACCGTGTGACAGGCCTTGCACGCGGCAAAGGCCTGCGCGCCCGGCCCTTGGGCCGGTCCGGCGTGTGCTATGGGCGATGGCGTGATCATCGCGGCCATCAATATTGCACCCGCCGGCGGCAGGGCGAACAGAAATTTCATTATCCTCTCCCGTCTGGCAACAGCCGGTGCGATGATGTAACCGGTTGAAAGCGAATAATGCAAACAATTTTATGAATTCTGGCAGAGGGAATGCGATGAACGGTCGGTCGAAAATTCGCTATGGCATGGTCGGCGGCGGCGAAGGCGCTTTCATCGGTGCGGTGCACCGTATGGCCGCCGCGCTCGATAGCGAATATGAATTGGTATGCGGTGCCTTCAGCACCGACGCTGACCGCAACCGGCGCAGCGCCGAAGCGCTGGGACTCGATGCGGGTCGCGCCCATGCGACCTTCGATAGGTTGCTTGCCGCCGAAGCAGGGCTTCCCGTGGATGAGCGGATGGAGGCGCTCGCGATCGTCACCCCGAATCATCTGCACGCGCCGATGGCGATCGCCGCGCTCGATGCGGGCTTTCACGTCCTGTCCGAAAAGCCGATGGCGCTGGATCTCGCCGAGGCGCGCGCGATCGATGCGGCGGTCGCGCGCAGCGGCAAGCTCTATGGCCTCGCCTTCACCTACAGCGGCTATCCGCTGATCGAGGAGGCGCGCGTGCGCGTCGCGCGCGGCGATTTCGGCGATATCCGGCTGGTGCAGGTCGAATATTCGCAGGGCTGGCTCAGCCGGCCGATCGATCGCGATGGCAACAAACAGGCCGAATGGCGCACCGATCCCGCGCGCGCCGGGCTCGGCGGTTGCCTCGGCGACATCGGGACGCATGCGTTCCAGCTCGCCGAGCATGTCTCGGGACTCGCGGTCGAATCTCTCAGCGCCGATCTGACCACGCATGTTCCGGGCCGCCGTCTCGACGACGATGTGTCGGTGCTCCTGAGGTTCAGGGGCGGCGCGCGCGGCATGCTGAAAGCCAGCCAGGTCGCCGCGGGCGATGAAAACGGCCTGCGCCTCAGAATCCACGGCGAGGAGGGCGGTCTCGAATGGTCGCAGATGGAGCCGAACAGCCTGACCTTGCGCTGGCTCGACCGGCCGAGCGAACTGGTCCGCGCGGGCGGGCCGGGGCTCGACGCCACGGCGCTGGCGCGGCTGCGCACCCCGGCGGGGCATCCCGAAGGCTATATCGAGGCGTTCGCCAACCTGTACCGCAGCTTCGGCCGGGCCCTGCGCGCGGGCGCTGCGACGCCGCCGCCGCCCGGTGCGGCCGACTGGTTTCCCGGAATCGCAGACGGCTTGCGAACGATGGCCTTCGTCGAAGCGGCGGTGGAAAACAGTTCGGGCGGAACGAAATGGACGCCGCTCCCCGATATCCCGACGGTCTGAGCGTCAGCGGGTTCTTCGGCAGGGCCGGGAAGAGATCGATATCGTACCAACCTGCACATGCCGGAATGTGCGGGCAAGGGATGCCGTTCGCCGACCATATTTCAAAGCCGGACCGGACATGATCGGGAAAAAAGAAGGGCGCATTTTTCGCCGATAAACGTTTTAGTGTCGAGACGGCGGATGAGAGGGGGCTGTGACGGCGGAACCTGTGCCCGAGCTGGAGCGGTTGACCCGGAAATTCCGGCCGCCGCTGATCGCCTTCTTTTCGCGGCGCGTAGGAAGTCTGGCCGAAGCCGAAGACATGACTCAGGAGGTTTTCTTGCGGCTGGCGAATTCGCACAGGGACAGCGAAGAGCTGAGTGCCGCCTATATCTTCCGGATTGCCGCCAATCTGGTGACGGACAGGGCGCGCCGCGACGGCACGCGCCGCAATTTCGCGGGTATGGTGAAGCAGGATGCCGGCGCGGGCATCGACAGTCTGGACCCGTTCCGGATCGTGTCTGCGCGCGAATCGATCGCGGTCCTGTGGGCCGCGATCCAGGCGCTTCCCGAACCGACGCAGCAAATCTTCATCCTGTACCGGGTGGAGAATATTCCGAAGCAGACGATCGCCGACAATTTCGGATTCCACATCCGCACCATCGACAAGCATATCCTGCGTGCGCTCGTCTTTCTCGCTCGCCGGATGGAGCAGCGGACATGATGACGCCGCAGAACGACAATGACCCTGGCGAACGCGAAGAGCAGGCGGCGGCATGGTGCCTGCTGATCGCCGACCGGCCGCTCACCGCGCGTGAGCAGGGCGATTTTGACGAGTGGCTCGCCGCGGACCGGCGTCATGCCCGGCATTTCGAACAGATGGTCGCGGTGTGGCAGGGAACCGATGCCATTGCCGAAATGCCAGGTTTCCTGTCGCTTCGCGCGAGGGCGCTGACCGCGATGGAACAGGCGCGCGCCGATACCGAGGCCCCCGGGCTGACACGTCGCCGCGCCTTTGCGGCGATGGCGGTTGTCGCGCTGATGGCATCGGCGGCGGGCTGGTACTGGAGCCATGGCGCGGACGTATATTTCACTGAAATAGGCGAGCGGCGTGTGGTCCGGCTCGATGACGGATCGAGCGTTTCGCTCGACGCCGACAGCCGGATATCGGTGTCCTTCACCGACGAGCGGCGCGGAATTACGCTCGATCGCGGCCGGGCGAAATTCGACGTGGCCAAGGATCCGCTGCGGCCGTTCACGGTGACCGCGGGTTCGCAGGCGGTGGTGGCGGTAGGCACGAGTTTCAGCGTCGAACTGCTGCGCGACCAATTGCGCGTCCTGCTGTTCGAAGGCCAGGTTGCGGTCGTTCCGCGTGCGGCCGCGACGGGCAAGGTCAGGGCGGGCAAATCGACCGTGCAGCCCACCCCCCAGCTTGCGCCAGGACAGGAACTGGTGGCCAGTCTTTCGTCGGGAGCGGCGGAGATAGTTCCTGTGGCGGAAGGCCGTTCGCCGGGATGGGAAAGCGGGCAGGTCGATTTCGACGACATGCCCCTTGCCAACGCCGTCGAACGGATCAACCGCTACGCCGCATCGCCGATCGCCATCGGCGATGCGGCTGCCGGCCGCCATCTCGTGAGCGGCGTTTTCAACGCTGGCGACACCGAGAGTTTCATCAGGGGAGTGACCTCGCTCTATCCGCTCGTCGCCCGCGAGGAAAATGGCCGGATCGTGATCGGGACCGCAGTTTCGGGGGCAAGCGAAGAAAAAATCGATCCAAGATAAGAAACGGGGGCGCAAAAGGACGGTCCATCCGTTTTAATGGCGGAGGGGCCAAAAAACAATCCCTCGCACAATGGGGAGGGATTATGTCCGCGCGTTACTATTTGCTTTCAAGTCTTGCGTTGGGCGCGCTGGTCGCCGTTTCGGCGCCGGCCCATGCCGAGGCGCGTCAGATACACCAGTTCGATATTCCGGCCCAGGATCTTGGCAGTGCGCTGCGGACTTTCGCCCGGGTGTCGGGCGTTCAGGTCATTTTCGACGGCAAGATGGTGCGGGGAAAGCGTAGCGAGGCCTTGCGGCATCGCTCCGGCGCCGAGGGCGCGCTGCGCGAATTGCTGCGCGGGACGGGGCTGACCTTTCGCCGCAACGGAAAGATCTTCATCGTCAGCCCTGCGCGGAAGGTCGCGCAGGCCTCCGCCGAGACGGCGGGCGCGGTCCCGATGGCGGCCGCGGTCGGGGCGTCCGATCAGGCGGGTGGCGACAGCGAAATCATCGTGACGGCGCAGAAGCGCGAGGAGAAGATCATCGACGTGCCGATCGCGATGACCGCGCTTTCGGCGGCGGCGCTGGATGACCGGAAGATCGAGGGCGGGTCCGAGCTGCTTCGCGCGGTGCCAAACGTCAATTTCTCCAAGAGCAATTTCAGCATGTATAATTTCTCGATCCGCGGGGTCGGGACCAAGGCGGTGTCGGCATCGAGCGATCCGGCCGTGGCGGTGAGCTTCAACAATACGCCGCTTGTCCGCAATCGCCTGTTCGAGTCCGAATTTTTCGACATGCAGCGGGTCGAGGTTTTGCGCGGTCCGCAGGGCACGCTTTACGGGCGCAACGCGACCGGCGGCGTGGTCAACCTGATACCGATGCTTCCCGAGCCCGATTTCGGCCTGCTCGCGAAAGTCGAGGTCGGCAGCTTCAAGTCGATGCGCGCGAACGCCATGCTGAACCTTCCGGTCACCGATACGCTGGGCGTCCGCTTCGCGGGCGCGCTGACCAGCCGCGACGGTTTCGATTATAACAGCTTCACCGGCAAGCGTGTGAACGGCCGCGAGCTATGGTCGACGCGCGCGGTCGCGGCGTGGGAACCGGGCGATCGCTTTCGCGCCAATCTGATCTGGCAGCATTTCGAGGAGGATGACGACCGTTCGCGGACCGGCAAGAGCCTTTGTACGCGCGACCCCGGCCCATCGCGGATCGGCAATGTGACGATTACCGATCCGGTGACGCAGGGGCGCATGAGCCAGGGCTGCCTGCCCGGGTCGCTCTATGACGATGCGGCCTATGGCGCGCCCAACGGCAACGCCTTGTCCTATTATCTCGCCGCGCGGGGCATTTCGCTCGGGATCGATCCCGTCACGCGGACGGTCGCGGTTCCGATGATCAGGCCGGGCGACCCGTTCAGCAACGTCGTGCAGTCCCGCAATCTGCGGGAGATTGCGACCAGCTACGATCCTGTGTTCCGGGCGAAGAACGACCTGTTTCAGCTCAACATGGAACTCGAGCCTTCGGACGGGCTGAAGTTGGTGTCGCAGACCGCTTATGCGCGCGACCGCTACTACTCGTCGCAGGATTACAACCGCTTCGTATCCAATCAGGTTTTCAACGATTCCTCGCAACCGCTCAACGATGTCTTCAACCGGCCGATCGATACCGCCCGCTATCCCGGACCGACGCCCGACGGCATTTATTGCGATCCGCAGGTGGGCTGTTCGGACCGGCTCCTGTCGATCGACATCAGCCGGTCGCGCAACCGTCAATGGTCGCAGGAGCTTCGGCTGCAATCCGATTTCGACGGCGCGCTGAATTTCAATCTTGGCGCCAACTATCTCGATTTCAAATCGCAAGACGATTATTATGTCTTCAACAATTTCTTCACGGCCATCGCGGACTATTTCTACAAGGGCATCCGCGGTCCGGGCGGCGAGCTCACGACAAACCCGTGCCCGCTTGGCTTCGAGGGGCGGGAGTGCGTTTACACCGACCCCAACGGGCTCGACAGCCTCGACAACCAGGGGCACAATTATTTTCTCAGCCAGAACGGCGTGCGCATCAAGTCGAAGGCTCTGTTCGGCGAGCTGTACTGGAATGTCACGGACAATCTCAAGCTGACTGCGGGCGCGCGCTATACGAGCGACAGGAAGGTGTCGACGCAGATACCCAGCCAGCTGCTGCTCGCGGGCGGCACCGAGAGCGCCGTTCCCGGCCAGAGTACCGGCGGCCGCGTGAACAGCGGCTATCCGGCCCTCGACGATATCCGGCAGAAGTGGAACAAGTTCACAGGCCGCGTCGTACTCGACTGGAAGCCCGACCTCGGCTTTGCCGACGATACGCTGATCTATGCGTCGGCATCGCGCGGTTACAAGGGCGGCGGTACCAATCCGCCTCGCGTCGACATCAATCCCGCGATCGTCCAGGATCAGCCGCTCGATACGACGTTCAAACCCGAATATATCAACGCTCTGGAAATCGGGACGAAGAACAGCTTCGACGGCGGCCGGTTCACGCTCAACGCGACCGCATTCTACTATGATTATAAAGATTATCAGATTTCGCAGATCGTCGATCGCATCGCCTATAATGAAAACTTCGATGCGACGAGCTGGGGGCTGGAACTCGAGGCCGCCTGGCGACCGTCGCGGGCCTTTCGCGTCGATGCCAATCTGGGATATCTGCGTACCCGGCTGGACAATGGCGAGCAGTCCATCGACGTGATGAACCGTACGCAGGGCAACGCCGACTGGGTGGTTCTGCGCCCCTGGCTGCAGGCGCCCTCCAACTGCATCGCGCCGCGGGTGCTGGTCGAACGCATCCTGGCCAGCGCGCGCACCAGCCTGCATCAGCTGGGGCTGACCGCGATGTGTCCGGGCAGCAATCGGATCGGGGATTTCAATCCCGCGACGACGGGCGGCACGCCCTACAACAGCCTGTTCGGCTTCACCTACGATCCGCTTGCACCCTATAACCCGGACACCATTGGGCTGAACATCAACCAGGGCGGCAGCGGAGCGCCGAACGGCGGGCGCGGGTTCGCGGCCGATCTTTCGGGGAACGAGCTGCCCAATGCGCCGCGGCTGACCTTCAACGTCGGCGCCCAATATACGTTCTTCATCGACGGCGGCGATTGGGAGCTGACGTTCCGCGGCGACTATTACCGCCAGTCGAAGAGCTACGCCCGGATATACAATACCGCCTACGACCGGCTCAAGGCATGGGACAATGCCAATGTGGCGGTGACGCTGTCGCGTCCGGACGACGACCTGGCCTTCCAGTTCTATGTGAAGAATCTCTTCGACGATGCGCCGATCACCGACGTGTTTACCAACGCCGACGATACCGGCCTCAGCGCGAACGTCTTTACGCTCGATCCCCGCATCATCGGTTTCAGTGTCTCAAAAAGATTCTAGATGTAAAATAGAGTAAAATATTGTTTATATTAATATCCGAAATGGTATAATGAATACCGAATTCAGATTGAATAATATATATAGAGTCAATTGACTCCAAATTTAATAGTGGCAAAATTTTACTGCATCACGACTCGGTGATGTTCTTGTAAGCGCTTTTTTCACTGTTATTTGGGAGATGATTGATGAAAAAGATGGCAATCTTCGCAGCGACGGCGCTGTCCTTGCTGAACGCGCAGGCGGGCGCCCAGACCTGGACGCCGGGTCCGGGCGCCGCGCCGGTCTGGGTATGGGAAGGAACGGTCACGGTCCAGAAGGGATCGTCGCCGGCCTTCCCCTGCCGGGTGACGGTCGAAGTCGTGAATCCGGGCACCGGCAGCACGACGCAAACCCAGCAGCCCGCCGTCACGCCGGGCAATGTCGACGGCATCCAGTTCAACGCTGGCTTCATCGCCTGTCCGGGCATCCTGCCGATCACGCAGCCCTTTGCGGTGGATTATACCAATACCGGCGGCAACGAGGCGTTCAATGTCCGGAACGTCTATGTGATCACACCGACCCCCGGCGATTGTGCCGGCGACATCACGAACATCGTCTTCAACGACAACAACCCGCCGAGCTCGGGCGACGACAGCCTCGACGTCAATGCGGTGCTGCCGGAAGTGACCCCGGGCAGCGGCGCCTGCACGATCATCGGCAATCTTCCGCTGAGAACTCCCGGCGCGGTGGACATCAGCTAAGCCGCCTTTCGTGATCGTGTCCGGATGAACGGCACCTCTCCGAACTACGGGCGCGCCTTTCGGGCGCGCCCGTTTTTTTCGCTGGTAATGCGCAATGGGGCTTCTCGATGGCGCGAAGGCTGATCCCCTTTTCGTTGGCGATGCTACTCGCTCCGGCGGCGCCCGCCGCGCATGGCATGGCGGCGATTTCCGAAGCCGACCGGACGGCCACCGCGAAATTGCCCGCACCGCGAAGCGAGGCGCGGTCCGGTGCCGAACCCGACCCGGTGCCGGGCAGGAGCGACGAGATCGTCGTCACGGCCAGTCGGCGCGGCGAAGCCGAGGTCGCCGCGGAAACCGAGTTCGAGGAGGATGAGATCGCGGGCCATGGCGCGGATAGCGTGCAGGATCTGCTGGCGCGCCTTTCCCCTTTCATCAATGCAGGCGGCGCGCAACCGGTGATCCTGATCAACGGCAAGCCGATCGGCTTTGATCGGTCGATCCTGTCCTATCCGGCCGAGGCGCTGGAGCGGCTGGCGGTTCTGAAACCGGAAGCGGCGGCGCGATACGGAGAGCAGGCGGGCCGGCGCGTCATCAATCTGGTTCTCAAGAAGAGCTTTGCGAGCCTCAACGTCGATGCCGGCTTTGATTTCGCGACGGCCGGCGGACAATATGGCGGTTCGCTGTCGGCGATGCGCGCGGCGATCGATGGCGATACCCGCTGGAACGTCCAGGCGCGGGTCAATGCCGACAGCGCCTTTCTCAAATCCGCTCGCGATCTTCCGCGGCGTGGGGGCCTCTTCGATGGCATGGGCTTCGTTGCGGCGCCC
Organism: Sphingopyxis sp.; assembly: GCF_016463645.1. GTDB lineage: Bacteria > Pseudomonadota > Alphaproteobacteria > Sphingomonadales > Sphingomonadaceae > Sphingopyxis. Next base: position 54,119 of record NZ_JAEMQX010000005.1, on the reverse strand, counting down.
GGCGGAGGCGAGATCGATCCCGCACTCAGTCTCGCCGCCGGCATGGCCGTGACCGTGGCCGCCGTTCCGGCCGGCGCGACGCGCGACCCCGGCCTCGACGATTTCGCGCGGACCGCGAACATCCGCCATCCGGTCGATCCCCATCGCTTCGAGACATTGCGATCGCCGCGGCGGGCTGCGGTTCTCAGCCTCGGCCTCACGCGCCCGATCGGGGCTTTTTCGGCTTCCTTCGCGCTCAACGCGAACCGGAGCCGTACCGAGGGGAAGCGCGGTCTGCCCATGGCGTCGATCATCATCCCGGCCGGACATCCCTCGTCGCCCTTCGCCGATGATATCATATTGACGCGGCCCTTCGACGGCCTGCGCGCGCTTCGCACGATCAACGAGGTCACGTCGCTCGGGGCCTCGCTGTCGCTGAATGGCCGCATCGGGGGCTGGCAGACGAGTTTCGGCGTCAACTGGTCGCGCAGCCGGGCCGACAATCTTCTGGAAAGCGGGGTCGACGTCGCGGCTGTCCAGCGGTCCATCGATGCGGGCGATCCCGATTTCAATCCCTATGGGGCGTGGGACGAGAATTTGCTGCTGGCCTTGCGCAGCCGGACGCGCGGCGAAAATCTGAGCGTGCGGGCCAATGTGCGCAAGGCAATCCTCGATCTGCCGGCGGGGCCGATCGTGTGGAATGTCGTTATCGGTGCCAGCCGCAATCGAACATGGAGCCGGCAGGGGGGGGACGGTTGCCGGGCATTTCGCACCGGCAGCCGTGTCGCGGCGACAGATCGACGGCCAGCTGTCGCTCGGTTTGCCGATATCGCGGCAGAGCGACGCGGAGGCGAACTGGCTCGGCGACCTGGACGTCGATCTGTCGGCCAGCATGCAGACGATGACGGGCAATCGGGCGCAGCGGCGCTTTTTCGGAAATCTGAGCTGGTCGCCCTGGCCGGTCGTCCAGTTTCGCGGGTCGATCGACCATGCGGAGATCGGGCCCTCGTTCGAGCAGCTCGACGCGCCGGTCGAGACCGTCGTCAATCGCATCTTCGATTATGCGCGGCAGGAGGTCGCGGAACCGGTGTGGATTACGGGCGGGAATCCCTCCCTTCTCCGGGGCGAGCGCAGAGATGTGTCGCTTGCCGCCATGATCCGTCCGCTCGGACAGATTCTGACGCTCAACATCGGCTATCGCCGGTCGGTGACGCGCGGCGGCGTGACATCCTTTCCCGAGCTGACGCCGGCCATCGAGGCCGCCTTTCCCGAGCGCGTCACGCGCGACGGGGAAGGGCGGTTGGTGACGGTCGATGCGCGGGCCATCAATATCGCCCGCAACATGGATGCCGATCTCACGACCGGCGTCACCTTCCGTCTCGTGAGCGGCAACCGGGCCGACCCGGTGCAACTCAGCGCTTCGCTCAACCATCGCTGGCGGCTCAAGAACATGCTCCTTGTCCGTCCGGGCCTGCCGGCGATCGACCAGCTCGGCGCCGGCGGGCAACCGCGTCACAATCTCTCGGCGCAACTGTCGATCGGCAAGCGCGGCCTCGGCCTGAACCTGGCCGCCAACTGGAGCGCCCCGGGGCGTGTGCGGGGAGCGGCAGAAGATTTCATTTTCAGGCCGCCGACGACGTTCGGCCTCTCGGCTTTCGTCGAGCCCGACCGCCTCTTCGCCTCTCCATCGAGGAAGGGGGTGATGAACGACTTCAAATTGTCCGTCGACGTCGACAATCTTTTCAACGGCTACCGGCGCGTGACGCGCGTCGACGGCTCGATCCCCGCCGGTTTCAGCCGCGACGAGGTCGATCCCCTGGGGCGGACGGTCCGGCTGGTGCTGCGAAAGAAATTCTGATGCCGCGCGGATAGGCTGGGGATTGCGACAGACCCCCGTCGTGAAAACGGGACGGCTTTCGTCAGCCCCGCCAGCTACGATGAAGGGTGTCCGCGTCGAGACCGTTGCCGGTCGGCACCGATCCCGAAAGCCGCGTCGGTTGAGGTGTCATTTCTGTGACGAATCCGGAACGAGACTGTCATGCCATTGGCATCGTTCTGAATGCTGGCTGTCACATTTCACACCTAACGCAGCGCGGACTCGCCGCCGGGCCGTGCCGTCCGCGGTTCCCCGCTCACGGCGGTCGTATGATCCGACCATGCTTTCCAGGGATAGCCAGTGCCCGTTCCGGACCGAGAAAGAACGCGATGGTTTCTTCGCAACATCCTGCCGCACGAGCCGGCGCTGCGGGGGTGGCTGGCGCGCCGCACACCGCTCGGTCTTGATCCCGACGACATCATCCAGGAAGCCTATGCGATCCTGGCCGACCTCGATAGCCCGGACGGGATTGTCCATCCCCGCGCCTATCTCTTCCAGGTGGCGCGATCGGTCATCTCCAGACAATTGCGGCGCGCGCGGGTCGTCCCGATTCATGCGGTCGAGGACGTCGCTGCGCTCGAGCATGCCGACGATCTGCCATCGCCCGAACGGATCGCCATCGACCGCGACGAGCTTGGGCGGCTGGCGCGGGCGATCGCCGCGATGCCGAGCAAGACGCAGCAGGCCTTCGTGCTGCGCCGCGTCGATGGTCTCTCGCAGCGCGAAATTGCCGCGCGTATGGCGATCTCCGAAAATACCGTCGAAAAACACATTTCGCGAGGGCTGCGTTACCTGATCAATTGGTTTGGCGATGGCGGAAGAGCTCTGGCAGAAGGCTCTACGAAAACGGAGTTGGAGATGGCCTTCCTTGACGAGCGAACGCGAAACCAGTCGAGACATTGACGATCAGGCGGCCGCCTGGATCGCAAGACGCGACCGCGGCCCGCTTTCAGATGGTGAAGCGGCGGCGCTGGATGCGTGGCTCGCCGGCGATTCGCGCCGACGCGGCGCGATGTTGCGCGCCGATGCCGTTTCGATGCTCAGCGAATCCGCTAGCGCGCTGGGGCCGCAGTTCGACCCGCAACGCTTCGCGCCGGGCGAACCCCGCACCATAACGCGGCGCAAGATGCTGGGCTGGGCCGGCGGCGGGTGCGCGATCGCCGCATCGGCGGCGACGCTCGGCATCGTTCTCCCCGCCGCGGGCGCGATTCATACCGATCTCGGCGAAGTGCGGCTGGTCACGCTCGACGACGGCTCGACGGTCATGCTGAACACGAGCACGAGCGTGCGCGTGCGGTATACCGACCGCGAACGCCGCGTCGAATTGCTCGAAGGCGAGGCCTTCTTCACGGCCATCCGCGGCGCGCGCCCCTTCGTCGTCGATGCCCGCGACAACCGGCTTTCGACCTTCTCCGCCGCGTTCCGCATCCGTGCGCTGGACGCGGCGCCCGTCGATATCCTGGTCGACCGCGGGGGGCTTGCGCTGCGCGGGCCGGGTATCGCGGCGCCGGTGACGATGCGCCCCGGCTCGCGGCTCATTCTTCCCGCCAGCGGCATATCCGCGCGCAGGCCCGCGCCACGCATTGTCGACCCCAACCTGCTATCGCGCGAACTTGCGTGGCGCGAGGGCAAGATCGCCTTCGAGGGCGAACGGCTCGACGAGGCGGCCGCCGCCTTCGCACGCTACAGCAACACGCGGATCGAGATCGCCGACCCGGCGCTCGCGCGCGAACCGGTCACGGGGCTGTTCGCCGCAGGCGATCCGGCGGGCTTCGGCCGCGCCGTCGCAACGGTCTTCGGCGCTCGCGTCGAGCAGCGCGGAAACCTCGTCCGGCTGTATCGCGCCGCACCGCAGCAATAATTTGCGCAAGCCAGGGGCGGAAGCGCGCCGCCCAGGTCTCTCAGTCTCCGAACGGGCGGAGGTCGCCGCCCGCATCTCGGGGGCAATAGCCATGAATTCGCGTCGTTTCGCACTTACCACAACCGCCGTCGTCGTCGCGCTCGCCACCTCGGCGCCCGCCTATGCACAGGTCCGCCAGTTCGACATTCCCGCGCAGCCGGCGGTCAAGGGGATCCCCGAACTCGCCCGTCAGGCGCGAATCCAGATCGTTGCGGCCGCACGCGACCTCGAAGGGGTGCGAACGCCGGTGATCAAGGGGCGGATGGACGTGCGCGCCGCGCTCCGTCGCATGATCGCAAACACACCGCTCGAAATCGCGAGCGACGACGGGCAGGTGGTGACTCTGCGCTCCCGCCGCGCGGTACAGGGCGCACAGACCCGCGAGGTCGCCGGCAAGGGTGAACTCACCGGCCAGGTCATCGACCCCGCCACCCGCGAATATCTGCGTGCCGCGATCGTCGAGGTGACGGCCGCGAACGGCGACCGGCGGTCGATCACGACCGGCGAAGGCGGCGAATATCGGCTGGCCGATGTGCCGGCCGGACCCGCCACGATCACCGTCCGCTATATCGGCTATGCCAGCCAGAACGCGACCGTAAGCGTTTCCGCGGGCGGCACCACGCGGCAGGATTTTGCGATGACGCGCGGCGACGAGCGTGGCGAACTCAACGACGAGATCGTCGTCATCGGCGTGCGCGAGGGTGACGCGCGCGCGATCATGAGTCAGCGCCAGTCGATGGATATCAAGAATAGCCTGTCGGCCGAATCCTACGGCGATATCGCCGACGGCAATCCGGGCGAATTCATCAAGTTCATGCCGGGCGTCGACACCGATGCCGGCGGCGACGGCGACGGTACCGTGCGCAACGTCAAGCTGCGCGGGCTTCCCGCCGAATATACCGCAGTGACGCTGAACGGCGTCAGCCTGGCGGGCGTCGATGCGATGACCGGCGCCGCCGGCTCGCGAACCTTCAGCTTTGAACAGCTGTCGCTGAGCTCGATCGACTCGATCGAGATATCGAAGACGATCAGCGCCGATGTCGATGCGAACGCGCCGGCGGGCACGATCAACATCAAGACGAAGCGGGCTTTCGATCGCAAGGGCCGGCGCATCCTGCTCCAGGCGAGTGCCAGCACCCACGCCAATTTGTGGGATTCGCGCGAACATACAGGCCCCGGCGAGGGCGGGTATGGCGGCAAGCGCTTCCTGCCCAACTGGCAGGTCGAATATTCCGACGTGCTGCTCGGCGGACGACTTGGCGTGGTCGCGAGCGTCAGCAAGTCGAACCTCTATATCGAGCATGAGCAGGTCACGCTCGGCCGCAGCAACGTGCCCACCGCGATCAGCCCCGAGCCGCTGGCGATCACATCGATCGAGACGCAACAGGACTCGCGCGAAATCTCGCGGCTCGCGGCATCGCTGAATATGGACTTCAAGGCGAGCGACGAACTCGTGCTCTCGCTCGCGTCGGTTTACAACGAGGCCGACATCTGGGCGGCGTCGACGGCATATAAATTCACCACCAACGCACGAACGCGCGGAGTGATCGGCGACCCGCTATTCGACATCACCACCCAGCAGGCGGCGACGGCCGCGAGCATGTCGATCCAGAACACGCTCAATTACAAGACGAGCAAGGGCAAGACGATCATCCCCAGCTTCAATTACGAGACCGGTCAGCTCGCCATCGACGGCAACCTCTTCTATTCGGACTCGATCAGCACCTATGACCCGCAGGGCGAGAAGGATTCGGCCTATGTGCTGAGCGCGCTCACCGCCCGCGGCAATTTTTCCGCGCAACGCGAACCCGGCGACCTGTTCGGCCAGAAATGGCAGATTCAGCAGTTGAGCGGTGGAGACTGGAGCGACCCGGCGAGCTTCTCGGGACCGTCGGCGCTGATCCTGCGCCTCAACAATGGTCCATATGCCAAGCGTACCCAGCGCGGGGGCGCTCTCAATGCCACCTATCGCACCGATGTCGGCGGCCTGCCGCTGGTGCTGAAGGTCGGTTTCAAGAACCAGCGTGCCAAATGGCTGTATCGCGACGAGACCGACAAGGATCGTTACCGTTATGTCGGCGATCTTTCGACCGCGGACCTGTTCGCGCAAATCCAGGGTGGCAACCAGGTGTCGTTCGCCGACAGCGGGATCGACATCCGGACTCTGAACGGCAGTTCGTATCTTTATATGCCGAGCGGTTACAAGCTGCTCGAGCTCTACCGCCAGCATCCCGAATATTGGACCGCGACCGCCGCGACGACGGCGAGCGAGTGGTACAGCATCAATGTGGGCAACAACCGGCAGTTCGCCGAGGAAACAAACGCGCTGTACGCCATGGGCACGGCGGAGCTGACCGAGAAGCTGAAGGTGCGCGCGGGCCTGCGTTGGGAACAGACGACCACCACCGCGCTGGAGGTGGACGCGCTCTCCGCGCAGGAGGTCGCGGCCGCGGGCTACCCCGTCTCCGCCTCGACGGGCATGGCGACCACCATCCCGGGGCTCGAATATCAATATTTCTCGCGCCCGAAGGTCGAGCGCAAGGGAACCTATGACTATTTCTTTCCCAGCGCGTCGCTCAAATATTCCTTCACGCCCAGCACCGACCTGCAACTCGGCTACAGCCGCACGATCCGCCGTCCGGAAGTGGGCACGCTCACCGGTATCTGGTCTATCGATGATATCAACCAGGTCATTCGCGCGCCGAATCCGGGGCTGAAGCCTGAAATTTCCGACAATATCTCGCTGCGTCTCGCGCAATATTTCGAACCGGTCGGCGTCGTCGCGATCAACCTGTACCAGAACAAGGTGAAAGGGCTGTTCCAGACCCAGGACCTGACCGCCGACGAGTTCGGCTATACCGGTACCGAATATTCGGATTACACCTTCCGCACCACCACCACGGTGGGCGGCGAGGCGATCAGCATCCGCGGCTGGGAGTTCGAATTCAGCCATGCGATGAAGTATCTGCCATCGCCGCTCGACGGGTTGTCGGTGCGCGGCTCGCTCAGCATGAACTATCCCGAAGTGCCGATCGTCGGTGTCGCCGACAAGATGGGCAGCATCTCGCTTTCCTATCGCAAGGGACCGGTGAAGCTCTATCTCAACACCGCCTGGACCGGCGACAAATACCGCAGCACCACGCCCTCCTACTACGACGATTTCTGGGATATGAGCTTCTCGGGGAGCGTTGCGGTCCACAAGGGGGTCGAGGCATTCTTCTCGATCCGCAACTTGCTCAACAGCGCCCGCAACGTCATCGTCGAGGGATCGACCGTAACCAGTTCGGCGACTCCCTATGACGATTATAGCGCCGTCTATCTCAAGGCGGGAACGAGCGGCGTCATCGGCCTGCGCGCCCGTTTCTGATGATGTCGCCCCATATCGATCGCCGCCGTCTTCTCGCCGCGGCAGGCGGCATGGCGCTGTTCGCCGGTTTCGGGTCCGTATCGGCGGCGACGCCGAAATTCCGGCGCTATCCCTTCTCGCTTGGTGTCGCCTCCGGCGATCCATGGCCTGACGGCTTCGTGATCTGGACGCGGCTGGCACCTGACCCGCTTGCCGAACATGGTGGCATGCCGATGGTTGCGGTTCCGGTGTGCTGGGAGGTATCGGAAGACGCGCGTTTCACCCGGATCGTGCGCTCGGGCGAAGCGGTGGCGCGGCCCGAATTCGCGCACGCGGTGCATGTCGAGGTCGATGGCCTTCGCCCGCACCGGCCCTATTGGTACCGCTTCCGCGTCGATGGCGCGGAGGCCAGCACGGCGGGGACGGCGCGGACCGCCCCGGCGGCGGGCGTCGGCGTGGACCGCCTGCGAATCGCCGTCGCCGGCTGCCAGGCCTATCCGCACGGCTGGTATGACGCGTGGCACCACCTGAGCGAGGAAGCCGGCCTCGACGCGGTCTTTCATTATGGAGACTATATCTACGAGACCGCCGGCCATCCGGGGGCGCCGCATCTCCAGGTGCGCGATGCCGCCGGCGGCATCGTCGACCGGTCGCATTTCGGCGACGAGATATACAGCCTCGACGATTATCGGCGCCGCTACGCCCAGTATAAGGGCGACCGCCAGTTGCAGGCGGCGCACGCCGCCGCCGCGTTCGTCATGTCATTCGACGATCATGAGGTGGACAACGACTGGGCGAGCGCCTTCGACCAAGATGGTACGCCGCCCGAAGCTTTCGCCTTGCGGCGCTTCGCCGCGATGCAGGCTTGGTACGAGCATATGCCCGTCCGCCGCGCCCAACTTCCCGGGCCGTGCGGCATCGTCATGCATCGCCGGCTCGATTTCGGCGCACTGCTGCGCATGCATGTCCTCGACACGCGCAGTTATCGCGACGACCAGTCATGCACGCAGCCGGGCCAGACCGCGTGCCGCACCGGCGATGCCGAAGCGACGATACTTGGCGACGCGCAGCGTGCGTGGCTCGATCGAGGGCTTCGCAACAAGGCGGGCTGGAACCTGATCGCGCAGCAGGTATTCGCCATGCCGCTATACGAAACGGCGGGAGACGGCACGCGCAAGCTGCGTGCCGGTCCGGACAGCTGGAGCGGCTATCCCGGCGCACGCAAGCAGTTGGTGCGCTCGATCTGTCGTCACGACCTCACCAACGTCGTGATCGCGACCGGCGATGCGCATATTCACGCGGTCGGAACGATTCCGGTGCGCGACGACGAACCCGACGGTCCCGCGGCAGCGACCGAATTTCTCGCGACGTCGATCACCTCGGGCGGCGATGGATCGTCCGTACCGCTCAAGCGGCACGAGGCCCTGCTCGCCGCCAGTCCCAACGTCGCCTTGCTCAACGATCAGCGCGGATACCAGATTCACGACATCACTGCGGAGGCATGGCATGCGGACGTCAAGGTCATGGATCGCGTGCAGACGCCGGGCGGTTCGCTCGATACGCTTGCTCGCTTCGTCGTGACGCCCGACAAGGCTCGCCTCGATTTATCCTGAACCGCCCATGTGGTTCCGGTTCCGGATTCGCCGGACACGCCGGGCAAGCAACGACTTCGCGCCCAAAACACGCCTTTCGAGACCCGGGATCCCCGGCTTCAAGGGCCGAGGTCGGGAAACTTCCGGTCGCTGCCGCCGTCGGGTTTGCCGTCCTCGCCAGGCTGCCGGATTGGCGCCGCGCAGATAATGCGGGCACTGGCGACATCGCTGCCGGTCGTCACCAAATTGCAATACTGGCAGCGCAACTGGCCTCCATTTCGGCGATGGTCTCTGCACGGGGTCGATCAAGCTAGATGGGGCAGACGAGACATTCCGGCCGGGCGATACGCGCGCTCGCTCTGTCACTGGCGCTGTTATGTCAGGCGCTGGTGGCCGGGCCCGTCGCGGCGCGCGAGCGCGACTGGGGCGTAACCGCCGGCCAGCCGCTTGCGGATGCCTTGCGCCAGTTCGGCAAGCGCAACGGATATGACGTCATCGTCGCCGAAGGCCTCGTCGAGGGCAAGCGGGCCGGCCCCGTGCAGGAGGCGCGGACCGCATATGAGGCGTTGATGCAGATGCTGGAGGGAAGCGGATTGGTTCCGCGCTTCACGCGTCCCGACGCCATCATCCTCGAATCGGCATCGCGCGAGGCGCCCGCCGACATGTCGCTCGACGAGATCGACGTACTGACCTCGGCCTTTCGCGCCAGCAACGACGAATATCGCTGGTATGGCGAGAAGCTGCTGGGCGCGAGTCTCGCGCTCCTGCGCCGGTCGAGCGAACTGGGCACGCGGTCCTATGATTTCACGCTCTATGTCTGGCTCTCGGCGGACGGACGGATCACCGGTCTCGACGGTTTCGGCGCCGGGAGCAACGGCGAGGCGCTCGTCATCGCGCGCCGGCTGCTCGATGGCATGACGGTCGGTTCGCCCCCGCCGGCGAACATGCCCCAGCCGGTCGGGTTGCGGATCGTCGCGCAATGAACGCGGCGACCGCGATCGGCGGCGAGAGCCGCCGCGCCGCGCCGGAGGATCGTGGGCGCAAGGCCGCAATCGCGCTTTCGCTGGTCCTTCATGCGGGCGGCTTCATCCTCTTCAGCCTGGTCTATGCCGGCAGCGGTGCGGGCGGATCGCGCGCGGCGCCGGGCAGCGAGCCGATGACGGTCGAACTTTTGACGTTCGATCCCGCTGCCGGTCCCGCACGCGCGGGCGGCGGCGACATCGATGCCCGCGATCTGCCCGTCACGCGGGAAAACAGCGACGTCGCCATCCGCACCAAGGGAAGCGGCAAGGCGGCCGAGGCGGGCAACGCGAAATTCGACACCGAACTGGCCAGCCTGCTGGCGGACGATCCGCTCGCGGGGGCGGGCAAGTCGGCCTATGGCGCGATCCTCCGCAAGCATATCGCGGCGCATAGCCGGCGCCGCGGCGATCATATCGGTCGCGGCGATGCCGGCCTCGTCATACTGCGTTTTCGCGTCGCGCGTGACGGGCGCGTCGTCGATGCGCGCGTGCTGCGTTCGCCGAACAGCCTGGTCGGCGAAAAGGCGCTCGCCGCGCTGTGGCGCGCCGAACCGCTGCCGCAGGTGCCCGACGAACTGCCCGCACCGATCGAGGTCGATGTGCCGATCGACTTCCAGGTCCGGGGGTGAGTGCCGATGCGCCCGCCCGTGACGGCCCGCTAGCGCCGTGGAGACCTTCGCCCTCCTGCAGCGCTTCATGCAACTCTATCCCGATTTCCGGGAGCGGCTGCGTCGCCGCCTCGGTTCGGCTGACCTAGCCGACGAGGCGCTGAACGAAGTCTATGTCAAACTGCGGACGACCGAAAAATCCTATTCGGTGCGCAACGCGCCCGCCTATCTGTTCCGCCTGACGCTGAATGCCGCGACGGATCTCCGCCGGTCGGCGAACCGCCATTCGCTGGCGGACCGGATCGAGGCAGCGCTCGACATCCCCGATCCTACACCCTCGGTCGCGCGCACGGCGGAGGATCGCGAGGCGGTGGGGCAGCTCGAAGCCGCGATTGCCGCGCTGACCGAACGGCGGCGGATGATCCTGATCGCGGTGCGCATCCACGAACGGTCGTGCCGCGAAATCGCCGCCGAACTTGGCGTCTCGACGCGGACGGTCGAGATGGAGCTTCGCTGCGCGCTCGACCATTGCGCCGAATATCTGAAAAAAGAAGAACGGGAGGATTTCGCTTATGGCCGGCAAAAACCGTCTCGTCATTGAAGGACTGATCCAGGTTGACGATGCCCGATAATAATGAACTGGGACGATGGCCCGACCGCGACGCGATGGCGCGTAGCTGGGTCGTGCGCCTGAAATCGGGCGAGGCGACGCAGCGCGACCTCGACATGCTGCTGTCGTGGCGCGCGCAAAACGAAGAGAATGAAGGCGCGTTCCGCCAGGCGGTCCGCCTGTGGGAACAACTGGGGCCGGCGCTGGCCGGCGGCGCGGCCTTGCCGGCGGCCGGCCACGGGGTTTCGCGCCGCTGGTTCCTTGGCGGCGGGGCTGCGATGGCCGCCGCTGCGGCGGTGTCGCTGGTGCCCCTGGCGGCGCCTGTCCCGGCGGGGGCGCGTGAATATCGCACAGGCAAGGGCGAGCGCCGTCACGTCCGGCTCGAGCCCGAGGTCAGCGCCGAGCTCAACACCGATTCGCGGCTGTTGTTCTGGGCCGATGCCGCGGCGCCGCGTGTCGAGCTGTCGCAGGGCGAGGCCCTGATTTCGGCGACCTGCGATCCGGGACGCCGGCTGATCGCCACGGCGAAGGATGTCGAGGTCCGCGCACAGGTCGCGCGTTTCTCGATGCGGTCGGGCGGTGGGCTGATGCGTGTCGCCTGTCTGGAGGGACGGATCGAGGTGGTGTCGCAGGGCGGCCGCGCCACGGTCGATGCCGGCGCCAGTCTCGACTTCCGGGCGGGTGAGGTGCGGCCGACCCCGCGCGACGTCGCCGAAAGCGGCGCCGCATGGCAGCGCGATCTGTTCCTGTTCAAGGACCGCCCGGCGAGCGAAGTGATAGCCGAGCTCAATCGCTATCGCCCCGGGCGCGTCTACCTGCTGGGCAGCCGAAACGAGGTCCGGATCAGCGGTGTCATCCACCTCGAACGCGCGGATTTTGCGGTCGATCACATCGCAAAGTCGCTCGGCATGAAGGTCACCCGCCTTCCGGGAGGCATTGCGATCCTGCGAAATTAGGGAACCGCGAAAAAAAGATTTCGCATTTCCCGGCCCCCGAACGTCATCGGAGCGAGGGGAATGAAATGAGTGCGTGTCTTGCCATGAAGCCGCTGGAAATGCTCGACGCCGGACTTCCCGCGCTGTCGGGCCGGCTGGCGCAGGTCCGGACGCGCAAGGACGCGTTCGACCTGCTCGCCTGCTTTCTGCATGGGCAGGGCCTGCCCGATCTGATCCTGACCTTCATTCCGCCGGGGGACCTTGCCAACCAGACCGTTCAATGGTCGACGCTGGCGAGCGAAACGGCCGACCGCGTGCGCAACATCGGCTTTGACGGGCGCGACCCGGTCCGGCGCTTCGCACGCCGCGCGATCGAACCTTTCGTGTGGACCTGCGACGAATGGCCCGGCGAGAAGTCGGCCTTTGCGAGGGATGTCATGGCGAACCTGCGCAGGGCAGGGGTAGAAGGCGGCGTCAGCGTGGCGGTATGGGGGCGCGGCGGGCGCGTTGCGATCGCCGACGCGATCGCTGCTCCGCCGGTGTTGCGGGCCCTGCCACCATCATTTCTCGACCTCTTCTTTGTCGCGACCGTGCTGACGGCACGGACGATCGAAAGGCTCTCGCTCATCCGCGGCCGCACGCCGCTATCCCGTCGCGAAATCGAGATTCTCGAACTCGCCGCGCAGGGGCTCACGAACAGCGCCGTCGCCGAGCAGCTCGAGATCGTCGAAGAGACCGTCAAATTCCATTTCCGGGGAATCCGGGAAAAGCTGGGCACCCGAAGCAGAGCGGATGCCATCGCGCTTTTCGCGATCCTCGATGCATCATGGGATGGATCGTTCCGGGAAGGCGCAGGAGTGCGGTCGTCACAGGCCGGCTCAAGAATATAATATATCTAAAATATAGAAATAATAACCTCTTCAAATCCAGCCTGGATCAATATTGATCCGGGCATTTTGTTGTAAGATATTTATATAAATCTACTCGAAAAGGTTAGTATTACTAATGTCATAGTGAAACCTTAGCGGAGCGACCACCGGTAGCGAATCGGGCTGACCGATTCGACTTTACGAGGGGCGTTGCACAGCGATGGTTCGAATGAAAAAATTGAGAGCGGGGCGTACCCTGCACCCGCTGCGGGGTTGTATGGCCGCGGTAAGCGTCCTTGCTCTCTGTGCGGCGAATCCGGCCGCGGCGCAGGACGAGGCCGCCGCGGCGCCGGCGGGCGATCCCAAGTTTCGCTTCGACGTCATGGAATATGTCGTGCGCGGCAATTCGGTCCTCACGGCGGCCGACATCCAGACGGTGCTGATGCCGCACGCGGGTTACGGCAAGAGCGTGCCTGACGTCGAAGTCGCGCGCAGCGAGCTTGAAAAAGCGTATCGCGACCGCGGCTATGCGACGGTCGTCGTCGAAATCCCGCAACAGGACGTCAGCTCGGGCATTCTCGAGCTGGTCGTCACCGAAGGCAAGGTCGGCCGCGTCCGCGTGACGGGCGCCGACTTCGTGCTGCCGAGCGAGGTTCGCGGCGCGCTGCCGAGCCTGAAGCCCGGCACCGTTCCCAATGTGCCGACGCTCCAGCAGGAATTGTCATCGGCGAACGCGCGCACGACGCGCACGATCACTCCCGAGTTCAAGGCCGGCGCGGCGCCGGGGACCGTCGACATCGAACTGGCGGTCGAGGACAAGAAGCCGTGGGGCGCGTCGATCGAGGTCAGCGACCAGTATAACCGCTCGACCGAACGCTTTCGCCTCAACGTGTCGGCGAACTACGACAATCTCTGGCAGGCCGGACACAGCGCGAATATCTTCTTCCAGACCGCGCCCGAGGATTTCGATCAGGTACAGGTCGTCTCGGGCTCCTATTATGCGCCGCTCGGCTACGGCCGGTCGAGCCTGCTCGGCTATATCGTCAATTCGAACACCGACGTCGCGACGGTCGGCGGGCTGACCGTGCTTGGCAATGGCCTGACCGTCGGCGGGCGCTTCATGCGCACGCTCGGAAATTCGCCGCAGGGGACGGTGCAGTCGCTGTTGTTCGGCGTCGATTACAAGGATTATCTCGACCAGATCGGCCTCGTCGATCCTGAAACGGGCGAGACACTGACCTTCGACACGCCGGTCACCTATCTGCCGTTTACCGCGCAATATCGCTGGCTCGGCGGCAACACGCAATCGAATGGCGAGTTCAGCATCGGCACGACCTTCGCTTTCGACGGCCTCGTCGGCCGCCAGCGCGAATTCGGCTATATTCCCGACAATCCGCTGACCCCGAACGTCAACGAGGAATCGGTCGGCAAGCGCGCCGGCGCCGAAGCGAGCTTCATCTATTTCTATGGCAGCGGCGTCTATAACCGCCAGCTCAAGAATGATTTCGACCTGCGCGCGGCGCTCGACTGGCAGCTCGCCCCCGCGCCGCTGATTTCGAACGAACAGTTCGTGCTCGGCGGGGTCGGCAGCATCCGCGGCTACCGCGAGGCCGAAGTGCTCGGCGACAGCGGCGCGCGGCTTTCGCTCGAACTCGGCTACAAGCTCCCGACGGGCGCCGAAAAGATCGACTGGCGCGTCGCGGCTTTCCTGGAGGGCGGCTACGCTTGGATCGAAAGCCCGCTTCCCGAGGAAAAATCGTCCTTCTGGCTCGGAAGCGCCGGCCTGACGACTAGGTTCGACCTGTACAAGATTTTCTACGGTCAACTCGACCTTGCTTATCAATTTCGATCGGATCCGACGAAGTCGGGGCAGCCTGTCCAGGACGACCTGGGTGGCCTGCGCGCGCACTTCAAAGTCGGCTTGAAATACTGAGGAAATACCCATGAAGAAACTGATTTTCGGAGCGATCGCGGCAGCGATCGGCATGCTTTCCATGTCCGCTGCGGCGCAAACGCAAGACGCCGCCTGGCTCGACGACAATCTGTCGGTGCGCAAGGAAATCGTTGTGAAGCCGGGGGCCGATGGCGCGGGGCTCGACGCCAAGACGGCGACCTTTCCCTTCGTGCTCCGCCTGTCGACGCAGACCTTTGCGTTCGACGATGTGAAGCCCGACGGATCGGACCTGCGCGTCGCGGGCCCCAATGGCGAACGCGTCGACCATTATGTCGAGAATTTCGACCCGAAGTCGGGGCTCGCGACGGTGTGGGTGAAGGGCGTCGGCCTCGACCCCGCATCGAGCCAGACCTATCATCTCTATTATGATGGCGACGTCGCCTCGACCGCCAATCCGGCCGGGGTGTTCGATGCGTCCGAAATCCTCGCGCTCGATTTCTCTGGCTCGCCGGTCAAGGACCGCACGCGCAACAACAACAGCGTTTCGACCGTCCCGACCTCGGCGGGCTTCGCCGGCCAGTCGGCGACGTTCAGCGGCAGGGAAGTGCTGCGCATCGCGGCTTCGAGCAGCCTCAACATCGGCGGCCGGCCGTTCACTTTCATGGCGTGGGTCAAGCCGGGCGCGGCGGGGGGCGGCAGCGTCGTCGACCGGGGTGGGTCCTTCTCGATCGCGCTTGCCGGGCTCGCGCCGGTGGTGACCGTCGGCGGCGTGCAGATCCCCTCGACTGCGGCGCTGAAGCCGGGCAGCTGGAACCATGTCGCTCTCGTCGTGCGCAGCGATGGCCGCGCCGAACTGTTCGTCAATGGCACCCCGGCGGGCGCCGGCAGCGCCGCGCTTCCCGCACAGCAGGGCGATATCGTCGTCGGGCAGGGCTTCGCCGGCCAGATCGACAATCTGCGCTTCGCCGCCGCCGATCGCAGCGCGGGCTATGTGCAGGCGGTCGCGCGGTCGGACAACGGCCGCGGCCTCGTGACCTTCGGCGCCGAACAGGAACGCAGCGGGCATTTCGAACTCGGCTATTTCGTGACCGTCGTCAAAAGCGTCACGATCGAAGGCTGGCTCGTCATCGCGCTTTGTGCCGTGCTGCTGGTGCTTGCGATCCGCGTGATGGTCCAGAAGTTCCGCCTCCTGAAGCGGATCGAGACCGAGAACGGCCAGTTCGAAAAAGCCTATGCGACCGAAGCGCAGCTCGATGGCGCCGCGCTCGGCCAGCACGCCGAAAAGACCCCGAGCTCGACGCTGTCGCAGCTCTATCAGGCCGGGCTGCAGGAGGTTGCCAATCGTTCGCAGGCCGGACGTGCGCGCTTCACTGCGCCGGCGATCGAAGCGCTGAAGGCGCGGATCGATGCGGTGTCGTCGAACCAGGCGTACAGCCTGTCGGACAAGCTCGTCATCCTGACGCTGTCGATCGCGGGGGGGCCGTTCCTCGGCCTGCTCGGTACGGTGGTCGGCGTGATGATCACCTTTGCCGCGATCGCGGCGCAGGGGAACGTCAACGTCAACGCGATTGCTCCGGGTGTCGCCGCGGCGCTGCTCGCCACCGCCGCCGGCCTCGCCGTCGCGATCCCCGCGCTGTTCGGCTACAACCTGATCCTCACCCGGATCAAGCGCATCAACGCTGCTAATCGCTCGTTCGCCGACGCCCTCGTCGCGCGGATTGCCGAAGAATATGGCGCCTGAGGAGCCGGGCTCATGGCTAAAGTTCAAGACGAAGACGCCATTTACGACGAGATCAACGTCGTTCCGATGCTCGACCTTGCCTATGTGCTGATCGTCATCTTCATCCTGATGGCGACCGCGCAGGTGGCGGGCATCGAACTCGACCTGCCGCAGGCGTCGAACCGCCAGACGCTGGAGGCTTCGCAGACGCAGGCGATCAGCGTCGCGTCGACGGGCGACCTCTATCTCAACGGCGCGCCGACGACGACTGCCGAGCTGGAGGCCGAGATGCGTCAGCGTTTCGCCGAGGATCCCGAAGTGCCCGTCGTGATCCGCGGCGACACGCAGGCCGCCTATGGCAAGGTCGTCGAGGTGCTCGATGTGCTGAAGGGCGTGGGCATCACCAAGATCGGCCTGCCCGCCGAAAAGCCCGCGGGCTGAGCGGGGTATCGGACCGCCATGACCGCTTTTCCATCCCTCCGGAAGACGCCCGACCTCAGGCGGGTCGCCGGGCCGGCCGCGCTGATCCTCGCGCTGCTGCTGGCCGCTTGGTGGCTCGCGGGCCTCGACAAGGTCGAGGAGCGCGTGCGCGACGAAGAGGTCGAGATGTTCGACCTCGCGGTCCCGCCGCCGCCGCCTCCGCCGCCGCCCGAACTCACCGAACAGCCGCCCGAGGAGGTCGAGAAGGTCGCCGAAACCGCGCAGGCGGTGCAGCCCGACCCGCTCTCGCCGCCGCAACCGGCGAACACCAACCCGCCGACGGGCGACCTGTCGAGCCTGCTGCAGGACCCGACCAGCGACAGCGGGGCCTTTTCGGGCGGTCCGCGCGGGCAGGGCGGCACCGGCAGCGGCCCGATGATCGGCGGCACCGGCAAGGGCGGCAGCGGCGCGTCGCGCGCTTATGCCGAACTCGTCCAGCGCGCGCTGATGCGGCAACTGCGCAAGCGGCCCAACCTCGCGCAGGCGAGCTTCCAGTTTCGTGTCCGGGTCCGCGTCTCGGGGTCGGGGCAGCTGGAAATCCTGGGGCTCTCGGGCGTCCGTCCGGCCGATCTCGAGGCCGAACTGCTCCAGACGCTGCGCGGCCTCAACCGGATCGACACGCCGCCACCCGCGGGCGTCCCCAACCAGATCACTCTCCAACTCAATCAGGCGTGAAACCCATGACCAAGGAACAGGGAAAATCAACGATGCGTAGCCACAAGCTTAAACCGACTCTCCTGGCCGCGACCGCTGCGCTCGCTGCATTGGCCGCGATCCCGCAGGGCGCCGCCGCGCAGGATCGCCCGACCGATCCCTCGACGATCGATATCCTCGACGTCCTCGTCGAAAAGGGCGTGCTGTCGCGCGACGACGCCAATTCGGTGCTGTCGGAGGCGCGCAAGCGCGCCGAGGCGAACAGCGGCGTCGTGCGTGTGCCCTATGTGCCCGAGGCGGTCCGCAACCAGATCCGCGACGAAGTGAAGAAGGAGGTCGTCGCGACCGCCCGGCAGGAAGGCTGGGCCCAGCCCGACGCGCTTCCCGAATGGCTCAGCCGCTTTCGCTTCTCGGGCGACATGCGCGTGCGGGGCGAGCATGTCGCCTTCGGTCAGAGCAACACGCCGCTGATCTATGACATCAATGCGATCAACGCCGATGGCGGCTATTTCGTCGACGACCTGTTGCCGCTGCGCGCGACGACGAAGGATCGCCAGCGCGCGCGCGTCCGCGCCCGTTTCGGCGTCGATGCCAAGGTGTCGGACAAGGTCGAGGCCGGCCTGCGCTTCGTCACCGGCAACCCAAGCGACCCGGTTTCGACGAATGAATCGCTGACCGGCAATTTCGACAAGTTCATGGTCGGGCTCGACCGTGCGTACATCCGCGTGCGCCCGTTCGACAAGGACGGCCGCTTTGCCGGCAGCAACCTCATCCTCGGCAAGTTCGACAATCCCTTCTTCTCGACCGAGCTGATGTTCGACCGCGACCTGCAGTTCGAGGGCGCGGCGGCGACGCTCGAAGCGCGCCTTGGTGGCGGCGAGGGTGCACCCTCGGTCTTCCTGACCGGCGGTGCCTTCCCGCTCGAGGAATGGGATTTCACCGGCGACGACAAATTCCTGTTCGCGGGCCAGATCGGGGTGAAGACCGCGCCGGTCGACGGGCTGCGCTTCAAGGCGGCGGCGGCGCTCTACGAATTCGCGAACGTCCAGGGCCAGTATAATACGCAGGGCCTGCGCGATAACGACTTCACCGCGCCCGATCGCGTCCAGTTCGGTAACTCGGTGTTCAACCTGCGCCAGGACGGCGGCGTCGTGAACACCGTCAAGTTCGGCCTCGCATCGAAGTTCCGCGTCGGGGCGGCGACCGCGCGCGCCGAATTCGACATCAACCCGACGCTCGTCGGCGCGCTCGATTTCGAGGTGCTGAAAAACTTCGCCTTCGACCGCGACGAACTCGACGACCGGCTGGTGCCCGCGTCGAGCGGCGACATGGCGTGGAACGCGCAGCTGTCGATCGGCCACCGCGAGATCGCCGAAGCGAACGCTTGGAGCCTCAGCGCGGGTTACCGCCGTCTCGAAGCCGATTCGACGCTCGACCTGTTCACCGATTCCGATTTCGGTCTCGGCGGCACCGACCAGAAGGGTTTTGTCGTTCGCGGCAGCTGGGGCCTCGCCAAGAATTTCTGGCTCACCGGCTCGTGGCTTTCGGCGCGCACCATCGACCTCGTCGACCCCGCGACCGGCACCGCCGCGCCGCCGATCGATACCGACGTCTTCATGCTCGACCTGAACGCGAAGTTTTGAGGGATATCGTGATGAAAAAGCAGATCATCGGCCTGTCGCTCGTCGCGCTGGCCATCGCTCCTGCCGCGCAGGCACAGGAAAATGCGGCGCCCGGCGGTTGCATCGTCGCCGAGCAGGCGCAGCAACTGATCGCGACGCTGAAGCAGCGTAACGACCAGCTTCGTGACATGTCGGAAAAGATGCGCGCGATGGAGGCCGAGGTCGCCGCCGCGCGCAGCGCCACCGGCCAGATCGAGGCGAGCCGCAAGGCAATCACGATCGCCGCCGACAAGAACCGCGAACTGCGCGAACTCGGCGACGCGATCATCGCCGATTACGAAAAAATGGGCCTCGGCAAGAAGATGGCGGCGAGCGAACCGCTGACCGGCCTCTATCGCGTCCGGCTGGAGAACAAGCTGCAGGAGTTCAGCGACCAAGTCGCGGCGCTCGGCTTCTACCCCGAGCGTGACGCGGTGCCCGCCGCCGAACCGGCGCCGGCCAACCCCTGATCCGCACACCCGCCGCGCGTACCCCTTTCCCCATTCGATCCCGAGGAATCGTCATGTTGACCCCCAATGCTTTCATCGCCCCCGCCCGCAAGCGCATCACCCGTTTGAGCCGCGCCGCGCTGGCGGCATCGGTCAGCATCTCTTCGCTGCTGGTCATGGCCTCGCAGCCCGCCGTCGCGCAGGAAGCCGGCACCCTGCCGGGAACGCAAATCCTGCAGGGCGGGCGCTGGACGGGTGCCAAGCTGCCGACCGTGGCGCAGGGGAACACGGGACTGGTGATGACGATCGAGCAGGAGCAGAAGCGCGCGCTGCTCGACTGGTCGCGCTTCGACGTCGGCAAGAATGAGGAGGTGCGTTTCCAGCAGCAGGGCACCGACTGGATCGCGCTCAACCGCATCTTCGACAGCAAGCCGAGCGAGATCGCGGGCAAGATTACCGCCAAGGGCCAGGTGTGGTTGCAGAATACCAATGGCATCATCTTCAAGGACGGCGCGCAGATCAACGCGCACAGCATCCTTGCGACCGCGCTGCCGATCACCGAGAATCAGCTCTATAACGGGCTGCTTTCGGGCAACGGGGTCATCCGCGGTCAGGCCGCCAATCCGCTCTTTCCCGCCCAGAATATCGGCATGGTGCCGCGCCCGCCGGTCGGGCTCGATCCGAACAGCCTGCTCGGCGAAGCGCCGGCGCCGGTCGCGGGCGAGCGCACGAGCGTCATCGATTTCCTCGCGCGCGCCGCGATCCGCATGGCGATCCTGCGCGACAATGGCATGGAGGGCGTCGACCAGTATAATTCGGGCTACGGCCTCGACCTGCTGAGCTATTATGATGCGTCGACCGGCGGCAACAGCTATTTCGTCAATCCCGAATTCGCGAATGTCGGTCTCGGCGCGGTGCTCGAAAGCATCATCGCCAACATCGACGTGTCGAAAATGGGCGACTATGATTATTCGGATTTCACCAACATCAGTCAGTTCTGGACCGGGGTAAGCTGGCAGGGGATTCCGGCCGGATCGCAATCGATCCCCCAGATGCTGCGCGACGAAGTAGCGGCGCAGATCAAGACGCAGTTCGTCGACCAGTACAGCGCGCGCCTTGCGACGACGCAGCAGAACTATACCAATTATCTCGCCAATTCGCGCATCACGGTCGAACGCGGCGTGACCCTGACCGCCAGTTCGTCGGACAGCGCCAGCCCCGGCAAGATCATGCTGTTCGGCCCCAACGTCTCGAACGCCGGCAAGCTGACCGCGCACGACGGACAGGTGCTGATGGCCGCCGGCGAGGAAATCAAGCTCAGCGCCGGTCAGGGCTTCACCAACTCGGCACGCGGCGGTCTTGCGGTCAATGTGCGGGCGACGCCGATCATCGATTCCTACGGCAGCTTCCCCGGAATGCCATGTTGCCGGCCGGAAACGCAGGCGGCGTGGGACGCGGCCTATCTCGAACGCGCCAATGCGGTGGGGATGACCGCCGCCAACAGCGGCGAGATCCTCGTCGATCGCGGCGCGGTGACGATGGTCGGCGCCAATGTCGACCAGATGGGCGCGATCCGCGTCACCAACGGCGTGCGCCAGCGCAACGGCACGATCGTGCTGCAGGCGAGCCATGGCTTCAACGTCAGCGATTATTCGGTCGGCGGCAATTATTTCGCCGGCAAGGTCACGTTGGGCGAAGGCAGCGTCACCAGCATCACCCCCGATACATCGGACATCACCGGCCTTGCGGCGGACAGTTTCGCCAAGGGGCGCATCCTGATCGCGGGCAGGGATATTGTGCTCGAGGAAAATTCCAGCGTGATCTCGCGCAGCGGCGAGGTCGTGATCCACGCGAGCCCGAGCGGCGTCGGCGAACGCGGCGGCAGCAGCCCGGCGGCCACCGACGGCTCGGTCCAGGAAACCCGCGGCGACAAGGGCAGCTTCGTCATGAAATCGGGCGCGCGGATCGACGTGTCGGGCCTGCGCGATGTCGAGCGCAGCGTCGCCGACAACATCTTCGCGGTCGAGGTGCGCTCGAATGAAGTGTCGGCCTCGCCGAAGCAGCGCGACGGCATATTGGTCGGCGAGACGGTCTATGTCGACCGCCGCGACGGCGCGGCGATCGTCGACTGGACTGGTGCGCTCGCGGGCGAGCAGCGTACCGCCGAACAGATGTCGACCGAAGGCGGCAACGTACGCATCCGCGCGTCCGAGTTCGCCATCGTCGAGGACGGCGCGACGATCGACGTGTCGGGCGGCAGCACCAGATATACCGATGCCGAAGTGACCGTGACGCGCCTGCAGGACAGCTTCGGGCGCTTCCACAATATCTCCGACGCCGATCCGAACCTGCGCTATGTCGGGATCAGCAAGGCGACGCGGCTGGAAAAGGGCTATGTCGAGGGCGCCGACGCGGGGGCGGTCGAATTGCTGTCGGGCAGTTCGCGCCTGTTCGGCAAGCTCACGGGCGACGCCGTCGTGGGCGACCGCCAGGTAATGGCGGCGCTCGGTCAGATCCGCGCCCCGCGCGTTCCCGCCGGCGCGGTCGGTGCGAGCCTTGTCGGCGAAATCGGCATGCCCAAGGCGGGGTCGGCGACGCTCCACCGCGGCGGGCCTGAATATGGGCCTTGGTCGTCGACGTACAGCTTCATCGTCGCCGACGAAAAGGCATTCACCGGCACGCTGTGGACCGAGACCGAAACCAACGGCCCGTTCGTCGAGAGCGATCCGATGCTGCTCGATCCGTTCGCGGTCGGCACCGCCTATGGCGACCAGAGCTATACCGAGGGCGATCCGCTCTGGACGTCCAAGGGCACCTATGAAAACGGCCAGCCGCGCTGGATCTCCTATATCGAGGATGATTTCTTCTCGGGCATGGGCGACGTCGTGCTCGGTTATGGCAGCGGCCATCAGAACCAGACGATCAATCCCGGCGTCTCGATCCGCCTCGCGCCGGGCGGCGGTTTTTCGACCGGCAGCGAAAATGGCGTTGGCCGCGTCGGCAACAATGTCTCGATCATCGCGCCATCGGGCAATATTTCGCTCGGGGCCGCCAACGGCATGACGATCGGCAGCGACGTCCTGCTGTCGGTCGCGGCGCCGTGGATCAATGACGTCGATGCGCCCGCCAATGCCATCCGCGGCTATGTCGACGGCGGGACGATCAGCCTGCTCGGCTCGACGCTGACGGGCGACATCACGCTCGATGCCGCCGGCGGCGGCTGGTACCAGCGCGTCAAACCCGGACAGAACAGCCAGGGGCAGGGTGCGTCCACCCGTTTCAACGAAGGCGATTTCCGCCTGTTCGAAGGCAAGGGCGGCAAGGTCGAACTGGGCGGCGGCGGCCAGACCGTCGGCGCGATTCTCGATTTCGCCGACATCAGCCTTGGCGGCCTCGGCGGTGGTGGCATGCTGGCGCTGATCGCGTCGGGCGATGTCGTCGTCGGACCCGCCGGCGGCTCGGCGGGGGAGGCCGAATATATCGACGAGACGCTGTTCCGCGACATGGGCGTCGGCAGTCTGGCGCTCGGCGCCGACACGCTGACCATCGCTTCGGGCGCCAACCTGTTGTTCCAGACGCGCAACATGCGCTTCCGCGGCCGCGCCTATGACGTCGCGAGCGGCACCGACCTGCGCGACGTGACCGACCTCGCGCTCCTGCCGCCGCATTTGCGTCAGGGCGGCTCGCTCCAGTTGCTCGGCGACGCGATCACGATCGAGGCCGGCGCGCTGGTCGAGGTCGACCCGCTCGGCAGCATCCTGCTCGACGCGTCGCAGATCCGTATCGACGGTACGCTACGCGCGCACGGCGGTTCGATCAACGTCGGCGGCACGTCCGCCTCGACCATCCACCTCGGCAACAGCGCGCTGCTCGACGCGACCGGCATCGCCCAGACGGTGAAGGTGCCGGGCGGCGCCGACGGCCGCGGTTTCTGGTATGACGGGCGGATTGTCGACGGTGGCGCTGTTGCGGTGCAGGGCGCCCATGTCGTCATGGATGCCAGGGCGACGATCGACGTGTCGGGCACCAGCGGCCTGCTCTCGGTCCTCCAGCCCGGCCGCTATGCGGTGGTCAAGGTCAATCAGGTGATCGGCAGCGATGCCGGTGCGATCGATCTCGATGCCGACGGCGGCTACCTGCTCGGCAACCTGCGCGGCGAAGCGGGCAGTCAGTATAATTATGGCGGCAAGCTCGCCATCGCCGGCGGCCTCGACGGCAAGCTGTTGCTCCCCGAATATACTGACTGGTCGACCGGCGAAACCGGCCTGCAATCGATCCTCGACAATTTCCAATATGCCTTCTTCCCCGAACCGACGCCCGAAGCGCCGGTCAGCCTGCGCCAGTTTTTCGCGGACAATTATAGCTGGCTCGAACCGCAGCTTGGCTTCGGCGCCGGTGACATCGAGGATATCCAGATCACCAGCATCGCCGAGTTCACCGATTTCGTGCGCACGGTGCTGGGCCCGCTCGTCAAATATAACCCGTCGGACGCTGACGGTGCGCTCGTGCTCGATGCCGACATGACTGCGGTTCCGAACGTGCCACCGCCGAGCCGCTATGCGTTTCCGGAAGGATATGAGCCGGCCGACATGGCCGCGTTCGATCGCTCGATGACATTCGTGCTCACCGCGCTCGGCAACGTCCAGAATCCGGCCGGGCTCGGTCGCGGCTCGCGCGCCACGGTTGGCGCGAACATCCTGCGCGATATGAAGCGTTTCGATACGCTGTCGATCGCGGGCAAGCTGGAATCGGACCAGGCGATCGATATTTCGAGCCAGCGGGTGCTGACCGTCGCGGGCGGGTTCAACGGTACGCAGGACATGTCGTTCAGCAGCCGCAACGTCTATCTGACCGGCGGCGGCGGCATCGGCTTCGCGCTGAAGGAGGCAGGCAGCGGCACGCTGACGGTTTCGGGCGAGACGGTCGAGATCGCCGGCAAGTTCGAGGTCGGCGGATTCGGGAAGGTCGTCATCGCGGCCGAAGGCGACATACGCGGCGGCTTTGCCGTGGGGGCCGAGCAGCCGGTCCCCGAAGACGGCGACGTCACCCCGGGAATCCACACGACGAGCGACCTCATACTGCGCGCGGCGCAAATCTATCCGACCACCGACGGGGTCCTGCGCTTCGATTCCGACCGGAGCATCCGCGTCGAACAGACCGGCCGCCGCGCCGCGCCGCTGTCGGCGGGCGGAACGCTTATCCTCGAAGCGCCGAAAATCGAGCAGGCGGGCACGCTGCGCGCGCCGTTCGGCGAAATCCGCCTGACCGCAACGGGCTATAATGTAACCGACGACAGCGGAGCCGAAACCTTCGTTCCGGGCAGCGTAGCCCTGCTTCCGGGCAGCATCACGTCGACGGCGGCCGATGGCCGGACGATCCTTTACGGCTACACTTACGACGGCCAGAGCTGGTATGCGCCGACGTCGGCGGGCACCACCGGATCGACCGAATTGTCGACCCCGCCCGAAAAGCGCGTTTCACTGAGCGGCGATATCGTCGACGTGCAGGAAGGCGCGACGATCGACGTGTCGGGCAGCGGCGACGTGCTCGGGCTGGAGTTCGTCGCGGGCCCGATGGGCCAGACGAACATTCTCGATGCGTCGGGCAATTATGCGATCGTCCCGGCCTATGGGAACGGCATCATCGCGCCGATCGACCCGCTCTATAATCCGGGCACGTCGAGCGACACGGTCAACGGTGGCACGACGGCAGGTTATCTGCCGCTCGGGTCGTCGGTGTGGCTTGCGGCCTTCGACGGCAATCCGGCGGGCTGGTACACGCTGCTCCCGGCCGAATATGCGCTGACCCCGGGCGGCTATCTGCTCTCGCTCGCCGGCGATACGCCGATGACGACCGAGGCGCGCCGGGCGTCCGACGACAGCTTCCTCGTGCTCGGGCGCCGCGGCCTGTCGGGCACCGGCATCACCGACCAGACGCTGTCGACCTGGCGCCTGACGAGCGGCAGGGACGTGCGCAAACGTTCCGAATTCTTCGAAACCTATGGCAACAGCTTCTTTTCGAGCGAGCGTTTCCTCGAAGGGCTGCTGCGTTCGGGTAATCCCTATAACGCCGACCCGCGCCTGCCGGTCGACGGCGGCTTCCTGACGCTCGCAGCGAACAGCGCGCTCAAGCTCGACGGCACGATTGTCGCCGGCGGCGCGAGCGGCGTGACCGGCGCGCGCGGCGGGATCGTCGACATCACGTCGGACAATATCGTGATCGCGGCGCCGGGGACCGATGTCAGCGACCTCGATGGATATCTGGTTCTCGATCCGAACAAGATCTCGAACATCGCTGAAAGCCTGCTGATCGGCGGTATCCGCCGTCAGGGACAGGCCGGCCTCGAAGTCGTCACCGGCCAATCCACGCGCGATTCGGTTGACGAGGTCCGCTCGCCCGAAAAGAGCGTCGGCGCCGAAAATGTCGTGATCCGCACAGATGGAGCCAATCCGCTGACCGGCACCGAGCTGCTGTTCGCCGCGAACGACACCGTGCGCGTCGAAAGCGGGTCGGTGATCCGCGCGCAGGGCGATGGCGCGGATGCCGCGGATATCGCAATCGCGCCGAGCATGCCCGCCTTTTATGAATTCGGACAGTTTGTCGCCGGTCCGGAAGATCGCGGCGGTGCCTTCCTGCGCGTCTCGAACCTCGGCGACATTACCGTGTCGCGCGAGAATGTGCAGAGCGTTGCCGGCGACATGATCGTCGAGGCGGGCGCCACGCTCGAAGCGGCGGACTCGGTGCTGCTCGACTCGACCGAGAACACGATCGTCGGCAATGGCGCGGTGATCAAGGCCGACGCGATCACCGCGGCGGCGGGTCTCGTCAGCCTCGGTGCGGTTCCGCAAGGCACCGAGGGCCTCGTCTTCTCGGGGGCGACGCTGGCCGCGCTGACCACCGCCGACAAGCTGACGCTCAAAAGCTATTCGACCATCGATTTCTATGGCGATGTGGCGCTCGACCTGACCGGCACGGTCGCGCTCGACGGCGCAGCCTTCATCGCGCGCGGCGAAACGCCGGGCAATGTGAGCATCGCCGCCGGCACGCTCGAGCTTCGCAACAGCGACGCCGCGGCGATCGATGCCACCGGAAACGGCGGCGCGCTGGCGCTGGGCGCGAAGAATATCGTGATGGGTGAGGGCAATGTCGATTTCGCCTTCGACACCACGACAATGGATGCCGAACAGCGTGTGATCTTCGCGGGTCTGGGCGAAAGCAGCTTCGACGGCGCGCTTACGATCCGCGCCGCCGAGATCACCGGCGAAAGCGGCGCGGGCCATGTCGTGACCGCGGCGGACGCGACCCAACTGCGCGGCAACGGCAGCACGGCGGCGCTCCCCGCCTTCGCATCGGCGGGTGCCTTGCTCGATTTCCGCGGGACCGATGTCCTGATCGATGCCGCGATTCGCGCGGGGTCGGGTACGGTGCGCGCGACCGCGAGCGAGGGTGACGTCCGGCTGGCCTCGGGCGCGAAGATCGACGTCGGCGGCGCCGATGTGTCCTTCTTCGAGGTCCAGGGCTTCCTGCCCGGCGGCAGCATCCAACTCACCTCGGTCAACGGCGATACGCTGGTCGAAGAAGGCTCGCTCCTCAATGTGTCGGGCGGTTCGGCGGGCGGTGACGCGGGCGCGGTTGCACTGTCGGCGGGGCGCGGCGTCGTCGTGCTGGGCGGCGTGCTGAAGGCCGATGTCGCCGACGGTTACCGTACCGGCAGTTTCGCGCTGACGACCTCGACGCTCGACGATTTCGGCGGCCTCAACGCCAGACTCAACGACTGGGGCTTCTCGCGGCGCCGCGACTTCGCGATCCTCGACGGCGATGTCCTGCTCAACGGCACGACACGGGTCGATGCGCTGCGTATCGTTACCGGCAATGGCGATATCACGGTCGCCGGCGACGCGATCCTCGGTAGCGACAGCGCGAAGGGCGGAACGATCCTGCTCGCCTCGGGCGGCGACCTGATCGTCGCCGACGGCGCGCGCTTTGACGTGAGCGCGAAGGGCGCCGACCAGCGCGGCGGCTCGGTCGACCTGCAGGTCGCGGTCGGCGGCAATATCGACGTCGGCAATGCGTCGCTCGACGTCTCGGGCAAAGGCAAGGGGCAGGGCGGCACCGTTCGGCTGCGCGCGGCGCAGACCGGCAACGACGTCGCCGTCACGCGCTGGGGCGCCAATGTCTCGGGCGGCGCCACGCAGCTCGAGGCGTTCCGCGTCTATGATCTCGGCGACGCCGACGGCGACGCATCGAACGGCCATCTGGCCGAAATCGACACTGCGTTGCAGCAGCAGGTGATCGCCGATGCGACGGCGTTCATGGACGCCAATGGTACAGGAATCCGGGCGCGGCTCGGCCAGGCGGGCAATGCCGCCTTCCAGCTCGTCCCGGGGATCGAACTGCGCTCCGAAGGCGACATGGACCTTGTCCACAACTGGAACTTCAAGAATGCGCGCTTCGACGGAAAGGGCGGCGTGCTGACACTGCGCGCCGGGGGCGACCTGACGATCAACGCCAACCTGTCAGACGGCTTCGTCGACGGACATGCGACTCCCGACGCCATTTCGCCGGAGGGGCTCCCCTTTGGCTGGACCCCGGGCTCGGTCCCGCTGCCCGATGCGCCGGCGTCCGATTTCACCAATGACGACAGCTGGAGCTACAACCTCGTCGCGGGCGCCGATTTCGCACAGACCAATGTGCTCTCGACACAAACCGGCAGCGACGGGGCGATCGAGGTCGGCGGGCTGGTGCGCACCGGCACCGGCGACATCAACGTCGCCGCCAGCGGCGACCTGACCTACGAAAAGGCTTCGCTGATCAGCTATCAGGGGAGCTGGAACGACAGCGATCCGGCGACCCGGATCACCGTTCCGAAGGGCACGCCGGTCGCCGACGGCACGATCCTGAAGCCGACGAGCTACGCCTCGGCCGACGGTGCCGGGCGCACCATCTACCCCGAGCTTCCGGCGGGTACGGTGCTGCGCAAGGGCACGAAACTGCCTGCGGGGACCGAAATGCCCGACGGCAGCGTGCTCGCGGCGGATACCGTGCTGACCGCCGATGTGACGCTGGCCGCCGACACGCGTTTCCCCGGCGAAGTCGTCATCGCCGGCAAGACCTTTCTTGGCGGCGACCTCGTCTGGGAAATCGCGTCGAACCGGTCGAACGACCCGGGCGCGCCGGTCCAGATGCGCGTGCCCGCCTCGATCGCCGGTCTCGGCGACCTCGAGGTCCGGGTCGTGGTCGGCGGCACCGGCGATGTCGCGCTCGTTCTCGCCGACGGGCGCTATATCCCCGATAACAGCACGTTCGGCTTCGATGACGTGCGGCCGGTCGAGATGGTGAACGGCGCCATCTATACCGTCGGCGTCGAGGATGGTCCGGTCGCCAATTTCACCGACAAGACGCATGTCGGTTTTTCGAGCAGCAACATGCCCGGCATCATCGCGCACCGGTCGTATATGACCAAGGGTGGCGATGTGAATGTGAATGTCGGCGGTGCGATAACCGGCGCGGGGACGATATTCGAAAATTACCGCTGGATGGTGGCGAGCGGTTCGACGCCGACGACCGCACTGTTCGGCTACAGCTATCCGGGCAAGGACCCGAACGCGTTGTTCAACACGGAATATGTGCAATATCAGGCCGACCAGACCGGCCAGACGGCGCTTTCGCTGCTCGCCGACCAGTTTACGCAGGGCATCGGCGCGCTGGGCGGCGGTGACGTCAGCATCACCAGTGGCGGGGATGTCGACAATCTGGTTGTCGCGCTTCCGACGTGGGTGCGCGTTTCGGGCGGTACGGCCGACATGCCGGCCAAGACGCTCCATCTGTCGGGCGGCGGCGATCTGGTCATGAACGTCGGCCAGAATATGAAAGGCGGCCTTGTCCAGGTCGGCAAGGGCCGTGCGACGATCGACGTCGCGGGCAGCGTGATCGCGACCGATCAGCGGACGGGAATCGGGCTGGCGCTCGACAACGCCGCCTATCTGCAACTCGCCGTCGACGATGCGCAGCTCAGCCTGCAGGCGGGCGGCGACGTCAATCTGCGCGGCGTATCGTCGATGCTCGGCGTGACGTCGCTGCCGCTGTGGCTCAGCGGGCGCTACGGCAGCAGCGGCGACCAGCCGAGCTGGCTCGGCTACACGGCCGACACCCGCCTTCGCGTCACCTCGCTGGGCGGCGACATCAACTATCGCACCCAGTCGGGCGCCAACGGCGGGGTGAATATACTGCCCAGCCAGACCGCGTTCGTGGCGACGGCGGGCTCGATCAACTTCGGGATGGAGGACAAGGCCGGCGCCCGCGTCATGGTCGACATGTGGCCCGACACGCGGCTCGACCTCCTCGCGCAGCAGAATATCCGGTTCCGCCTTGCGGGCAATTATGACGGTGCGGGCTTCACCATCGGCTACGCCGACCCGCTCTGGGTTCCGCGCGCGATCAACCCCGGCACCAGCAATTTCAATACCCCGCTGTTCCAGTCGACGATCACGCAGGATCCGCTGAACGGCCACTGGATGTTCAACCAGGCCGGGCCGGGCTACGGGATCGACGGGCCCAACGTCCACAGCGGGTCGTCGAGCTACAGCCGGATCTACGCCGCGCAGGGCGACATGATCGGCTGGGACGAGGGCAGCTACGATACCGATCCGAACGGCGGCAACGGGATGCATGGCGGGACCTTCACCTTCGGGCACGAGACGCGGCTGAAGGCCGGCGGCAACATCCGCATGGGCGACATCACCTTCATCACCCACGACGGCAGCGACGTGCCGGTGATCGAGGCGGGCGGTTCGATCTATCTGCCCGACGCCGTGCTCTATGGCCCCGGACACCTGTGGGTGCAGGCGGGCGACGAAATCTGGATGGGCCGCACCGAGGGGCGGGGCATCCGGGCGCGCGAGGCATACAGCATCGTTCCGACCGCGGCGCCGCTCAGCGGCGGCAGCATCAGCGCTCTCGCCGGCATCGATCAGGAACCCGAGTATCAGCCGTTCTTCGATTATTATCTCGATCCCGAGAATGTCGCCGATGCGCCGTCGTGGCTCCGCCAGTATTTCGTCGAGGGCGACCGCGAGGGGCTGACCGTCTCGACCGATGTCGTGCTCGCCGACGGCCAGACGCGG
Organism: Sphingopyxis sp.; assembly: GCF_016463645.1. Classification (GTDB taxonomy): domain Bacteria; phylum Pseudomonadota; class Alphaproteobacteria; order Sphingomonadales; family Sphingomonadaceae; genus Sphingopyxis. The sequence goes on along the minus strand of NZ_JAEMQX010000005.1, from coordinate 23,401 downwards.
ACCACCGTCTATGCGATCGAACTCGTCAATTACATGCGCGAGATGGCGGGGCGGGAACCGATCCCGACCGAAGCGCCCGACGAGGTCAGTGGCAGTCGTCCGATCACCCGCGGCAAGCTGGTCGCCGAGATCGATCCCGCCGAATATGCCGGGGCGTTCGCGGCGTTCAAGGCGCTCGACCCCGTGCTCCAGCGGCCGCTCGCGGTGCGCATCCTCAACGCCGAGCTCAAGACCGCCGGTCGCGAAGCAGTGGGCCGCTCGCCCGAAACCGACGGCCGTTATGTCCGTCAGGGCGACCCGACGCGCGGTTATGATGCGGTGGGCCGCCTCTTCCCCGGTGCGCAGCGCAAGCCGGGCGAGACGCTGGCCGAAGGCGAGCATCGCTGGACGGGCAATATCGAGATGATGGTCAGCCAGATCCGCGGGGAAAGCGGCGGCAACGTCGACCTGCTCGCGCCGGGCGGCTCGATCCAGCTCGCCAGCCTTGCGATCTCGAATACCAATCCGGGCACCGCGGGTATCGTCACCCAGCGCGGCGGCGGGGTCAATGTGGTCACTTATGGCGACTATATCGTCAACCAGAGCCGCACGATGACCGCCGACGACGGCGATATCCTGATCTGGTCGTCCTTTGGCAACATCGACGCCGGGCGCGGTCGCAAGACGTCGCTTTCGGTGCCGCCGGTGGCCTTCCCGATCAACGCCTGGGGTCAGACCAACATCCAGCTCTCCGGCCTGCCCAACGGTGCCGGTATCGCGACGCTCGACCAGGTCGACGGCAAGCAGGGCGGCGACGTCGACCTTTATGCCTTCAACGGCATCGTCAACGCCGGCGATGCGGGCATCCGGGCATCGCGCGACCTGTTCGTCGGGGCGATCGAGATCCGCGGGCTCGACAATATCACGGTCGGGGGCGAGACGAACGTCGACCTGACGACCGAGGAAGGCTCGGTCGGGCCGCTCAACCTCGAAAACTTCGCCCAGTCGGCGGAGGACGACGCGCTCGACAAGGCGTTCGACATGGCAGCCGAAGTCGAGAAATTGCGCACCGTCCGCCAGACGATCCTGACGGGATCGGTCGTCAGCTTCGGCACCGACGACTGCGTCGAAACCGCAACCAACCGTTGCCCGGTCGATCGCGACTGACCGGCGGCCGGCCGGGAGGGAGGGTCGTTCCTCCCGGCCACTGCCAACCGCTATTTCCTCTTTTTGCAGACAGGTTCGACATGACCGAGAAAACCGAAACCCGATTTCCGCTCTTCTATCGCCAGCCCGAATTGCTCACGGCGGCGCAGCACGTCGACCTGCGGCTCCGGCCCGGCGGCTATGGCTTTGCCAAGGAAGCCAATGCGATCCCGCTGACCGTCGTCGAATTCGGGCCTGCGATGCGACACTACCCGGTCGTTTTTGCGGCCGGCGACGGCTTTCCCGTGGCGATCCTGGGCCTCGACCGCCGCAACGGATTCGTCGATGGCAAAGAATGGGCGCCGGGTTGCTATGTGCCCGCTTATGCCCGTCGCTATCCGTTTGTCTTCGTCGACCGGTCGCAGGACAGCTTTGTCCTCGCGATCGACCGCGCGGCGCCGCATTTTACGGGAGACGCCGAGGGCGCGGCGCTGTTTTCGGACGGGAGGCCGACCGAAGTGGTCGACAATATCCTGACCTTCTGCCGCGATTTCCACGGTGCGCACATCCAGACCGATGCCTTCGTCGAGGCGCTGCTCGCGCAGGAGCTGCTCGTCGACCAGCATGCCGACGCGCGGCTCGATTCGGGGCAGGCCCTGACGCTCAGCGGTTTCAAGGTCGTCGATCGCGCGAAGTTCGACGCGCTTCCCGACGCGCTGGTGCTCGAATGGCATCGCAAGGGATGGCTCGCGCTCGTCCATTTCCATTTCCTGTCGCTCGACCGCTTCGCCGACCTGCTGGCGCGCGCAGAGGACGCCGTCGTATCGGCGGAAGCCGTCACCGAAACCGAGGATGCCTGAAATGATCCGGATCATACCGACAAGTGCCATCGCTCTCGCGCTGGTCGCCGCGCCGGTCGCTGCGCAGCAGACCGCTCCCGCGCCGACGTTCGGAGGCCCGGTCGTCCCCGGCGTCTGCCTGCTCTCACGCGAGGCGGTTTTTGCCAATGCGGCTGTCGGAAAGGCGGTATCGGCGCGGATCGCGGAGCTGACACGCGCCGCCCAGGCCGAAGTCGACCAGCAGCGCACGCCGATCGAGGCCGAGGCGAAGGCGCTCGCGGCGCAGGGCGACGATGCCAAAACCAGGACGCGCCGCGATGCTCTCGCGACGCGCTGGCAGGCGCTGCAGCGACAGGCCGCGCAAGGCAGCCGCGAGATCGACGCCACCCGCGCCAAGGCGCTCGCGCGCGTTGCCGACGAAGCGCAGCCGGTGATCGTAAAAGTCTATGGCGAACGTAAATGCGGGTTGTTGTTCGATCGCGGTGCGGTGCTCGGCGGGAATTTCGCGAACGACCTGACGGCCGAGGTGGTGCAGGCGCTCGACGCCAAGATCACGACGATCCAGTTCGAGCGCGAAAAATTGCCCCAGGTCGCGGCGGAAGGAAATTCTCCGGGCGCCGAATAGGATCTCCTCCCGGTTTGGCAGGCCGGCGGGTCGAGCCGAGCGCTATTCGATACCGGCCGCCTGACGATAGGAGGGGGTCGGTTCACCCTCCACGATCACCTCATGCTCGTAGCCGAACGAGACGGTCGCGCGGCTCATGTCGCAAAAGCGAAGCTCGTCGGCATACATCTCGCGGCTGGCGGCCTGTCCCTCGGCGCTGCGCGCGGCGGCGAGCCGGTCTTCCTCGCTGTCCCACCAGATTTCGCACACGCCGTCGTGCGGCGGCTGGCAGCCGCGCGTTTCGGTCATGGTCCGGACCATCTCGTAATCGCCCGCGTGCATCTGCACATAGCGGCGGATGCGCAGCACCTTGGCGTTCTTGATCGCGAGCGGCGCGTGAACATTCTTCCAATAATCGAGGAATTCGTCGCGCGTCATGCCGGGGCGGCGGTATATGGTGAACGACATTTTGAACATCGGGCGATCTCAGGGTTGCGGCGCGAGATTGTTGTGCGCGATGCCGTAGGGTGCCGGGCGCATCAGATGGGAATCGGCGGTGCCGAGCAGCGGCCCGCCAAAGGTTTCGCGTTCGGCCTTGCGAAGGGTCTGGATGGCGGGATCGGCGTCGAGCGCGTCCATTGCCGCCTCGCGCGTCCCGATATCGGGCCAGGCGAGCAGGATGACCGCGTGCGGCGTCTTCCATCCGTACCAGACCATGAAGAGGCCGAGGATCGTCGCGCCGCGATCGCGAAGATAGGGCAGATCGACCTCGGCGAGCACGCGATGCGCCTCGGCGGCGTTCCGCGTCGACAGGCGCTGCAGCCGCAACTCGTGAATCCCGCCGACGGGTTGTGCTTCGCCCGGCGTTTTCAGCGCTGCCCAATGCGGCGACGGCTTGAGCAGCATCAGGTCGAGGCGGTCGATCATCTGCTCGCCGCAATTGCTCGCATCGCGCTGTTCGATCCACTCGGGGTCGGCGTAGAAGCCCCCGAATGCGCGGAAGCGTTCGTCGAGGCTCTGCCATCTCTGAATGTAGCAGTAGATCGGGCTGAACGCGCCGGCATAGCCGTCCCAATAGGCGAGCGGCCGCGCAACGCCGTGGCGGGCGAAGAGGTGCGGCAATTCATAGCCCATGCGATGGTGCAGGTCGGGCAGGCGACCGGGCAGGCAGCGATAGATGCGCAGCTCGTAATAATCCTGGGGGGCGTCCATCATGACGACAGTCCGAAATTGCTCAGGGGAAGGCCATAGTCGAGCGGGCGGAGCAGCGTCTGCTCGACCGAGCGGATCGGCGAGCGGCCATATTCGTCCCGCCACTGCCGGTGACGCTCGCGCACGCGTGGTTCCATGTCGAGCCTTTCGGCGGCGCGTTGCTGCGTCGGAAAATCGGGCCAGGCGACGAAGCTGACGATCGCGGGCATGTCCGGGCCGATGGCGACGTCGAAAACACCGAGGATGCGCCCGCCTAGGACTTCGATCTGGCGATGCTCGATCTCGGCGAGATAGGCGGTGACCTGCGGTCCGAAACCCGCGAGGCAGCGGTGGATCCGCATTTCGTGGACGCCGCCATGCCGCGTCGCATCGATCTCGCCGGTTCGCTTCCACGCGGCATTCGGAGCGAGCAGCCAGTCCTCGATGCTGTCGACCAGCGGATGCCCGTCGTCGGTGCGTGTGCGCACCTCGGCCCATTCGGGGCACGTCCAGAAGGGCGGAAAGGCGCGGTCGCGGGCGTCGAGCGAATCCCATTTCAGAATATAACCGAACACCGGTTGCTGGCGCCCGGCGATCGAGGTCCAGGCGCCGAGCGGGCGGGGAATGCCGAAGCGGTCGAACAGGCTTTCGCCGCCACCACCCGGCCACGGATCGATCGCGACCTCCTTCATCCGCGCAACCTCTTCGGCAAGGCGTCCGGGGGTGCATTCGTAGAATCGATATTCGAACATCATCGGGCGCCTCCTTCGCGGCCGGTCACATCGCGGTCGAGCCGCCATCGACGCACAGATTGGCGCCAGTGACATAGCTCGCCTCATCCGACGCAAGGAAAAGCGCCGCGTTGACGACTTCGGCCGGGTCGCCGATACGCTTGATCATCCGCTTCGCGACCAGCTTCTCGGTCCAGGCGGGATCCTTCATGAAGACCGCCGTCTGTGCCGAAGCGATCACGCCGGGCGAGATGCTGTTGCAGCGAATATTGTGGACGCCGCCTTCGGCCGCATATTGCCGTGACATCGACACGACCGCGCCTTTCGCCGCGCAATGCGCGATCGCGCCCTGTTCGGGGAGCGCCATCAATGCGGCACCGGATGCGATATTGATGATCGATCCTCTCCCCGACCTGATCAGATGCGGCCAGCAGAGCTTGGTGAGATGGAAGATGATATCCACCTCTTCGCGCATCGTGTCGTCGAACGCCTTGAAACTCATGTCGGGGACCCAGTCGAACCAGGCCATCGCGGCATTGTTATAGAGGATGTCGACCCCGCCATAAGCCCCGATCGCGGCGTCGAGGAGCGTCCGCGCGCCGTCCTCATATCCCAGATCGAGCGGGTGAAGCGAAATCATCTCGCCTCCCGCGGCCAGGACCTTCCGGACCGTTTCTTCCCCTTTTTCCGCGTTATAGTCGCAGCCCACAACCTTCGCGCCCTCCGCCGCGAAGCGCAGTGCCGCCTGCTGGCCCATGGCGCCGCCGGTTCCAGTGATAATTGCGATCTTGCCTTTCAGGCGACCATCCATGTGCCGGGCTCCTCTCTCGTCGAGCAAATGGGGGCGGGCCTGTGCGGGCCTGCCCCCTTGCCTGCGTTTTCAGAAACGCGTCTTGAAGCCGACGTAACCGATGGTGCCGCGCGGGTCGTGAAGCTGGCGGTCGAAACCCGACAGTTCGACCGACGTCAGGAGCACTTTCGGCGGTTCGGCGCCGAAGATGTTCTGGACGCCGATGCTGAACTCGCTCTTCAATGCATCGACCTGCACCGAATATTGCGCATCGACGGTCGTGAACGACTTGACCTTGAACCCGTAATTGGGGTCGTTGAGATTGTTGTAATTCTCGCGGACCGGACCGATGTAGGTCGTGGTGACGGAGAATTGATGCGGTCCCGTCTCGAAGCGCGCGTTGAGGTTGCCGCGCCAGCGCGGCACCGGCGGCGCAAAGTTCTGATAATTGCGATAGCCCGCAAGCTGCTCGACATGGCCATGGCCGACATCGGCCTTGTAGCTCGCGGTATAGCTCGCACGCCCGGTGAGCGACAGCGTTCCGCCGACGAAGCTCGTGCGATAGTCCGCCGCGAAGTCGAGTCCCTTGATTTTCACCGATTGCGCATTTTCGAACGACACCGCGATCGACTGGATCGGGCCAGTGCCGTTCAGGCGGTCGATGCGCGGATCGAGCGGGTCGGCGTTGACGATCGACTGGGCATCCTGCTTTACGATCAGATCCTTGTAGTCATAGCTGTAATAGTCGACGCTGAGCGACAGGCCCGGCGCCGGCTCCCACACCACGCCCAGATTGTAGGCGAGCGACTTTTCGGATTCGAGCGCAACGCCTGGAACGGTGCGCACGATGGTGAAGAAGGGCACCGCGGACGGGTTGAGCGGATCGGTGATCGCGGTGTTGATCGTCGAGATCGACGTGATCTGCGACAGCGATGGTGCGCGGAAACTCGATCCCACCGAACCGCGCAGCACCAGCCCGTCGGTCGGTTCGATGCGCAGCGATCCCTTGGGATTGAAGGTGCCGCCGATGCCGCCGCCGATATGTTCGTAACGGCCGGCGATGTTGAGCGTGATCCAGTCGCGGAACGGCATGTCGATTTCCATGAAACCGGCGTAGAAATTGCGGCCGCTGTCGAAATTGGGCCCCGAATAGACGAAGCCGAGCTGGTTGGTTTGCTGTTCGATGTCGGCGGAAAAGCTGAGCGTTTCACGCCGGTACTGCGCGCCGATGGCGATCGACAGCGGTCCGCCCGGCAACTCGGCGACGCGGCCCGAAAGGACGCCGTCCCAGACCGCGAGCGACGAGATATATTCGCGCAGCGCGATGCGGCTGAAATCGTCGATGACCTCCTGCGAGTTCGCCAGCGCCGGATCGAGCAGCGCCGAACCGAACGGGTTGAAGCAGAGATCGTTATTGGGTCCGCCCTGACAGTTCAGCGCGGCTTCGTAGCGCTCGGCGTTCACGTCGCCGGGAACGATCGAATAGGTCCGCTGCCGGCTGTATGAAAAGGAGGTATCGAAGCGCCAATCGTCGGAAAGATCGCCGCGCATGCCGAGCACGCCGCGCAGCGTATGGATCGTCTGCGGGCGCTGGGTCGCGGGGAATTGAGCGCCGAATGCGCGGCCGAAATAATAGGCATCGACGCCCAGTCCGCCATTTTCGACGAGGTTTCCGGGGTTGTCGGCGGGAACGATCGGGAATTTCGAGTTCAGATAGGAGGGGCTGCCCCGCATATAGATCTTCGAATAGGTATATCCGCCTTCGCCATAAAGTTCGAGGCCATCGCCCAGGTCGTAAGTCGCGGTGAGATAGCTCGCGATGCGGTCTTCTCGGGGGACGAGATCGAAATAGGGCGACAGGTAGATGGAACAAAGATTGCCCGCCGCCGCCGTGCCGCCCAGTTCCTCGCAATCGGGATCGCGCACGCGGTCGGCCGCGGTTCCGGCGACCGGCTGGAAGGCACCCGGCGAACCGAAGCCCGAGACAGCGAAGGGTGCGGAGAAGTCGCGCTCGTCCTGTCCGAGCCGCGAGCGGTGGATCCATTCCACGCCCGCGACGACATCGAGGCCCCCCGAAGAGAAGCCGCCGGCGATGCCGATATTGCTGTCGCGCTGCCAATCCTCGAAGGTGCCGGCGAGCGAGCCGCGCACCTCGATGCCGTCCATCTTCTTGCGCATGATGAAGTTCGCGACGCCGGCAACGGCGTCCGAGCCGTAGATGGCCGACGCGCCGTCGGTCAGCACCTCGAGCCGTTCGATCATGATCAGCGGGATCGGGTTGATGTCGACGAAGCTCGCGCCGTCGGTGTCGGGGGTCGGCGACAAGGTCTGGCGCCGTCCGTTGATCAGCGTCAGCGTCGACGAGAAGCCGAGGCCGCGCAGGTTCACCTGCGAGGTGCCGACGGTGTAAGGCGATCCGGTCGCGTCGCTGTAACGCTTGGAAAGGCCGTTGGAAGGCAGGGTCGAGAGAAGTCCTTCGACCGACTGGATGCCGCGCGACTGGATTTCCTCGGAACCGATCAGCGAAATGGGCGAGGCATTATCCTGGATCGGTTTTGCGATATAGCTGCCGGTAACGACGATCTCTTCATTCGCCGCCGGTGCCGCGTCCTGCGCGGCCACGTCCTGTGCATGGACGGTCGCTGGCAGCAAGGTGCCAAACGCCAAGATCAGGGCGGGAACATATGTGGTGCCGGCCAGCAAGCGGCGGCGCGCTGCCTCTCTTTTCATCCTCTTCCTCCCATGTGCGACTTTGATCGCTGGAATTTACTTAGCTTACTAATGGTGGGGCGTGAAGAAAAAAGTTCGTATACTAAGATATTTTTGAAACGGAATTGCGCGAGCGGTGCGCGGATTTGTTGTAAGAAAAGGAAATATAAAGATATTTCTCGGCTTCTTCAGGTGCTAAGGCGCATCGGGAATGCGGTAGCCGAACATTTCCGTCTTGTTCCAGGCCTTGAGGAAACTCGTCAGATCGTCGGAATGACCCGGCTGGGCAGGCTCGCGGAACCCCGACAGGATGTCGGAAAAATGTCCCTCGACCATCGGCTTCCACTCCGGCGACGGCAGGACATAAAATTCGTCCCCCTCGACGGCTCGGGCGACCATTTCGCCGACCGACTCGGGACGCATCCCGGTCTGGAGGATATCGTGCATCGTTTTCATGCGCTCGTCCGTGAGCGCATTATTCCGGTTGTCGGGGCGCAACCTGCCTGTCGTCTGGACGATGCGCGTCGCGGTCATGCCGGGGCAGAGAACCGAGACGCCGATATCAAAGCCCTCGAACTCGTTGCGCATTCCGAACGAGATGCCGAGCGTCGCGAACTTGGATGCAACATAGGCGATCGAATTGGGCGTCGGCACGAGCGCGACCATCGATGCGGTGTTGACGATATGGCACCGGGTGCCGCTCGCCTTCATGTCGGGGACGAAGGTCCGGGCCGAATAGAGCAGCGCATGGACATTGACCGAATAGACCCAGCGCCAGATTTCCGGATCATATTCCTCGAGCTTGCCGGAGCCTCCGCCAACGCCTGCATTATTGCACAATATCGAAACCGGTCCCAGCGCACGCCGCGTCGTCTCGGCGGCCATCTGCCAGCTGTCCTCGCTCGTCACGTCGAGCTCGATCGCGGCGGCTCCGTCGATCAGGGCGGCCTGGCGGCGGGCCAGATCGAAATCGATGTCCGCGATCGCGACCCTCGCTCCACGTTTCGCAAACGCCTGTGCCATGGCGAGCCCGATACCGCTCGCTCCGCCGCTGACGAACGCGATTTTTCCATTGATGTCGGTCATGTCGACTCTCCCTGTCGTGGTTGGAATTCAGACGTCGCCGTCGAGCACGCGTTGATGGTCGCGCGCGAGATGGCGCGCGACCATCAGAAGCAGCAGCACGGTCGCCACCATCAGCGGGCCGATGACGGTCATCATGGCGATATGGACGCTGCGCGTGCCTTCGGAGGCGGCCAGCGCATCGCTCACCATTCCGATGAGCAACGGCCCGAGTCCGATGCCGACGAGATTGAGGACCAGCATCAGCAATGCCGACGCCGTGCTGCGTGCGTCGGCGGGCGCCAGATGCTGGATAAGGCTGAGCGCCGGTGCGATCACGAAATTCATCAGTGCGATCGGCACGAAGAGCCAGAGGAGCATCGACTGCCAGCTCTCGCTCGTCAACGCGAAGAGAAAGAGGGGAGCGCAGAGCGCCATCGCTCCCGCCGGCACCAGCGCATAGGCCTTGATCGACCGGCTTTCCATACGCGTGACGACCACCCCGCTGAGAATCGTCCCGACGATAAGGCTGATCCCGACCATCGGCCCGTAGTAGAGCGCGACATCGCGAACCGACGCACCGTGGGTACGCATCAGCAAGGCGGGCATCCAGGTCAGCAGGCCGTTGCCGACCATGGCATAGACGCCGCATGTGATTGCCAGCCAGGCGAGGCTCGGCAGCTTGGCGAACAGTGCCAGCGTTTCCCCGAATGACGTTCGCTGCGCTTTGACGGTCGGGCGATCGAAGCGACCGCGCAGGGGTTCGCGCACGCACAGAAGCAGGATCGGCGTCATCACTATGCCGAGCGCCGCGGCGAACAGGAACGCCGCGCGCCAGCCCCAGGCGGCGGCGATCAGTCCGCCCGCAGTCGTTCCGACGAGAACCCCGACGGGAGAGAAGCAGGTGAAGATGGCGATCGCGAGCACGCGGCGGCGCGGCGGGAACAGGTCGCCGAGCAGCGACAGCGATGGCGCGACCCCGCCCGCTTCGCCGAAAGCGACCCCCAGCCGCGCGGCTGCGAGATGGATGAAGCTCGTCGCCGTCCCCGACAATCCGGTGAACAGGCTCCACAGGAAACAACCGGCCGCGACGATCCGGACCCGGTTCCAGCGGTCGGCGAGCATCGCGATCGGGACGGTGAGCGCCGAATAGCAGAGCGCGAATAAAGTTCCGGTAAGAAGGCCGATCTCGGTATCGCTGAAGGCGATATCCTTCCGCACCGGCTCGATCAGGACCGACAGGATCTGCCGATCCATGAAGTTCAGCATGTAAATGAGCGACAGCAGGCCGAGCGCGAGCCATGCGCCCTTCGCGGGTGTCGGTTCGGCATCGCTCGCGTCGCGGCGAACGGCGATGGCGGTTGGAGGCATCGTCATACGAACTGTTCCCTGGCGGTGGCTAGGTGGCGAGCGGCACGCCAGGCGAAGGTCATCGCGGGGCCCAGGGTCACGCCCGGGCCGGGGTAGACGCCGACGGTCGGGTTCGCCATGTCGTTGCCGACCGCATAAAGCCCGACGATCGCCTTGCCGTCGGCGTCGAGCACTCGCGCTTCGGCATCGGTCGAGAGGCCGATCGATGTGCCGATGTCTCCGGGAACGAGGCGCACCGCATAGAAGGGCGCCCGAACAAGGGGCCCGAGCGACGGGTTGGGCGTGTGCGAGGGGTCGCCCATTGCGCGTTGATAGGCGGTGCTGCCGCGGCCGAACTCGGGGTCCGTCCCCGTCCCGGCGCCCGCGTTGAAGCGCGCGACCGTCCCGACGAGCGAGGCGGCGTCGAGGCCCAGTCGTTCCGCAAGCTCGGAAAGATTGCGGCCCGTCACCAGATAGCCGTTGCGCAGCCATTTCCCGAAGGGGACAGGCGCCGGGCGGACAGGGCCGATGCCATATTTGCGGAGCGCCCGATGGTCGCAGATCAGATAGGCTTCCTGCCGCGCGGCGTCCGCGAGCGCCGCAGCGATGCGGGGCGTGAAGTCCTGATAGGACGAGGACTCATTGGCAAAGCGACGGGCATCCTGGCCGACGGCGATGAAGCCCGGTTTGTTGCGGTCGATCAGGTGCGGAAACAGGCCCTCGCTTCCGTCGGAGCGGGGGACGCGGCTCATCGGCAGCCAGGTGACGGGCTGCGCCATATTGGCGTTGAGGGTGCCGCCTGCTTCCATGGCAAGGCGCGCCGCGTCGCCGGCGACGCCCGGGGTGGTCAGCGTCCAGCTGTTTTCTCCCGCGGTATTGGCGGGGAAGTAGCGCTCGCGCAACGCCGCGTCGCCGGAAAAGCCCCCGGTCGCGAGTACGACACCGCGGCGCGCGTGGATCGGACCCGACGCCGACACCGCACCGACGATCCGTGCGCCGTCGCTTGTCAGGCGCGTGATCGGCGTGGAGAGAAGCAGGGGGATATCGAGCGCAAAGGCCTTTTCGGCAAGCCGCCCGATCAGGGCATTGCCTCCGGCGATTTCGGTTCCGCGCGGGTAGCCCGACAAGCGGTCGCGCGCATAGCGCAGCAGGCGCGCGGCGACGAACAGGAAGGATTTCAGGCTTTTGGCGACATTGTAATAATGCGCCATATGCTCGCTGTTGATCGTCATTCGCCCCCTGAGCATCGTTTCGCCGATCGGCCATTCGAGGTCGGCAAAGCGGTGGCCGAGCCGGCGCCCGTCATAGGGTAGCGGCCGCACGCCACGCCCCCCGAGCGCCGCGCCCGCGACGTCGCTGTGATAATCGGGGAAGGGGGCGAGCGCCTTCGACGCGATCGCGCCATGCTCGGTCAGGAACGCGATCATTTCGGGTCCCGAATCGAGATAGGCCTCGATCAACGCATCGTCGTAACGATTGCCGAGTTCCGATCGCAGGTAGCGGCGCGCCTCGGCGGGGTCGTCCGGGCCGCCCGCCGCGGCCTGATAGGGATTGCCAGGAATCCAGGGAATGCCGCCGGAGCGTGCCGTCGTGCCGCCGAAGCGCGGGGCCTTCTCGACCATCAGGACATCAAGCCCCATCAGACGAGCCGAAATCGCTGCGGTAAAGCCCGCCGCGCCCGAGCCGACGACAAGAACGTCGCAGGTCCGTTCGGCGGGCGAATTCGGGTCGCGATGCGGCGACGTTTCGACCACGATTCTCTCTCTCCCGGCGGGCTGATTGCGTCGCCCGCTCTTCCGGCCCGTGTTCGCAAACGAGACGTCACGGCTGTGAAGACAGTGGACTCAAAATAATTAGAATACTAGGTATTTTATGCCCGAGACCCGAAAGATTCTATTCATCCGGTTGAAAAATGGGAGAAAAGTCCGGTTATGGAACAGGCCATTCAAAAAATCGATCATGTCGCGATCATCGTTTATCGCGAAAATCTGGACGCCTATGTCGCGAAGTTCAGTGCCGTGCTGGGCATCGAATTCGATCGGCCGGCCATCGTTGAAAGCACCGGGGTCGTTGCGGCTCTCTCATGGGACTCGGGGCTCGAGATACTCGCGCCGTTGCGCAATGAGGGCCGCTATTGGGACCGGCTGCAAAAATATGGCGAGGGCAGCACGATCATCGTGTTCGGCGTGCGGGATATGGACGCGGCGCAGCAGCGCGCGCGCGACGCGGGCGTCGAGGTGGGTTTCGAGGTCGAGCTCGGGGGAACGGAGCCCTGGTTCGACCGGTTCGAGGTTTTCCGCGAAGCCAGGCTCAACATGTTCGACGGCGATCCCTGCGTTTCGATGGCCTTGTCGCAAATCGAGCCGCGCTGGTAGCCGGCCTGCGGTTTTGCGACATTATGGGAGCCGGTTGCTTCGAGTTTGAAATCGGACATTGGCCGGGCGCGCGGCGACCGGGTTCGGCCGGGCCGGCCAACTATTCGAGTTCGAAGAGCGTCGGTTCGTCGGGGGACGGGGTTTCGATGACGAGCAGGCCGAGGTGCATGGCCTGGGTGATCAGATGCGCGCGGTTGCGGGCATTGAGTTTCAGTCGCACGTTTTCGATATGCCGTTCGACCGTGCGCGGCGCGATATTGATCTCGAGCGCGATCTGCTTGGCCGAGCAGCCGACCGCTACCAATTCCAGTATTTGATGTTCACGAAAGGTCAAATGCGGTTCGACGTTCAAAGCATTACGATGCACGGTGCAATCCCCTGACACCCAAGGCGTGGATATTTTGCGACCGACGAGCATCTTTTGCGCGGCACGACCCGCAACCCACCTGCTCTGATGGGCATGATATCCCTTTGCGCGCTGTTTAGCAATTAACCCAAGCTAATTAAGCATATAGCGGCACCGGCTATGCCAATACGCCTATGATATTGAAATTCAGTCGTAAATACATCGAAAATGCCGAGGAAATTTACGTAAGTGAATTTGCTAGGCCGTTCATACACACGAATTCCTAGGTTTTTCCCGGATGGATTCACGACCCGCAAAGGCAGATGAGACTCGCAAACGGGGTCGCCGCAAATACCAATTCAAGATTGGAGACGTGGCGTGCAAGGTCTGTCGGCAGAAGTTCAACGCGGGACTATTCCGCAGGATACCATCCTGAAATTTCGCAAGGGCGAGATCATCTTTTCGCAGGGAGACCCCGGCGATTGCTGGTTCGAAGTGGTTTCGGGCACGGTCCGGACCTGTCATTTCCATGTCGACGGGCATCGTCAGTTGACCGGCTTTTTCTATCAGGGCGACGTGTTCGGAGTCGAATATGGCTTGCGCGACGCCGCGGCCGAAGCGGTCACCAACACGATCCTGACCCGGCATCCGGTGCTGAATATGGAGCCGGACAGCTTCGGGCAGAATCGGGCCCTCGAACGGGCGCTCGACAGCGCGAACCAATGCATATTCCTGCTCGGCCGCCGCAATGCGAACGAGCGCGTCGCCGCCTTTTTGCTGATCGCGGCGAAGCGGCTGTCGGCGCTCGGCAGCATTCCGCTGCCGATGACGCGGAGCGATATCGCCGATCATCTGGGGCTGACCATCCACACCGTGAGCCGGACGATCTCCGGCTTTGTCCGGCAAGGCCTGATCGAGCTGGAGGGGCCGCAGCTGTGTCGCCTCGTCGATCTGGAGGGGTTGCGGGCGATCGCGGGCGAGGAAGCGGGGCTGGCGATCGACAATATGGGCGCAATGCGGCCGCGACGATCGTTCAGCGGGCAGGGGATAGGCGCATGACCGGCCTGTCCCCCCCGCCCGTGCTGCGCCACGTCGGCGTGGCAGCCGTCGGCCTCTCGGCCGTCATGATGCCCTCGCAGGCGGAAGCGCATGAAGCGCCGGCGCTCGAATGCCAGTGCGAGACGCTTCCCTTTCTGGACACCCTGCCGACCTGGAATGCCGCCGCGGCGCAGGGCGGAATCGCCGGGGGCGCGCCTGCCGCCGCTGACGTCCAGAGCGAGATCGAGGTGCAGCGCCGGATCATCGCCGAACAACGCGCGCTGATCGATCAGCAAAATGCGATGCTCGTCGAACAGCGGGAGCATATAGTGAAAATGCAGGGCCAGCTTATCACCCAGCAGGCGCAGATCGACCGGCTGTCGTCCTTCGCTCTGGCCGAAGCGCCGCTCGACCTGTTCCGCGGGACGGGCATGGGACAGGGAGTCGGCCCCGGCCCCGCGCTGCCAGGTCCCGGCAGCGATACCGTCGCGCTGCCCGATGCGCCCGTCGGAGAAGCGCCGCCGCCGGAGGAGCCGCCCCAGCAACGCGTGGCGGCCGTGCCGGAAGGGCAGGGCGTGCTCACCCGTGCCGGCGAGCTCTTCTTCGAACCTTCGTTTGAATATACGCGTTCGTCGACCAATCGCCTCGTCTTCCGCGGGATCGAACTGATCCCGGGGATCCAGATCGGACTGATCGAAGCGACCGATGCCGACCGCGACACGCTCGTCGGAACCGCTTCGTTCCGCTATGGGCTCAGCGACCAGCTCGAGGCCGAAGTCCGCTTGCCCTATCTCTATCGCAACGACCGGATCGAGGTCGTGCAGCAACGCGACGAGAGCATCGTCCGCTCGATCGCGCTGCGCGGCGACGGGATCGGCGACGCCGAATTCTCGCTTCGCTATCAATTCAACCGGCCGGTCGGGCAGAAGCCGATCTTCGTCGGATCGCTTCGCGTCAAATCGGACACGGGCAAGGGGCCCTTCGACATCGGCTATGACGAATTCGGCGTCGCGACGGGGCTCGCCACCGGATCGGGCTTCTGGGCGGTTCAGCCGGGGCTCAACTTCCTGATGCCGTCGGATCCCGCGGTCATCTATGGCGGCGCCGCCTATCTCTATCACATCCCGCGCGACGTGAACAAAATGGTCGGCGACGTGCTGATCGGGCGCGTCGATCCGGGCGATGCCGTGTCGGCCAACATCGGCTTCGGCTTTGCGCTCAATCCGCGCTTTTCCTTCTCGCTCGGCTATCGGCACAATTATATCTTTCCGACCAAGACCGAGGTCGGCGACACGCGGCAGAAATCCAACTATATTCACGTCGGCTCGCTCAACTTCGGCATGTCGTACCGCCTGACGCAGCGCGACGTGATCAACCTCGGTTTCGAGATCGGGGTGACCGAGGATGCGCCCGACGTGTCGATCACGCTGCGTATGCCCTTCGGCGGGAAGCTGTAAGCCCCGAAGCCCTCCGTCCCGCCCCGAGCCGGACATCTCTCCATCTCTCCCTTGCCCGCAACGAAAGAAGCCCCGCCATGACGGCGGGGCCAGGTGAACCGTCCCTGTCGAAACGGGGGCGGGGGGTCGTCAGTTCCCGAGTGCGCCGATCGTCTGGGCGCCCATCACCGCGCCGATCGCATCGCTCATCCGCGTCATGGCCAGTGCGTCGCGGAAGCCTTCATAGCCGCTGAGGTCGAGCACGGCGTCGACCTGCTGGTTCAGCGAGACGTTGCTGGCGGTGTTGATCAGCACGTTCTGGATCGCGTCGGTACTCTGGATCAATGCCGTCTGGCCGTTGTTGGCGAGGAACACTGACTCGTCGCCGACGCGCATGCTGATGCCGCCGCTGGTCAGGATGCCGCCCTGGACCTGCGCCGCGTCGACCGCGGTCAACGAGGGCGAAACGAAGCGTTCGATCGTCTGTCCCTCGGGCGTCCAGCTGACGATCGTGCGCAGCGCGAGTTCGTCGTTGACGAAACTGCGGATATCGGCGCCGAAGGAAATCACCATCCCCTGAAAGGCGAAACCGCCGCGCTGCGTGGCCAGTATCTCGTCCGATACCGTCCGGGCATTGGCCAGCGGATCCGCATCCTCCGGCTCGCCAGCAGCGAGGAGCACGGGCGCGAGGGCGAGCAGGAGGATGCGTGGGGACATGGTCTTTCTCATTTCACGGTGCCGACGCGCACGTCGAGCAGGATCTGCGGCGACAGCTGATATTGCGGGGGCAGGTTGGTCGTGAGATCGCCAACCGCGACACGGAGCGACCCGTCTTCTTCGAGCGGTGCCTGCGACCAGGGGCCCCAGTCGCCTGCGAGGTTGAATTCGGGGCGTCCTCTGCCGCCCTCGACGATCGCGAGCGCGATCCCGTTCCAGTGTTTCCCGAAATCCTCGAGCGAATATTCGTTGAGGCCGAGCACCGAATCGCCGGTGAGCACGCGGTCGCCCCGGACGCCCTTGATCACGACGAAATGCTTGAAGCCCTTGAGGTTCATCAGGACGATCGTCGGACGCTTGACCTGCTTCAACTGCTCGACGGTCAGGCGAAAGCCTTCGGCGCGATAGCCGCGCGAGGCGAGATAGGTCTTCATGTCGAGCATCGAGAAGCCGACCTTGCGGATCGCCTCGCGATCGCCCTTTTCCCACATCGCGCGAAAGGGCATCGTTTCCGACGTCGGCGCGCCATAATGATAGGTGAGCAGCGTTGCGATCGCGGCCGATCCGCAGCTGAAATCATAGCGCTGGCGGATGACCGAGCGGAAGGGAATATCCCACCAGGTCATGACCTGGAGCTGATAGCTGCTGCCGGTTTCGGGTCCGGTCAGGCGGACCTCGGCGGCGGCGGGGGCGGCCGCAAGGGCGCATAGGAAGCCTGCGATCGGGGCGCGCATGGGCCGCATGGCGAATTCAGTCGCCGAGGTTGATGGTGAGGTTCATGCCGCTCTGGGCGCTGACCTGCGCACCGGTGTTGATCAGCAGATTGCCGACGCCGTTGAAATTCGACAGCGCGAAATCGCTGAGCGCGACCGACCCGGCGGTATAGTCGCCGTTGAGGGTGTTGCCGGCGACGAGCGATTCCATCGTCTGGTTGGTGATGACGAGCGACTGGCCGCCGCGCAGCGTATCGAGCTCGTTGTCCTTCAGCATCGGCGATTTGCGCGCGGGTCGAGCCGGACGCTGCGGGACCGCCGATACGTCCGCTGTGATGGCCACGGCCACGACGGGAGCCGTCTCCGGTGGAGGCAATTGCGCCGATACGGGCACGGACAGGCCTGCCACGATCAGCAGAACCGGGACGATCGGGGGTTTCATGACACGGGGCTCCTTGAAAGCGAAATTTCTTCAGGAAATGGCCGGCCCGTCAGTGGAGCCGGGCCGGCCATCCGGGGGGACTCGATCAGTCGCCGCCGCCGCCGCCGCCGGCAGCAGCCGGAGCGCTGTCGCCGAAGCTGACGGTGCCTTGCGCGGCGATGTTGGTCGCGGCCTGGGTGTTGGCGTTGATGCCCGTGTTCCAGGCGGCGTTCAGGATGCCGGCATAGGCCGCAAACGCATTGCCGCGCACCGAGTTGTTGCCGCTGTTGTAGCCGACGGCCGTGTCGCTGTCGTCTTCACCGTCCAGATCGACGACTTCGTCGAGATACTGGTTGGTGTTGGTGGCGTTCAGCGTCTGGATCGCGACGACGGCGGTGTTGCCGTTGCCCGAGCCGTTGCCATCATTGTCCTGATCGTCGTCCGAAAAGGTATCGGCCGCATTGTCCTGGACGAACAGGTCGATCAGGTCGTTGACGACGGTGGTGTCGTTGCCGAAGCCGCCTGCGGCGCCGGTGGTGGTGTTGTCATTGTCCTGGTTCTGTTGGGCGAGGGCCGGTGCGGCCGTCGCAGCGAGTGCCAGCGTCGACACCGCCAGCATGACTTTCTTCATCATGACGTCTTCCTCTCGATAATGGGGACGGCTCGCGATGCCGAATGGCATGGCAGATGCGGATCCTCCCCGACTCCGTCCGCATCGGTGCGAACAGGCTGATCATGATCCGCAGCGGCACCGGCTGCTTTGCGAATTGGCAATGCCGGGGTGGAGAAATATCCAGATGATCCCGGTGGGTGGATTGCGTGCGGTCAATCCCGCGCGTCGTCGTGGCGAGGGGACGCGGGCTTGCCCGAAAAATATCGCCGGAATCTTTGCCCGAGACTTGCCGGTCTGGCATCGGCATAGGCCATTTCGGCCGCGGTGCGGATCGTGATCGCGGTTCCTTTCCCGGGCGCACTGTCGATCGCGAAGCTGCCGCCGATCCGTTCGGTGCGCTCGCGCATCGTGACGAGTCCGAAATGGCCTTCGCGTTGCCCGCGCCGAAGCACCTCGTCGGGAATGCCGGCGCCGTTGTCGGCGAACCGGATCGAGAGGTCGTCGCGCGCAAAGCGGACGAGGACGCGAACCTCGGTCGCCCGCGCGTGATGCGCGATGTTGAAGAGCGCCTCGCCGCCGATGAGCGCCAGCTCGGACGCGACGAACGGATCGACCGCGCGGGCGGCTCCCTCTATCGCGACCTTCACCTCGACCGCGGGATAGAAGGGATGCGCCTTCACGAGATTGCGGATGACGCTTTCCAGATCGGCCGCGTCCTGATGTCCGCGGAGCGCCTGGACGCGTTCGCGCCCTTCGAGGATGATATCGTCGGCAAGGTCGAGCGTCCGCTGGAGCGACGCGCGTTCGCCGTCACCCGCCGGGATCCGGTCGGCGAGCGCCTGGAATTGCAGCACGAGCCCCTGAACGCCCTGGAGCAAGGTGTCGTGAAGATCGCGCGCGATCCGCTCGCGTTCGCCGACCCTTTCCTCGAGCCGGTTCCTGAGGCGCCGCATCGCCTCGGCATAGCGCCATTGCATGAACGTCCAGATCAGGAGCAATCCCGCCGCGATGCACAGCAGCAGGAACCAGCGCGACTGGATGAAGGTCGGCGGAATCTCGAATGTGACCGCCGCGCCTTCTTCGTTCCATACGCCGTCGTCATTGGCGGCGGCGACGTGGAAGCGGTACGTGCCCGGCGCAAGATTGGTATAGAAGGCCTGTCGCCGCGTCCCGGCATCGACCCATTCGCTGTCCTGCCCCTCGATGCGGTAGCGCACCTGCGTCGCGCGAGGGTTGGCAAAGGCGAGCACCGCGAAATCGATTTCGATGTCGGAGGTGCCGGCGGGCAGTTCGACCCGTCGCGGGTCGCGATAAAGACGATCGGCCGACAGCGCGCTGATCGCGACCCGGGGCGGCTGGCGGTTGCGCGCGATATCGCCCGGATCGAGCCAGAGCGTTCCCGTCTGGGTCGCGATCCACAACCGCCCGTCGCCGCCGCGAACGATCGAACGGCGACTATGGTCGTGCGGCAGGCTGCGAAGGCCGTCGAGTGCGCCGAACACCCGCATCGGCACGGCACCGCAGGGATTTGCGAAGCTGCGGTCGAGCCGGTCGGAGGATATCTGGATCACGCCGGCGGGCCCGGCAAGCCAGCTGTCGCCTTCGGGAGTCCTGACCATGCCATTGAGGCCGCTGAACAGCGGCGTGTGGCGGGCCGAGACCGACTGGAAACGCCCGCCCGCTAGACGGGCGAGCCCGAACCGGCCGGCGACGAACAGGTTCCCGTCGGGGGCGGGATAGAGCGAGGCATCGTCGGGTTCATATCCGTCCCATGGAATCGGGATCCTCGTGGTGTGCGTGTCGTCGATCCGTGCGAGCGTGCGGTCGTTCCATTGTACAAAGAGGCGGCCGTTCCGGTCGGTTATCATCGATTTGGGAATGAAATCGCGGCTTGCGGGCCCGAGCGGATGTTCCCAGCGCCCGGCGCGCCAGCGCGCCATGCCGCCGAGCGAGGCGGTCACCCAATAGCTGCCGCTCGCATCGAATGCGCAATCATAGATGGTCAGATCGAGCGGTACGGGGCGGGGCAGCCGCCGGACGTTTCCGTCGCGCCAGATGAAGACATCCCTCCGCACGCCGATCCAGATCGCACCGTCGGGTGCTTCGCAGAGCGAGCTTGGCTCCAGCGCGGGGCGGAATATCGCCTCGGGATGTCCGCCGGGGCGAACGCGATAGATCGCCGATGCCTGGGCGATGTAGACCGAGCCGTCCGATGCCGGGAGGAGGAGGTCACCGAACGCTGCGGGGTCGGTCAGCCCCGGCTCGAAGCGCAGCGTCGCCGGCCAGAAGCGGTCGACGCCATTTTCGGTTCCGGCCCAGACATTGCCTTCGGCATCCTGCGATATCGCCGTGGTCGCATTGGAAGACAGGCCGTCGCGCGCGGTGAAATGCTCGACGCTCGCGATCGCCTCGGCGCGGGTTGCGGCGCCGCGCGGATCGGGGCGGGCGACGCGCTGGATGCCGTGATAATAGGTCGATATCCAAAGATTGCCCTCGCGGTCGAACATTGGCCAGCCGCGTATTTCGGCGGCATCGGTGGCGTAGGCGTGGCGAAGCGGCGGCGGCGCACCGCGGCCGCCCGGCCCACTGATCGGATAGGAGCCGCCCTGTTCGGTCAGCCAGACGCGTTCCTGCGGATCGAGCGACAAGCGGCCGAGCGCGCGGCGTTTTTGTTGCACGGTTTCGAAGCGGGTCTTGCCTGGGGGCAATCGCGCAACCGATCCGGTAAAGGAAACCCAGACGGTGCCGTCACGGGTCACGACCATGCTGAAGGGATTGTCGAACGGTGCGCCCGCCCCCGTCCCGAACCGCGTCCATCGGCCGCCGCGATAGCGCAGCAAGGGCAGTCCGGTCCGTTCGGTCAGTACCCAGATCGTACCGTCCTCCGCCTCGTGCATCGCCGCGACGCGGTCGGGCGAACGTGGCGCATCGAGAAAGCGGAAGCGGCCGTTCCGATAGACGGCGAACCGGCCCGACCGCTCGAAGCTGGTCCAGATATCGCCGTTTCGGCGCACGAGGATCGCCGACGGCGGGCCATGCTGCACCAGGTCGACGCCCTCGCTGACATTGTCGAAACGGATTCCGTCGAAACGGAACAGCCCGGCGGCGGATGCGATCCAGATATAGCCGCGCCGCCCTTGCTTTACCGCGAAGACAGGCTTCGGCGCGTCGCTTTCCTCGCTCCAGTGACGGTGGTGGTACTGGAAGACCGACCGTTCGAACGCCGCCATCGCCCCGCCCGGCAACAGGCCGAGCAGAATGAAGATCAGGATCGCGATCAGCCTTCCCACCTTGGCCCCCTTCAACGGCGCGCGAGACTAGTCGCGGGGGGAGCGGAGGCGAAGGCCTAAAATCAAATAAGGGTTAAACGCGCGACGGCCACCCGCCGTCGTCCGCCGTCGTCCGCCGCGAAGCGCTAGGAGCAGGCGGCGCTGCCGTGGAGGAGGCGATGATCGGGCGGGCGCCCCCGCGGCGCCACCCCGGCAGCTCCGGCCGCATCTTCCGACAGGTGCGGCGCCATGGTCTCCCACGACCGGACGAGGTCGCTGGCGGAGGCGAGGTTCATCTTGCGCATCACGTTGCTGCGATGCAGCTTGATCGTGACCTCGGTGATCCCGAGGTCATGGGCGATCTGCTTGTTGAGCCGGCCCATCGCGACGTGGCGCATCACTTCGCGCTCGCGCGGGGTCAGGGCCGAGAAGCGTTCCAGATGACGGTCGCAGATCCGGCTCGCGTTCCGTTGGGCGCAATCGCGTTCGATCGCGGTCTGGACCGCATCGAGCAGCGTCTGGTCGCGAAAAGGCTTGGTGAGGAAATCGATCGCGCCGGCCTTCATCGCCTGCACCGACATCGGTATGTCGCCGTGCGCGGTCAGGAAGATGACCGGCTTGCCCCGGCCCGGCCCGGCGTAAAGCTGCCGCTGGAAGTCGAGGCCGCTCGTCCCCGGCATGCGCACGTCGAGGATGAAACAGCCGGGCCGATCGGGGAGCGGCGCGCGATCGGCCTCGGCCGGCGACCCGAAGCCGACGGCGTCGATGCCGACGGATGCGAGAAGATTGATCACGGCGTCGCGAATGGCGTCGTCGTCGTCGACGATCACGATCAGGGGTTCATCGTCCTCCATGACGTTCTCCAGCCCGTTCGGGCGTGCCGGTTCATTCGACGCGATGTTGCGGGATTGCACCATCCCCGATGACAGGGATAACCGGCCTGCCGTCGGCCGCCAGCCCCGACATCGGGGTATGCCGCTGCCCCGTTCGAGGGGGTCAGCCGCCCAGGATCCCGCGCTCGATCGCAACGGTGACCGCGCGCGTACGATCGTTGACGTCGAGCTTGAGGAAGATGTTCTTGAGATGCGCCTTGACCGTCTCCTCGGCCAGCCCCAGTTCGGCGGCCGCCTGTTTGTTGGCGTGGCCGAGCGCCACCAGTTCGAGAACCGAGAGTTCGCGTTCGGTCAGCGGATCGTCGGCGACGTGCAGCGCAATCTGTTCGGACACCGCGGGGTCGATATGCCGCCGCCCCGCGTGGACGCTCCGGACCGCGTCGACGATCCCGGTGCGCAGGCTGTTCTTGAGCAGATAGCCGGTGGCGCCCGCGCGCAGCGCGCGCACGGCCTGGACGTCGCCGGCATAGGTGGTGAGGACAAGTATCTTTGCCGAAGGCGCTTCGGCGCGGATCGCCGCCGTCGCCTCGACCCCGTTCGTGCCCGGCATCTGAAGGTCCATCACGACGACGTCGGGATGGAGCGTGCGGAACTGGTCGAGCGCTTCGGCGCCGTCGCCGGCCTCTCCGACCACGACCATGTCGGAATGGTTGCCCAGCATGGCCGCCACGCCCGCGCGGAGCACGGGATGGTCGTCGACGATCAGGACCCGGATGGCCGGCGAATTTTCACGCATCGCTCGAATGTCCCGATCCCGCGCTGCCCCGGCAACCGGCGGGTATGCTTCTGCCCGGCGATAATAGCGCTCCCGGCGGCGAAGCGACAGCGACAAGTGCGCGTGTGATTTCCGCCATCAGCAGAGGTCCGCGCGCATTGTCGTGCGCCCCGCCGCATCGCGCGCCCACAATCGTGCGCCTTCGCGCTCGCGAGCGAGGCAGAGGTCGAAGGGCGCGCCGTCGATCAACGGCGCCTCGGCACGGAATCGGAAATGGCGCGGGGTGATATCCGGCGCGGCACGGAGCGCATGATCGATGAGCAGGGTCGCTATCAGCGGGCCGTGGACGACGAGCCCGGGATAGCCCTCGACACCCCGCGCATAGTCGCGGTCGTAATGGATGCGGTGCGCGTTGAAGGTGAGCGCCGAATAGCGGAACAGCAGCACCGGATCGGGTATGACGC
>NZ_JAEMQX010000035.1 GCF_016463645.1 Sphingopyxis sp. | reverse complement strand
GCGCCGCGGTGAGGCTGACCTTGCCCGCCTTGGTGATCGGCCAGATGAACCGGCCCCGATCCATGCGCTTCGAGAAGAGGCAAAGGCCCTGGCCGTCGTACCAGAGCAGCTTAACCAGATCGCCGCGCTTGCCGCGGAACGCGAACAGCGCGCCCGAGTGCGGACTCTTCTCCAGCACCTGCTGCACCAGCACCGCGAGCCCATCGAACCCCTTGCGCATATCGGTGGCGCCGCAGGCCAGATAGATGCGTGTCGTCGGTGGTAACGGGATCATCGGGCAAGGACGGACATCACCCGTGCCAGCGCATCGGCGTCGACCGCCGCGTCGACGGTGAGCCGCACGCCCGACGGCAGCTCGATCCCGATCTGGCCGCTGCCTGCCAACGCCGCGCTAGGCACAGATACCTCGACCTCGGCGAACGACGGCGTCGGCGTGCGCTTCGCTCCCGTCAGGTCGCCCGCCAGTGCCTGCCGGCGCCACGTATAGAGCATCCCACTGCCGACCGCGTGTCGCTGGCACGTTGCCGAGACCGAGCCGTCAGGGCCGAACGCCTCGCGCAGGATCGACAGCTTCTGATCTACCGACCAACGGCGACGCCCGCCCACGACCGCGATCCGACTGCTCATACGATTACTCATATGACCACTCACGAGAACACTCGCTCCCGACGCTCCGATATCCTCGCTCATCACCGCTCCTCGCAAAGAGCGGCTATCAGCACCCCGCAGCAGCTTCCCGCAAGGTGGCCTTCAGGACACGGTTACGAAAAGGCTTCTGAGGCTGGGGCCACGGCGCCACGCGCGCGACGCCGGGGATTTCTACGTAGGAATTTGAAGGCGAAAGCCACCTCAAGCGAAGGTGGTGCCCGCCCCTTTCGGTGGTTAGAGCAGGGCGACCGGCCTTTCCGTCCAGGGTCCGGACCCTGTCTGCTCCCCGTTGTGCACAACGAGGTGGTGGCGAAGCGGTTTGCTCAGCGGGCTGCCATTTTGGGATGGCTCGGTCACTATAGCAAAGGGTTCAGCTTGCGCTAGTGGGGAAGCACCACTTGAAGACGGCGATTTGGGACTCCGTCACGAATTGAGGCCTTTTTGCTGCTCAGCAGAACGACCGAATTTAACACAATTTTGCTTTGGAACGACCTAAATGAGGCGCGAAGAAGCCGCAGTGAGCTCGTCGACGGAATGACCGCTTTCGGGCACAATCAAATATAGGTCGGAATGGCCGACTTGAAGCGCGAAGCAGTCGCATGCTCCAACTATCCTGCGGCGCGTGCCGTCTCCTCTAGCTGCGCAATACGCTCGCTGCAGATGCTCTCCACAATCGCGGCGAGAGCCTCGACGCGGGCGCCGAGCCAAGTCAGTTCGTCCTCAGAAATCCGATAATGTTTCGAATATCGGGCCTTGATGTAGGCTTCTTTCAGCTTCTCGAAGCGCGACCGGTCAGCCTTCGTCTCGCGCGGCCAAGCGACGATCAGCCGCGTATCGAGCCGCTCTGCCTGCGTCCTCAAGAACGCCAGATTATGGACGTGCGGCGTGTAAAATGAACAGACTAGCAAAGCGCAGTGGTAATAGCTTTCAACCGACTGATGCAGAAGAAACGCGGCCTTTTTGGTCCATCCGCGCTGCCTTGCGAATGATGCTGTTTCGAAAAACTCCCCGCCGCTGGGATACCACCCGTCGAAATATTCCCGCGCCATTTCCAGCGCCGCATGCGGCGTTTTCGGCTGCGGCTCGGGCAATTCATCGTCGACCGCCTGATAAATGGCGATCCCGTCACGCGCGACGTCCATGAAAAAATAGCGTCCCTGCGACAGCCCAGCATTCACCTCGCCGGTGCTATGCACGATGAAGTTCACCGGCGTGCGCAGCGTCTTCGTGACCGAAAGCTCGCGGATCAGCCGGTCATCAAGCTTCGACCAATATTCGACGCGATCGGTCAGCCGGTCGTCGTTGACGATGATCAGCAGGTCATAGTCTGACTGATAGCCCTTGGCGGTATGCGGCTCGTCGACCCATCCGCCGCGCGCATAACTGCCATAGAGGATGATCTTCGAGATCCGCCCCTTGCGCTTCCAGTCCTGCGTCGCGAGCGCCAGCGCATCTTCGAATTCTTCGAACACGATCTGGACGATCCGTTCGAGTTCGCGCTGTTTGTGCGGGGGGAGATGATCGAGACTGCTGCGCATTGTGGTCACCCTAACAAGGTGGCGACACCCTTGCACGCCGAGATTGAACCAGCTGCGAGGATGTTGCCGACCGCAGTCAATCTGCCGGATTCCATAGCAGAGCATAGACGTCGGGATTGTCCTGTCCTGCCGCCCGGCCAAGGTTGGCATAGATGCGGCGCGGCCCGAACTCGGGGGCTTCGAGGGTCAACGACACATAGAGATTGCCCGACGCTTCGCTACGGCGCAGCCACCCGGCGCCGCATTCGACGCCGTTCGACCAGACGCGATAGTCTGGCTGGACTTCGCCGCTCTTGCTCGGATTGGGGCGGATTTCGATGGGGACGCGGATCGAGATCGTCGCGAGCTGGCCGACAAAGCCCTTCTCGTTCGTTCCGCTGACAAGACCGATTGCGGCCATGATATTGCTCCTGCAAAGCCCGGGGCCATCCCCGGGGCACCGTCGGCTAGAGAATGGCGTCAGGCCCGCTCGCGCACCCGAAGGGCCGAAGCACCAGCGAAGGACGGCGCCGCACCGGCTTTTTGCGCGCGAAGCGCCCGCGAGGAGGCCGCCTGCGGCCGGGGAAAAAGGCAGTGCAGCGCCGTTGCGCGCGCGGACGCGCCATTCATCTCGCCGGATCTGCACCGGCTGGTTCCGTGCGTGCCGGAATGGAGATGGACGGCAAGGATTTGCTCACCGGATCACGCTATGGGCAGCGTATGAGACTGACGATCACCGCCGCCTTCCTTCTTTTCGCCCTCCCTGCAGCGGCGCAGGATATCAGCGGCCCGGCCCGCGCGGCCGACGGCGATTCGCTTGATCTCAGCGGAATATCGGTGCGGCTTTTCGGGGTCGATGCGCCCGAGCTGGCGCAGAATTGCGAACGTGGCGGCGCGTCCTGGCCTTGCGGAAAACAAGCCGCGTCGAAGCTCGCGACGCTCGTCGCTGGAACATCGGTCGTGTGCGAGCAGAAGGATATCGACGATTATGGCCGGATCGTCGCCACCTGCCGCGCGGGTTCGGTCGATCTCGGTGGCGCGATAGTCGATGCGGGGCTTGCGGTCGCCCTGCCGCATTTCAGCGACCGCTATGTTGCCGCCGAAGCTCGCGCCCGTGCCGCTGGTCTCGGGGTGTGGGCCGGCACGTTCCAGATACCGGCGGACTATCGCGCAGCACATCCGAGGCCGGGGCGCCGAACGCCGGGCCTTTCGCGAGACACGGCGCCAGTGCGCGTGCCGGCGCCGAGGTCCACCGGAGCCTATTTCCGCAATTGCAAGGAAGCCTGGGCGGCGGGTGCGGCTCCGCTCCGCCGAGGTCATCCCGGTTACCGGCCGGAAATGGACGGCGACGGCGACGGCATCGCTTGTGAGCCCTATCGCGGACGTTAGCGCGTCATCCTCATGCGTCCGCTATGCCAAAAAAAGACCCGCCCAGTGTGCATGTCCTTACGAACAGAGGCCGGGCGGGTGCGATGATGCCCACATAGGGTAATGATGCGATCAAATCCATGACCACGTTGCAGCGCAACAGGGAATAGGGCCAGTCGGGCAAAGGCGAAGCATAGCCTCACGCGACAAATCGAGGTCCCCAGCCAAAAAGACTCAATCTGGACCCAATTGCGTGGCGCGGGCTTGCCCTGACGTTACGTCCGGCTATGCTTACCATGCACCGGGCCAGAAGGCGCGCGGTGCCGGAACGTAAGAATTCTGCTCGGGCCTTTATGATATTCCCATCCGTTGCCGGGTGGCCGACGCGTATGTCCAGGCCTTCGGGCTAAAGGCGGCGGCGCATATTTTTCCGAGTATGTTCTTACCTCCCGGCATCCCGTTTTCCGGTCCGACCGGTAGGCGATGGACATGGATTTCGAAGACGAACAGAAGCGCGCGCAGGCCTTGAGCGGCAGCGACCCGGTGCCGCCGTCCGACTGGACGGGCTTTGGTTCAACGGCGAGCATGGAAGCGATCTATACTGCGCATCAGCCTGCGCTGACGCGCTTTCTGCGCCGCCGCGCGCCGAAGCAGGATCTCGGCGATCTCGTCCAGGAATGCTTCCGCCGCCTTGCCATGGCGAAGGGCGGGAAGCTGGCCCTGATCGAAAAGCCCGGAGCCTATCTCGTCAGCACCGCACGCAACCTGCTCACCGATCGCGCGCGCGCCGATACTGCGCGCCTGACATCTCAGCACCATAGCTTCGAGGATGAGGATATCGCCGGCCCCGACCCCCATGCAGCGCTCGAGGCGCGCGACACGGTGCGGCGCGTCGGCGAGGCGATCGAGAAATTAAAGCCCCAAACTGGTTCTATATTCGTGATGCATCGGTTCGATGGCCTAAGCTATGAGGAAATCGCGACAGCGAAAGGAATCAGCGTGAAGGGCGTCGAATGGCATATCGCACAGGCGATGATCGCAATCCGCAAGGCGCGGGCCGACACTAAGTGAGCGACCGCGACACGGAGGCCGCGCATTGGTTTGCGCGCATGCGCACGCCCGGCGCCGAGGGGGATCGGGCAGAGTTCGATGCCTGGCATGCCGATCCCGAAAATGCCGAGGCTTATGCGAACGCCAAAGAGGATTGGCTCATCACTGGCGGCGTGGCGGAAGAACATCTCGCCGCGCACCGCCAAGTGCCGTCAAAGGCGACACCCCCGTCCCGCGCGCACTGGGCGCTTGCCGCTGCGCTGGTCCTCGCGATCTCGCTGGCCTTTGCCTGGGTGCTGCTCGGCAATGGCGGCACTGATCCGATCGTCGCGAACAATGCGACCGGCGAGGTCGTGCTCGAAGACGGCACACGGGTAGCGCTGATGGATGGCGCCCACGTCGAAGCAAAGTTCGCGCCAGGCGAACGGCGCGTGTTGCTTGTCGGTGGCCGGGCCCGCTTCACCGTCGCCCATGACAGCGCGCGACCGTTCCGTGTGGAAGCCGCGGGAAGCGAAACCACCGCGCTCGGGACAATCTTCGAGATCGACCTGACGGGGCGGCGGCCGGTCGTCCATCTTGTCGAGGGCTCCGTCGAGGTGCGCGCCACCGCCAACCCCCAAGCCCCGCTCCGCCTTCGTCCCGGCCAGCGCGCAGCAGTCGAGAAGGACGCGCCCATGCTCATCGAGACTAAGACGGCCGGCGATACCGTCACCATGACCATTCCCGTCGGCGAAGCGGAAGGGCCGAACCTCCTCCTTGCCGAGGGGCTCCCGCTCGGTGCGGTTATCGACCGCGCCAATCGGGTCAACAGCGCCAAGATCGGGCTCGCCGACCCAGCAATTGGCGGTCATCTGGTGAGCGGGCGTTTCGATGTTTCAGAGGCGCGATCGCTCGCGCGTCAGCTCGCGGCCGCGCTCGACCTCGATGTGAAAGAGCAGGCGGGGGGCTATGTCCTGATGCCGAAAATAGCCCACTAGGAGTTTTCCGACCCGATCCGTCTTGCCCCCTCAGACGGCCATGCAGGCCGCTGGGAGGATGGGATGAACAAGAATTTGCTGGCCGCTTTTCTGGCCACGGGATGCGCGGTCGGTGCGCTTTGTCCGGTCGCCGCGCATGCGCAGACCGAGCAGCGCGACTATGACATCGCGGCGCAGCCGCTCGGGGACGCGCTGCGAGAATATTCGGACGTGTCGGGGCGACAGATCATTTTCGCGACCGATCTGGTCAAGGGGCGGCGTTCGACATCGGTGCGCGGACGAATGTCGTCGGATCGTGCCTTATCGCTACTACTGACAGGATCGGGTCTTCAGCCGGAACTCGTCGATGGCGCGCTCGTGCTTCGGGTGGGAAACGCCCCTGTACCAGCGAGCGACGGCTCGACTGAAGCGTCCGAAGACAGCGCCATCATTGTCACGGGTACACGGATCCGGGGAGCCGGCCCGACGGGATCGCCGGTCCTCACGCTCGACCGCAGCGAGATCGAGAAGAGCGGCACGGGATCGGTCCAGCAGTTGCTGCAGGCGCTGCCGCAATCGTTCGGCGGCGGTCCGAATGAAACCACGCTCGGCGCCACGACACGCAACGGCTCGGGAACCGACGGCACCTTTGCGTCGAGCATCAATCTCCGCGGCCTCGGGCCATCATCGACGCTGGTTTTGATCGACGGCGCCCGCCCGGCGCTCGGCGGTCTCGGCGGCGTGTTCGCCGATTTATCGCTGATCCCCTTGAGTGCGATCGAACGGATCGAAGTCCTTACCGACGGTGCCTCCGCCATCTACGGGGCGGATGCCGTCGCGGGTGTCGTGAACATCCGACTTCGCAACAGCTTCGAAGGGGCTGAGACAAGCGTCCGGATCGGCACCGCGGACGGGGACATGGGCGAACGGCAGTTCGGACAGATCTTCGGGACGCGCTGGGACGGCGGTCATGTGACCCTCGCCTACCAGTTCAGCGAGCGCGACGCGCTTGCCGCGGCGGACCGGCGCTTCGCTACCGAAGATCTTCGGCCGTTCGGCGGGCCGGACTATCGCTCGCTCTTCGCGGCTCCCGGGACGATCACGGCCGCCAATGGCCAGACGTTCGCCATTCCACTGGGGCAGGACGGCACCGCGCTGACGCCTGCGGACCTGATCGCAGGCACGCGCAATCCGGGCGACCGGCGCGCGGCGAGCGATCTGTTGCCGCGCCAGCGCGTTCACAGCCTCTATCTCGCCGGCGAGCTTGATCTGACCAGCAGCCTCACCCTCCGCACCAGCATCCTCGCGGCGCAGCGCGACTATCGCAAGGTCGCGCTCAACCAATATCTGAGCGCCGCGCGGGTGCCGGTCACCAACCCCTTTTACGTCGACCCGATCGGAACCAACCAGCCGGTCACCGTCAATTACAATTTCGCCAACGATCTCGGAGCGCCGATCGACACCGGGCGCGTGCGCGGTATCAGCGCTGCAGCCGGGCTTGAGCAGGCGCTCGGGCGCTGGCGGGTGCAACTCGGCGGCGCCTATGGCCGGCAGAAAAGTCGGTCGGACAGCATCAACATTCCGAACCGGGCGCGACTGACTGCTGCGCTGGCCGAGACCAACCCGGCGACCGCGTTCAACATCTTCGGCGATGGCACCGCGAACAATCCCGCCACGATCGCGGCGATCCGAGGCAGCATTGGCTCGCGCGACGATTTTGAAAGCTGGTCGGCGGCGCTTCGCGCCGACGGACCGCTGCTGCGGTTGCCGGGCGGCGATGTCAGGCTGGCGCTCGGCGCCGAATATCGTCGCGAACGCTATTTCAATCTGACAATCAACGATCTGAGCCGTGCGGCGCCGAGCATGACGCCGCTGACCGGCTTGCCAGGACCCCGCCATGTCCGCTCGGCCTATGCGGAACTGTTCGTGCCGCTGTTCGGCCAAGACAATGCAGTCCCCGGATTCCACCGGCTCGACCTTTCGATTGCCGGCCGCGTCGAAGACTATAGCGATGTCGGCCGCACGACCAATCCGAAGGTCGGTGTCCGCTGGGAGCCGCTTCGGGGATTCGCGCTGCGCGGTAGCTATGGCACCTCGTTCCGCGCCCCGGCTTTCGACGAGCTGATCGGCCCGACGGTCTCGAACTATACGACGTTCCAGCTGCCCGATCCCATGTCGCCGACCGGGACCGCCAATGTCATCGGTTTGTTCGGCTATGGTCCCGGCATCAAGCCCGAGCGCGCGACGACTTGGACCGCGGGTGTCGATATCGCGCCGGCCGCGCTGCCCGGCTTCAAGGCCGCCGTCACTTATTATGACGTCGACTATCGCGATCGCATCGGATCGGTGACCGAGGATTATCTGCGCTTCCTGACGCGGCGCGATCTCTTCGGCGGAATTGTGAACGACAATCCCTCGCCCGAGCTCCTCGCTTATTATTTCGCCTTCCCGACCTTCACCAACCCGCTCGGGCTCGCTCCCGGCGACGTCGATGCGATCGTCGACGGCCAGGTGCGGAACCTGTCGTCGGTGCGGCAGTCCGGGATCGACTTCGACATCGGCTATGCGCCGGGGCTCGCGGGCGGCACGATCGACGTCGGGCTGGCGGGAAGCCATATCTTCCGGATCGACCGGCGGCTCACCCCTGGAACGCCCGCCATTGATGTCGTGGGCACCTTCGCCAACCCTTCCAAATGGCGCCTTCGCGGACGAGCCGGCTGGTCGAAGAACGGCTTCGCGGCGACCGCCTTCGTCAATTATATCGGCGGCTACCTCAACCAGATTCCGACCGTCGCCGCGCGCGTTCCGTCCTGGACGACCGTCGATCTCAGCCTGTCGCAGCGCTTCGGCAAGGATGAAGAAGAGCGCGGCCTGCAGCTTGCGATCAGCGCGCTCAATATCTTCGATCGTGACCCACCCTATGTCGAGAGCCGCACCAACAATTCTGCGCTCGCCTATGATCCCGAAAAGGCGAGCCCGGTCGGACGTTCGATCGCGGTGCAGGCGACGATCCGATGGTGAAGAAGCTTGTCTGGGCGACGTCGCTCCTTGCGGCCGCGTCGCCGGCGCTTGCCCAGACCAGTCCCCGCGAGCTAGTCGAGATGACCGATTTCTCGGGGCTCGCGGCCTCTCCCGACGGGCGCTGGCTGCTTTACCGCCGCGAGCGCCCGTCGACTGTGAGCGGGCGCATCGAGACCGGCTGGTATATCGTGGCGGGCGATGGGACTTCTCCGCCGCGCTTTCTTGGGGATGGCGGTCCAGCGAGCTGGAACGGCACCGGCCTCGTCGAACCGGGCGCGGCCCAATGGGCGCCCGATAGCGAGCGCTTCTATGTCCGCGCGATGATCAGAGGCGCGGCGGGATTGTGGGAAGGCCGCCCCGATGGCGCCTTCGCACCCTATCTGATCGGCGACGCGGATATCGAACGCTTCGCGGTCAGCGCCGCCGGCTCCCTCATCTATGAAACCGGCCCGTCGCGCGCGGCGATCGAACGCGCCGAGGAGGCCGAACGCGACGATGGCATTCTCGTCGACGGGCGCGTTGACCTCGCCCAGACGCTGTTCCGCGGCGCGATAATCGCAGGTCGACCGGCGAGCCAACGGCTCAACGGCGACTGGTTCGACCGCGAAGCTTTGCTCGCCAAGATGCCGCGCCGGATCCAGGCACGCCTTATCGCAACCGGCGAGGATCGCCTCGCCACCGCCGAAGAGGCTGCGCTGCTGACAGCAGCGCAGTCGGCGTTACCCCAAGCGGCAGAGCACGCGGCCGTGGCTCAAAGCATCTGTGCCACGGCCGCACGCTGCGACAGCGATAGCGGCACCAGATTGTGGGCCCACGTCGCGCTCGGCGACGGGCGCTTCGGCCTTATGACGCGCGACCGGCGCATCCGCCAGAATGCGCTGCTCTGGGATCCCGCGGTAGGTCTTCGACCTTTGCTGACGACCGAGGGCCTGCTCGGCGGCGGCGGCGAAAATGCGCCCTGCGCCGGAACGCGCGCGGCACTTTTCTGCGTGGCGGAAAGCGCGGCGACGCCGCCGCATCTCCTGCGCATCGCGCTTGCCGACGGCGGAACACAAATCCTCGACAAGCCGAACGATGTTCCCGACCGCGACGATCTTCTCACCGAGGCGGTCGAGTGGCGGGTGGGCGGCAGCCGTGCGTCGGGCTGGCTCGTCCGCCCGAAGATCCCCGGACGGCTGCCGCTCTTCATCACTTACTATCGCTGCGCGGGCTATTTGCGCGGAGGCCTCGGTAATGAGTGGCCGCTGCGCGCCCTCGCACGAAGCGGCATCGCGGCGCTGTGCATCAACCAGCTGCCGACATCCAATGCGACCGGCGAGGCGCGTTACGACCTCGGGCTCGCCGCGGTGCGCGCCGCGATTGCCGAGCTCGACCGTCGCGGGATCGCCGACCCCGGGCGAGTGGGGATGGGCGGCCTCAGTTTCGG
Source organism: Sphingopyxis sp. (assembly GCF_016463645.1). Classification (GTDB taxonomy): domain Bacteria; phylum Pseudomonadota; class Alphaproteobacteria; order Sphingomonadales; family Sphingomonadaceae; genus Sphingopyxis. The sequence continues at coordinate 22,931 of NZ_JAEMQX010000035.1, read as the reverse complement.
GAGCGAAGTCGCGATGTGGACCGCGACGCACAGCAAGCTTCTGAAGGCGGTGTCGATCGCCTCCGTCCAGGCCGAACCGGCCTATTATTGGTTCAACGCCGGCGCAGGCCGCGAGTTCTTCCGACAGAATCTCGAGAAGGTCTGGGGGCTCGGCCCGCCCGACACCGACCTTGCGGATTGGCGCCGCCGTTCGCCATCGCTTCAGGTCGACCGCATCGACGCTCCGGTGCTGATGCAACTGCCAGAACAGGAGGCGCGGCAATCGCCCGAGCTGCAGGCACGGCTGACCGTGGCGGGCAAGGGCGAGCTGCATGTCTTCTCCTTCGCACCGCACATCAAGGTCGAGCCGCGGCAGAAGCACGCGGTCTACCAGCGCAACCTCGATTGGTTCCGCTACTGGCTGCAAGGCCATACCGACGCCGATCCGAGCAAGGCCGATCAATATGCCCGCTGGGCGAGGCTCGCCGGCACGCGGCCGAAGCCTTCGGTCGACGCGATCCAGAGTTCGATATCGGCGAGCTCAAGCAAACGGAAATAATCATAATCGCCGGCGAGGCGCTCGCGCGCGAGATAGGCTTCGATCCGCTCGCGATCGAGCAGCCCCTCGCGGACTAGGCGGCCCTCCAGAAGAATAGGACGCAATCTCGCGCGCTGCTCGATAAAGGCCTTGGCGCAGAGCGTTTCGAGCCGCCCCTTGTTGCGGCGCCAGACGACGAAATCCGGGAGGCGCGACGCGAAGGCCTCGCGTGCGGCGGCGCGATCGCGGCCGCCAGCGACCCACTGCCAGCCAGGGATCGACAGGCAGAGCTCGACCACCGGTTGCGACAGCAGCGGCGCGACGACGTCGCGGCCATACCAGCGTCCGGGACGGTCGAGAAAATCGAGGATGCGCTGGATCGATTGGACGTGCCTTATCTTTCCGGGTGGAATGCCCTCGCCCCCATGGTCCCAGGGGTGCGGCAAGGGTGCGTCGTGCAGCACCGAACGACAGCAATATTCATCCTCGCGCGGCCAGCCCGTTGGCGGCGGCCGGCGCCAGTGGCGGTAGACCGCGCGAGCGGCGTGCCAGATGGTGACGTCGCAGAGCCGCGCGCAATCGCGAAGCGCGGCGGCGGGCCGCCTGATCGGCTCGCGAACCTTGAACGCATCGATCACCGGGAGGATCGAGCGGGTGATGGCGAAGACATTGTCGCCGCCGATCCCTGTGAAGATGCTGGCGCCCGGGAGCTGCGCCGTCGCGGCGCCGAGCGCCGCATCGATTCCGGCAAGCACCCCGTAGGTCGCCGGACGCGGCGATATGAACTGCGGACCGGCGGCCAAATCGAGCTCGCTGTCGTCATGCACATATTCGGAAAGCGCGGCGCCGCAGCGTTCGGCCACGGCGCGCGCATAGCGGCGTTCGTCGCCGTCGGGGCTGACCGTGGCAATCGTCGCGGCGGCGAAACCATGGTCCCCGGCAGCAAGCGCCGCGGCGACGATCGAACTGTCGAGGCCGCCCGAGAGCTCGAGCATGATCTGCTGGCGCTCGTTCGCCCAGACCGAGACACATTTCCGGATGGTAATATCGAGAAGCGGAACCGCGTCACGGTCATAAATCTGCCTGCCGGCATGCGGCCATGGCGACCAGATCGACTTGACCTGCGTGACATGGCCATCGAAGGCGAGCCGCGTTCCCGGGAGCAATTCCTCTACGCCCGCGAGGCCTGTCCGCGCGGTTCGATGGTTGCTGTAGGCGAGAAGGTGGCGGAGGAAATCGACGTCGACGCCAGTTTCGATTTCGAGCCCCCTCAGCAGTTCGAGATGCGAGAAGAGCAGCAATCCGCCACCCGTGCGGCACCAATAGAGCGGCAGGCCGGTCAACGGGGCGCGGCTGATTTCGACCGGCTTTCCGGGCCCCGCAGAGAATGTAAGGAAATTGCCCCAATCGACACTGAAGGAATCGTCCGAGAAATAGTCGCCGAGAATGACGTTGGACGTCGACAATCGCGAACGCTTCAGACCAGCGCTGGCGTAAAGCGTGAGACCGTCGAGTTTGCCGATGCCGTCAAGACCATGATCGGCTGCGAGCTGTGCCACCGCGGTCTCGAGCCCCGGCGCACCCGCTATCCCGAGGATGCCGCGGTCCATCATATGGCGAGCACCGGGCGATAATTATGCGCTTCCTCGGCGGTTCCCGTCAGAACGGCCGAATGCGACTGGAGCCAGCAATGGGCGGCAAAAGGATTGGTGCGCACTCCGAAAATCAGGGTCGGTGCCAGGCCTTTCCGCAGAGATAGGCGATAAAGCGCGAGCGCATCGATCAGGCAGCGTGGCGCGACCGGAATCCATCGGCGGGCTTCGCCATAGGCCGATGTCAGCGCAGCGAGACCCGGGTCGTCGACCTCCCCTGTCCCTGCCCGTTTCGCCGCCGCAAATCCGTCGAGGGTAGCGGCAAGACGCTTGGGACCGAGCGCCTTGCGCGCCCAATAGAGCGACCGCGCGGCGGCCGCGATCAACGCGAGGCGCGTTGGCGGGATGGGTGCCGTGGCGAGATCCGCGGTCGGGACCTCGACCTCGATCGGGTCGATCGCGGTGGCGACTTCGCTGCGCGCGAAAAGACCGGTGTCGATCAGGCCCGCCATCGCGTCGCTGTCGTTCGCCTCGCGCGCGCAGAGCCGCTCGAACGCCGCGCGCCGTTCGCCGCGGAGCTGAAGATAGCGATCGCGCCGAACGTCGAGAAAGATGAGGTCGTCGCCGGCGTGACAGAAGCCAACGCCCGGGGCCAATTTCCATCCCATAGATATCCCTCCTCGATCCGGGTGCCGGCGCGAACGCCGACACCCGAACCGACGGTTCAGTCGAGGCTGATGCCGTTCTGCAGGTCCTTGCCGCCGATTTCGACGGGCGGACCGAAGTCGCCGGCGGTTTCGGTGCTCACCGAGCCCAGTTCGACGATGTCATTGGTTTCGCGGTTCATGTCGCTACCTCCAAAAATGCCGCGGGATTGCGGCGGCATGATCTTACGCCCTTGTAAAAAATAGAATTTATGTGCTTTCCCGATCCGAAGAATATCATTCGATTGTTTGCGACCGGGGCCGGAGCTCGGCGGCGACCCGTCCGGCCCGAGCTACGCGTCTGCGGTGAAAAGCCGCGCTTTTCCTGCGAAGATCGGCCCAGCGTTCCCGCAGAAAGGCCGTCTCCATCGAGGCGAGTTCCTCACTGGCGACGGGGTCGGTGCGCGCCTCGGCTGCGCGGAAAAACTCGCTTCGCTCGATCATATTGGCGATTGCGAAGCGAATCTCGCGATTGCCATTGAGGAGAGCGATGGCTCGGTACAGTCGCGCGACTCGCGCCGAATAGTCCTCGACTTCCATCGTCGGAAGCAATGGTGCGCTCTCCGACTGTTGCAGTGCCGGATCGCGAAGTGCGAGCCCGAGTAGTGCGCCGGACCAAAGATAGAGATCGCAAAGATCGGACTCGGCGAAGATCGGCTGGCGAAAGCCCTCCTGGTGCCAGCTATCGACAATGCGCTCACCCGACAGGCGGTGGAGCGCCTCGCGCACGGGCGTTGGACTGGCCGCGAGCCGCTTCGCAAGGTGGAACGGGTCGAGGCGCGTGCCGGGCGGATAGGCCCCGCCGACAATCCTGGCCTTCAGGTCGAGATAGACCCGCTCCATGGTCGAGCCCGCGTTCATGCCGCGAGGTCCTGGCCACCCTCGCGTTGAGCCGTCACATAGTCTGCAAGCAACGCGTCCTGATCGGGACGAAGAGCATCGATAGCAGCCAGAGGTTCGGCCGGATATCCGCCGAACAGGACCGAGGGGCATTGTCCCTCAAAATTCCCCAGATTGGGTCGGTGCTGAGCATAGCCCGCGAGGGAAGCGAGATCGGACGGAAAATCCTTTGCCACATCGGGCGGATAGGCGAGCCACTGGTTCTCGTAGGGCTTGAGCCAGCCAAGACAGTAGCTGATGATGATCCCACGCCTGACTTCTAGAGTGCGGTTGCCGCCCGCGCCGTGCAACGTCGATCCGAGGAAGACGATCGCATCGCCCGGGTCTGCCGTGGCGACAATCGGCGTTTCCTTCGGTTCCTCGACCAGCGCCTCGACGCCATGACTTCGCGGCCAGATGATCGTCGCGCCATTGTCCTCGGTGAAGGGCGTGAGCGGCCACATCACGTTGATGAGATATTCGACCTCGCCGAGCGAGCCTTGCCACATATCTTGGTCGCGGTGCGGAAACTGGGGCAGCGCGCCGGGATGGAGCTCGATGGCCTGGCTGAGGTTGAGCTGGATCCGCTCGCACCAGTTGCCGAGCGCAAGTTCGGCGAGATCGAGGATCTCCCTGTGCATCACGAGCTCTCCCATAAGCGGCGAGCGGATGAGCAAGCGGCCGAAGCGCTTTGTGCGCTCGCCGTAAAAGCCGCCCTCGCAATATGGCGTCGCGGCGAACCGCGGTTCGAGGTCGTGCGCCACACCGCAGATCAGCGAAGCGGGTGCCGCGCCGCGCAGGATGGTATAGCCCTGCTGGAGCAGCTCACGTCCCGCGGTTGAATGGTGGGCGGGCCGTCCCGCCAAGTCCGGATGAACCAACATTTCGGCCTCCTCACGCTGCGCGCGCCGCGGAAACCGCGACCGCCTTGCTGATGATGCCCGCCGCCGCGAGCCGCGAGATGGTCGAACCGTCGATGTCGATGCGAAGCGCCACCAGCGCCTCGCCACCGTGCAGCCGCGGCGGTCCCAGCGGCTGGCAGTCCCAACCGAAGCGCTCGACCTGCCGAAACCAGGCAAGTTCGGCGACGCCGGTATAAATCCGTATTCCATTGGCGAACGCGAATTCGGCGAGACCCACCAGAAGCGAATCGCGCGCGACTCTCCGCTGCCGCGCGCCAATCCCCGGCGAAAGACAGAAGCGAGTGATTTCTAGAACGTCCGCTCCCTGCGGCACCGGTCCGTCGACGAGCTCGGGGAAAAGGCTGTCGAGAAGCGCCGGCCGCGTAGTGAGAAGCAGCCGCGCCGAGGCAAGATGTTCGCCATCGGCATCGGTCACGATAAGATAAGTCGCATCGACATCGTCGAAATGGTCGAGCTCGAAACGGCCCGCGAGCGCCGGAATATCCCATTTGAGTAGATCGATGAAGACGCGCTTTCGCGCCTCGAACATGGAGCGAAGGGCTCGATGTTCGCTCGCGCGGTTCTGGTGATCGATGATAAGCAACACGGACGCCTCCTTTCAAAGAGGCGATCCAATTGAACCGCTTTTTTCGGTCACACCATAGCATGATAGGGGGGTGTCGGCGTTTTTTTTACCGACGAGCGATGTCGACGAAGCTGATGTCGCCATCGTAAAGCGCCCGCACCGTGAGCATGATGCCGCCATTGGCGCCATAGCGTAGCCGGGCGTTGCGCAGATGCTCGCGCACGGTGTCGGGCGACAGATCGAGATGGCGTCCGATCCGCCAGATCGGATTGCCTTGGGCGGCCCGGATGAGACATTGCCGCTGCCGGTTGGTCAGACGCGGACCAATATGCATGCGGTCAGGATTGGCGATGCTGTCCGCCGCTTCGAAGGCGGCACCGCCGATCATGCGGGCAAATTGCAGCGCATCGGGTTCGGCAGCACATCCCGGCCGCCATGCAAAGGACACCGAACCATGGGCATCACCCGGAATATGGGCGGGCACCGTCAGCCCGTCGCCAATACCATGGCGCTCGGCCTCAGCGAGGATGGTTTCGTCGCCCGGGCGCGGCGCGTCGTAGCGACGCATATCATGCCAGAGAAAGCCGGCCCTGCTGCGCTGGCTCGCCCGGTGCACCGGATCCGATGGCCCAAGCCGGTTTTGATCGAACCAATAGGCCCATTCCTCCGGATAATTGTGAACGCGCACGCCTTTGTCGGGCGCGGCGAGAAAATCCAGATGGTGACTGAGCGCGAACCAGGCGCAGCCCATCAAGGCGCAGGCCTCACGAAGCAGATCGGCAAGCTCGGCTCGGGTCTTTGCACGCGCGAATTCAAGCTCGAAGGCGTGGGCGGCGTCGATCGTCGGCATTACGAACCATGGCGCGCCGACCGCCGTTTCCGACCAGCCGATCCGCGTGCCCCTCGTAAGGGCCGGCAAGCCCCGCCCTCTTACAAGGCCGGCCGCCGACGGCGTGACCGCCGCTGGTCCAGGCGATCTTGGGAGAATATGAAAATGGCGGCTAAGCTCATATATTCCTAATATATTCGAGAGATAGAACCAGATTGAGGCTAATTCCCAAAGCGGCGCGCCGCGCGGCTTCAGCTCGATCTGTTCCGAAAATCCCATGTCGGAATTCCCATCTTGCGCGCCTTGTCGGCGAGATTGTCCTGAATCCCCGTTCCGGGAAAGACAATGACGCCGACCGGCAGCGCGTCGAGCATCCGGTCGTTCCGCTTGAACGGCGCCGCCTTCCCGTGGCAATTCCAGTCGGGCCGAAAGGCCACCTGCACCACGCCGCGGCTTTCGGCCCAGCACGCCGCTGCACGTTCGGCGCCCGTCGGCGTCGCGCCGTGCAGCAGGATCATATCGGGATGTCGATTTCGCGCCCGGTCGAGACTGTCCCAGACCGCGCGGTGATCCACGTCCGCGCCGCCAGTGAAGGCGATGCGCGTGCCCTCGGGTAAAAGTGACGCCGCTTTCTGCCGAAGACGGGCGTCGAGAAAGTCGCGGCTGTCGATCAGCGCGGCCGTCAGGGCCTTTTGATTGGCACGCGAGCCTGTACGCGGCATCCAGGCCTTGCGCGTCAACGCGCGATACTGGTCGGCGGCGGCCTCGCGGAAATATTCCATCGCGTCGCGTCTCTCGATCAGCGAGATGCCTTCGCGGATCGCGCGCTCCAGCTCTACCGAGCGAATTTCGCTTCCGTCCTGCTCGCGCTGCAGTCTGCGCTGAACCTGCTCATTGTCGTCGAGCTTCCGATCGGCATGACCGCCAGCGCGCTGGAAGATATTGACGAGGTTCCAAAGGAGATCGTCGAGATCGGGCTCGATGCGGGTATCCTGCAGGCACCCGGCGAGCGCATCGAACATGTCGGCGATCGCACCGGATGCGAGCCGCGCCTCGGGCAAGGGGCGGGGATCGGGCTCATCCTCGAAGGGCCGATGTCCGAAGACCTGCATCTCCTGCAGAAGGATGTGGGTCGGCCCCGTATCGGCAGGGCATTCGTCAAAGCTGTCGTTCGCATCGGCCATCTGATGTCTCCGCTCGTTGCGCCGCGCTCTCGCGGCCTTCGCGGCGGCACGAGCGGCAGGCACCGCGGGACCGCACCCCGTCGCGGAAGCGCCGGGGCCGGAGCGCCAGCGGAGGATGGCGGCCGAAGGCTATTTTGTTCGCGATGCAAAGGGACCAAGGGTCCCGGCGGAAAATAGCCGCGCGGTTGCCATTGCGGCGCCCGCAGCGCCTGCCGCAGTCGCTCTCTCGAAGGCCGGGACGCGGCCCCTGAGCGGATGAAGCGTCGGTGCGTCGCAGCCAATGGCTGCCTGTTCCGGTCGCACGAATGTCGTCAGAATTGCTCGAAACGGTCGGTTCGACACAGCTGGGCTTTGATAGCGTTCCGAACCCGGTCATGACCAAATGTGGTCAGGTCTGCATTGAAGTCGCCAAGCTCGGAATCAAGGGGAAGCAGCTCGATATCTGCGCCGCTCGAGCGATCGGCAATCGACTTGAAGGCAAGCCGGCCAGCGTCATCGTTATCACGCGCAATGTAGAGACGCCGCAGCCCGTGCGGGAATTCGATCGCCGCGAGATGCGCTGCCGACAGGCACGCGATCATTGGCATTGCCGGCAGAACCTCGCGAACCGAGAGCAATGTTTCGAGCCCTTCGCCAAAGACCATCACCGGACCCGCCCGTCCGAACCGCACGCCATGACCGAGCAGATTGCCCATAGCGCGGCGTGGAAAGGCGACCGGTGCCTTACCGCCCGAAGGATCGAGCCAAGTGCGATGAACACCGGTGATTGCGCCGGTGTCATCGGTGACAGCCGCGATGACCGCAGGCCACACGGGTCGGCAATCCGCGGCGTCGTCTTCGGAGGCGCGGTAAAAGCAGTTCGGGTGAAATCGAAGCGCGTCGGTCCCCGCGGCTTTCAGGATGCGCCGCCCCTCGAAATAGGTTTGGCCGAGACTGCCAGCGAGAGTTTTGGACCCGGCCCAGAGGCGTTGGGCGGCTTGCGGCGTTCCAGCCGGATGCTTCCGCGGCGCGGGGTTGCGCGGAGCAGGCGGCTCCAACGGCAGGCTCAGAAAACGTCGCGCCTCGGCGATCGTTTCGCGAAAACTGGCGTGGCTGCAGCTCGCCGCGATGATGTCGAGGAGGTCGCCATGTTCACCGCTCTCGGCATCGGTCCATTTGCCGGCCGATAGGGCTCCATCGTGATGGGAGGCGAGCCGCACATAGAGACTGCGCCCACGCTCGTTGTGAATATTGCCGACCATCCAGTAATGGCCCTCGCGCCGGCCATTGCCGAGGTAGCGTTGGCATACGGCTTCAGCGTTTTCGGCAAGACGGCGAGCAATATCGGCGGTGGAACGGGACATGCGGGGCTCCTTTGCATCGCGGCCCGCGCGGCGACGTTCCCTGGAGCGCCAATCAGCGGGCCGTCCCAGCAGCCCCTGCCGGTAACGAGCATCAGATGTTCGTCGCGAGACCTGTAAATTCAAGGCCGGGGCAGAAAAAAGGGAAGTCCGGCACGAGACCGAACTTCCCGAGAGCTTATCAGTAACGCGATCTATTCGGCGGCCACGGCATCGACGGCATCACCGCCCTGATCGTCGACATCCCCCGCCTCGTCGTCATTCGCCGGGTCCAGATCACCAGTGGTGACGGGCTCCGGCGTGCGGAGCGGCTTCGCAAGCCAGCCCTTGCCTTGCAGCAGCTCCTCGGCAGCGCTCGCCATATCGGGCTTCTTCATGCCGCCGAGACGGCCCGCAACGTCCGCACCGCAGGCTTCTTCGACCGCTGCGAGGATTTGCGGTTTGGTCACCCGCCCGAGATAATTGGCGACAGTCGCCGCCCAGCCGGCCGCCACCATATCGAGGTTCGCCGCCCGCGCGAGGATATGCGAATGTTCGATGCGGTTGGCGACCGCACGCGCGGAGACCCGGCCTTCATTGTAGCGGGTGGCCGGCTCCCACACCGCGTCGATGCCGAACGACACGCAATGCGCGAAGATCGCAGCCTGCTCGTCGGCGTCGAAGGTCGCCAGCGCAGCCCAGAGGTCGCCCGAGTCATCGGGCAGCCGCACCGACCAGCTTTCATGCCGGGCATGGATCGACTTCGCCGACACCGTATCGTTGAGACCCGTCCCGTAGCCGATCAGTCGATTGGCGCGCATTGCGATACCCAGGCAGCTCCCCGACGCCGCGTAGGTGTAGAAGGTCTCGAGAACCAGCGCATGCAGGATGGCGGCGAAAGCGACCATGGGGCTCGACGCCACGGCATCGCGAAGAGCGAGCGTCCGGTGGGCCGTCAGATCCGTGACGAGGCTGTCCGACAGCGGACGAAGGAGGTCGTCTGGATCCTCCTCATCGGGGCTTTCCTCGGCCGAACCGGCATTGTCGTTCGCCGCGATCTCGCCGATCCGATCCTCGCCGCTTGCGCCCACGTCCGCCTCGGCGTCGGCATCCTCCGCCATCTCGACGGGCTCATCCTCGGGCCGAACGAAGCCGCGTTCGATATGAAGCGACCCGTCCACATCGATGCTGACGAAAGCGCCTGCGATGGCAACCTCGGCGGCATCGTAGATGAGCGGCCTCGTAACGAGCGGCGCGATCTCCTCGTCGATTGCCTGGATGCGGGCGGCGACTTCATCGGGGATGTCGTCCTCGCCGGCCCATTGGTCTTCGAGCCGGTCGGCTTCTTCCCGAAGCGCCTCGATCCGCGCCTCGTCCCCCTCGCTCGAAGCACTTTCCTCGCCCTCAAGCGGGCGGAGCCCATAAGTGTGCCCGTAAGGAAAGTCGACGGCTGCCTCGACCCACTTCCAGCCCTCAGCGGTAATCGCGGCGACCTCAGTCTCGAGCTTCTCGGTTTGCAGCCGATCGAGTAGCGCGACATCTTCGAGCCAGCCGCCGTCATCGGATTCGAAGAGATCGCGAAGCACATGGCCGCCCGCCGCGATATAAGCGTCGAGCGTCACGAAGCGCACCCGCTTGTCCGATGCGCGCACCTTGTCCTCGGTGAGCCGGGCGCGGATGAACCAGGGCTGCAGGTTGTGGCTCGTCTGGAGCATCTCCCAGACCTGTTCCTGCCGCGCATGATCGCTCGCGACCGAGAAGGCCATCAACTGATCGAGGGTCATGCCGTCGTCGGCATAGATGTCGTGCAGCTTAGGCGACACCTCCGCGAGCTTGAGGCGCTGCTTCACGACTGCCGGGGTGACCATGAAGGTCGCCGCGACCGTCTCGATGTCGCTGCCCTGCTCGACGAGCTTCTGCATTGCACGGAACTGGTCGAGCGGGTGCAACGGCTCGCGATGTACATTCTCGGCCAGCGAATCTTCCTCAGCCGACACCGCCTCATCATCGCGGACGATGCAGGGGACCGGTTCGGTTTTGGCCATGCGACGTTGCTTGACGAGTCGCTGCAGGGCGCGGTAGCGGCGACCGCCCGCCGGCACCTCAAACTTGCCGGTATCTTGGTCCTCGCCGTCGCGCTGGGCGCGCACGGTCAGGCTCGTGAGAAGGCCGCGTCGTTCTATATCGGCCGCGAGGCTGTCGATTGACACCCCAGCCTTCACGCGGCGGACATTGGCCTGGCTCAGCACGAGCGCGTTGAACGGGATGTCTCGCGCGCCGCTGAGCGTGATTTTTGCATGTTTCGTCATGACTTGTCTCCATGACGGGCCGCCGCAAGACTCTCTCCCGGCTTTCAACCCGCCATGGCTCCGGCGCAGCCCTCTTCCTCTAGGGAAGCGGACCACGCCGGACGGAGACTCGATGCCGGATCAGCGCACCGACGCGAGCAGTTTTGCCCCCTTTCCTTCAAGCTCCAGGCGCGCGTCCTGATGCGGCCGATCGCGTGCCACTGCATTGATGCCTTGCACGAAGTCGAAGATCGACGTTGGCGGATGGCCTTCTTCCTGGAGGACGGTGGCGATGATCTTGTCAGTCTCGCCTTTCGAGAAGCCACGCTTGCGTAAGAAGCCCTGCCGTTCGTCGTTATCGCGCGCCACGATCGCAGCCCGCGCCGTCTTGATGCCGTTTAGGAACGCGCCGGGCGACGAGGACGCGAACCGAGCCAGTGCGGGCGCCGCCTCTTGCGCGAATCGTCCGGCGGCAAATTTGCTGTGACGAAAGCTGATTTCCTCAAAGCCTTCCGCGCCCCAGATATTCCGGTTCATGCAGACGGCGCGCAAATAGAAGGTCGCCATGCCGAGGGTCTTCGACCCAACTTCACTGTTCCAGCAATAAAATCCCCGGAAAAAGAGGTCGGGATCGCCATTGGGGAGGCGCCCGGCTTCGATCGGATTTGCATCGTCGACGAGAAAGAGAAACACGTCGCGGTCACTCGCGTAGAGCGTCGTCGTGTCCTTTGTGACTTCGATGAACGGATTGTGCCGCATCGTCGACCAGTCGAGCATGCCCGGCACTTTCCAGCGCGTGTCGCCCATTCCGTTGCCCGCGATCTTCATGACAGCCGACACCAGCTCATGGTCCCAGATGCGCCCGTAGTCGGGACCGGTGACGGCACGCAGTTCGGTGCGGCCGTCACCTGTCTCAAGGGTTTTCACCAGCTCGCCCCGATGCGCGAGCAGCCCGTGCTGCATGTTGATCCCCGCCAGGGCCGCAGGCAGCTGGCGCAAATAGCCCGAAGGTGCGCCCACAAGGCTGCAGAGCTGGCCAAAGGACCAATGGGTCGGCGCCACGGGCCCGTCGCGGTCGGGGAGCAAGAGGGAGAGCCGCTCCGGATTATCGCTGGCGGCCTCGACACGGATCGCGCGGGTCTGGACCGTCCGGGCAGTTGCGGCCTCTGCGCGCGCGCGGACAGCGTCAAACAGGTCGTTCAAAGAAAGATAGCGCTCGTCCTCAGGGCGCGAGAACCATTCGGATGAAACCCGGCCGATGCGCTGACCGCGCGAGATATCGACGCTATAGCCCGGCGCGTGATCGGCGGGGACCGTCTGGATTGGGTGGGTCATGATATGTCTCCGCGACGAGCGCCTGGAGCCTCTCTCCAGGCCTCTGCCCGTCACGGGTTTCCCGGTTTCTCTCTCACTCTTTCGGCCTGCGGGGTGCCGTATCCTCGCGAGGCGTAAGCCGTGCGTGACGGGTCAGCTTTCCGAAGGCTGCCGCGCTTATCCGTATTTACGATGTCATTGGAGACATCGCTGTGAGTCCTGCCCATGTCACATAGGAGGCGCTGAGCGCGCGCCATTAAGGACTTTGTTCGTTACAGAAAAATGGAGCGGGCGATGGGTTTCGAATCTCGAGCCCACCTTGGTAGGACTTCAAGGTCGCCGCTACGGCGTTTTGATTCGCGCGCTACTCCACAGTCGCAGAAACTTCCCCACGCTGCGCCAGCGCAGCCAAGTTCAAATGAGGTAGGAAATGAGGGAGGAGGCCGAGCGCGAGGCCTGATTTCCGCTTATTTAACAGCAACTTAGATATAAAATCTGGATGCCCCGTGAGGATTCGAACCTCAATAGACGGAATCAGAATCCGTAGTCTTACCATTAGACGACGGGGCAGTGAGGCGCGCGCAATATGATTGCGGGGCCCACCTGTCAAGGCCGGAGCGGCGGGGTGCACAAGTCCGCTTGCCCTCACGCAATTCGCCGCTAGCATCGCGCCATAACAAAAGAGGGGCCGCGCGCCCGCGCGGAGGCCCGAAGGAGTGGGTTGATGCGTCATGTCGCGATCGTCGGGTCGGGTCCGGCGGGCTATTACACCGCCGAAACATTACAGAAAGCGGACGATATCGCGGTCGATGTCATCGACCGGCTGCCCGTTCCCTATGGCCTGATCCGCACCGGCGTCGCGCCCGATCATCAGTCGATCAAGGCGGTATCGCGCCGCTACGAGGGCACCGCGCTCACCGACAATGTCCGCTTCGTGGGCCATGTGTCGGTCGGCAGCGACGTGACGATCGACGAGCTTGTCGGGCTGTACGACGCGGTGGTGCTCGCGACCGGTGCACCGAACGACCGGCCGCTCGACATTCCGGGCGCCGGCCTTGCCGGAGTGATCGGCAGTGCCGCCTTCGTCGGCTGGTACAATGGCCATCCCGATTTCGCCGGTCTCGATCCGCCGCTCGACGCACCCGGCATCGCGGTGATCGGCAACGGCAATGTCGCGCTGGACGTGGCGCGCATTCTCGCCAAGACGCCGGGCGAATTCGGCGGAAGCGACATCGTCGCGCACGCTCGCGATGCATTGGCGAAAAGCGCGGTGCGCGAGATCCACATCCTCGGCCGCCGCGGCCCGCACCAGATCGCGATGACGCCGAAGGAGCTCGGCGAACTCGGCCATCTCGAACGCGCGAGCCCGCGCGTCGACCCTGCCGACCTGCCGCCCGAGGGCGATGACGCCATGCTCGAACCCGGGATGCGCAAGTCGGTCACGCATCTCCGCCAGTTCGCCGCCAATCCCGTGGCCAAGCCGGTGACGATCGATTTCGATTTCTTCGCGATGCCCGTCGCGATCGAGGGAGAGGGCAAGGTGCAGCGCGTGATCGTCGAGCGCACCACGCTCGACGAGGACCTGCGCAGCCACGGCACGAGTGAAACCTATGCGGTCGAGGCGGGTCTCGTGATCAGTTGCATCGGCTACCAGACCCCGCCGATCCCCGGCGTGCCGTACGAACATGGCCGCGGCCGCTTCGCGAGCGACGAGGGGCGCATCCTGCCCGGCCTCTATGCGGTCGGCTGGGCCCGGCGCGGTCCGTCGGGGACGATCGGCACCAACAAGCCCGACGGCGCACGGATCGGCGAGATGGTGCTCGAGGATATCGGTCGCGGGGCCGGCAAGGCGGGCCGTCCCGGGCTCGACGCCTTGCTCGCGGGCCGGGGCATCAGCCCCGTCACCTTCCGCGACTGGCGCCGGATCGAGGAGGCCGAGGTCGCCGCCGCGCTTGACGGCAATCCGCGCGAGAAATTCACCAGCATCGAGGCGATGCTCCAAGCCATCGGACGGTGAAGGAGCGCGTTCGCACGATCCTGCGCTGGCTGCTCGTGCTCGCTTATGGCTATGCGGGCTGGCGCCATCTCGCGACGCCCGCGCCCTTCCTCGCGATCACCCCGCCGTGGGTACCCGCGCCCGTCTTCGTCGTCGCCGCGACCGGCGTCGCCGAAATCGCGGGCGCAATCGGGCTGATGATCCCAAGGGTGCGCAAGGCCGCCGGTTGGGGCCTCGCGCTCTATGCGCTCTGCGTCTGGCCCGCCAATTTCCACCACGCGTTCGCGAACGTCGCCATCGATGGCGAGACGCTCGGCTGGCGGTATCACGCCCCGCGCCTCGCCGCACAGCCACTGATCATCTGGTGGGCGCTGTGGGCGAGCGGCGCGACCGACTGGCCGTTTCGCCGCCGCCCGTGAGCCTTATTTCGCGACCGGCGTCTCGATCGGCGGCTGGCCTTTCTGGCTCGCCGCATAGGTCTCGACCGCCTTGAGCACGCGCAGCATGTTGCCGCTCGAAATCTTCTCGAGTTCGGCCTGCGTATAGCCGCGCCGCGCGAGTTCGGCGAACAGCCGCGGATAGCCTGTGACATCCTCCAGCCCGACCGGGGTCGCGTCCATCCCGTCATAGTCGCCGCCGATCCCGATATGATCGACGCCGATCGTCTTCTTGAGATGGTCGATATGGTCCGCCGCGATCCCGATCGGCACCTGCGGTGCCGGGTTCGCCGCATCCCACGCCTTCAGCGCCGGGGCGACAGCATCGGGATTGCCGACGTACAGCGCGTCGAGCCGCGCCTTTTCCGCGGTCCGCGACAGGCCGTGCGCGCGCAGCTTGGGATCGAGGAACGCCGCATAGAGCACGACCATCACGACGCCGCCGTTCGCCTTGACCGCGGGCAGCACGCTGTCGGGCACGTTGCGCGGATGGTCGTTGACCGCGCGCACCCCCGAGTGGCTGAACATCACCGGCGCCTTCGACACCTCCAGCGCGTCCTTCATCGTCGCTTCGCTGACGTGGCTCAGATCGACGATCATGCCGAGGCGGTTCATTTCGCGAACGACCTGCTTGCCGAAATCGGTGAGACCGTCATGCTGCGGCGCGTCGGTCGCGCTGTCGGCCCACGGCGTCGTTTTGCCATGGGTCAGCGTCATGTAGCGCACGCCCATGCCATAAAGCTCGCGCAGCACGGCGAGCGACGAGCCGATCGACTGACCGCCTTCGGCGCCGAGCATCCCGGCGACCTTGCCCGCCTTCATCTGCTGTTCGAGTTCGGTCGAGGTAGACGCGAAGCCGAGGTCGTTCGGGTAGCGCGCGATCAGCCGCTTCGCGACGTCGATCTGCTCGATCGTCTGCTGCACCGCCTGCTGCTCGTTCGTGTTGCTGGGCACATAGACCGACCAGAACTGCGCCCCGACATGCCCCTTGCGCAGGCGCTGGATGTCGGTGTGCATCACCGTTCCGTCGGGCTTGGGCCTGGTGGTGTCGCGAAAGTCGAAACCGTTGATCACATTGCCGACGCTACCCCGCAGCTCCCACGGCACGTCGTTATGCCCGTCGAACACCGGCGCCTTCCTTAGCGCAGCTTCGGCGACCGCTTCGGGCGACTTCTGCGCCGTGGCGGGGGTGGAGACGAGGGCGAGAGCGGCAAGGCCGGCGAGCAGGGTGGGCTTGTTCATGGCGCGCGACCTTAAGTGCTTGTTGCCGCAGTGCAAGCCCGACTTGACGTGCGCGTCAACGCCGCGCAGCATCGCGCCATGACAGCCTTCGACGACTGGCGCGCACGATCGCCCTATTATGACGAAACCCACGAAGCGCTGGCGCAAAGCGTCCGCCGCTTCGTCGCGCGCGAGATCGCACCCCACATCGACCGCTGGGAGGCCGAGGGCGAGCTGCCGCGCGAGCTTCACAGGAAAGCCGCCGACGCGGGGATTCTCGGGCTGCGCTATCCCGAGCAATATGGCGGGCACAGCGAAGGCTTCGACAATTTCCATGGCCTCGTCCTGACCGAAGAACTCGCCGCGGTCGGCGCGGGCGGGCTCGGTGCGTCGCTGATGACGCATGGCATCGGTCTCCCCCCGATTCTCGCGCTGGGGTCCGACGAGCTGAAACAACGCGTCGCCCCGCCGGTGCTCGCGGGCGAAAAGATCATCGCGCTCGGCATCACCGAAGCCGGCGGCGGCAGCGACGTCGCGAATCTCAGGACGACCGCGGTCAGGGACGGCGGCGACTATATCGTCAACGGCGGCAAGATGTTCATCACATCAGGCATGCGTGCCGACCGGCTGACCTGCGCGGTGCGCACCGGCGGGCCGGGCGCCGCGGGCATTTCGCTGCTGCTGATCGACATGGACGCACCCGGGGTCGAGCGTACGCGGCTCGACAAGATGGGCTGGCGCTGCAGCGACACCGCCGCGATCCATTTCGGCGATGTCCGCGTCCCTGCGGAAAATCTGATCGGCCCCGAAAACGGCGGCTTCATCGGCATCATGCGCAACTTCAACAGCGAGCGGCTCGGCATGGCGATGGGCTGCTGCGCCTATGCCCGCGTCGCGCTGGCCGAAGCCGCCGAATGGGCGCAGCAGCGCGAGACCTTCGGCAAGCCGCTCGTCGGCCACCAGTCGATCCGCATCAAGCTCGCCGACATGGAACGCCAGATCGAGGCGACGCAGGCGTGGGTCGACCTCTGCGCCTGGCAGGTGAAAACCGGCAAGGACCGCCCCGCCGACTTCGCGATGCTGAAGGTGCAGGCGACGCGGATGCTGGAGGCCGTCGCGCGCGAGGCCGCGCAGGTACTCGGCGGTGCGTCGTACATCACCGGCAGCAAGGTCGAACGCATCTACCGCGAGGTGCGCGTCAATGCGATCGGCGGCGGCAGCGAGGAAATCATGCTCGACCTTGCGGGGCGGCAGTTGTTCGGGGGGAAGCGCTAACCCTCTTCGCGCTGCCTGTCGGCCAGCGCGCGCGATTCGGCTTTCAGCGGCCGCGACACCGGGCACACTTCCTGCACATAGCCGTTGAGTACATTGGTCAGCGCGTCGGGCAGCAGGCGATAGAAGACGAACTGGCCGCGCTTCTCGCTGGTGATCAGCCCGGCATTTTCCAGTACCGACAAATGCTGCGACACCGCCGGCTTGCTCATCTCGAACCGCGCGGCGATGTCGCCCGCGCTCAGCTCGGCATGCGCCAGATAGGCGAGAATCTTGCGCCGCGGCGTCGACGCCAATGCCTGAAAAACCCGTTCCATGAGTCCCGAAATGGGGATCGACGGCGGTCTTGACAAGCAATAATTTATTTAAGTAATTACTTATATTCTTTTCAAAAGAGGAGTCGGGCGATGCGCAGCGAACTGGATCCCCATGCCGTCAATTTCCTGATTGACGAAGAAGGCCCCGATCCTCGCAAAGGCCGTGTGCGGACCGATGTGCCGGGCATAATCTGGAACGGCGGCATGGCAGCCATTGCGCTCGGCGCGGCCCCTTTCTTCCTCACCCCCTCGGCGCTCCTGCTCTTTTTCGTGACGACCGGCGCGGCGCTGCTCCTCGGCCACAGCGTCGGCTACCACCGCATGATGATCCACGGCAGCTTTGCCGCGCCGCGCTGGCTCACGCGCACGCTGGTCTGGTTTGGCGCCTTTGTCGGCATGGCCGGTCCCTATGGCATCATCCGCGCGCACGACACGCGCGACTGGGCACAGCGGCAGGCCGACTGCCATCCCTTCCTCGCGCACAAGACGCATATCCTGCGCGATGCCTGGTGGCAGATCTATTGCCGGCTCGACCTCGACCGGCCGCCGCGTTTCGACTTCGCCGAACTCGACCGCGACCCCTTCTATCGCTGGCTGGAGGCGACATGGCGCTGGCAACAACTGCCCGTCGCGCTTGTCTTCTTCGCGATCGGCGGCTGGGGCTGGGTCGTGTGGGGCGTCGCGGCGCGCGTTGCAGTGGCGAACCACGGGCACTGGCTTGTCGGCCACCTCGCGCACAATCGCGGGCCGCAGCACTGGACCGTCGACGCGCACGGCGTCCAGGCGTTCGACGTCCCGTGGGCGGCGATCCCGACGATGGGCGAGGCCTGGCACAACAATCACCACGCCTATCCGGGTTCGGCGCGCATCGGCCTCCATCCCGGGCAGAGCGACTGGGGCTATACCTTCATTCGCCTGTGCGAGCGCCTCGGGCTGGTGTGGAACGTCCGCACTCCCGATACGATGGGCATGCGCCCGGGACTCTCCGAGGTCCCTCGACACGGGGCAGGCTTCGCGCCACAGTCGCCGCATGGACACGCCATCACATAGCTGGCCCGCTGAGGCCGACACGCTCCTTCCCGACCTCGTCGACCTTCGCCGCGCGATTCATCGCGAGCCCGAACTGGGACTGCAGAACCCGAAGACGCTCGCGAAGATCAAGGATGCGCTCGCCGGGCTGCCACTCGAATTTCGCGAGGGACCGTCGACCACGGGCCTCATCGCAATCCTGCGCGGCCCTGCGAACGGTCGCACCGTGCTGCTGCGCGGCGACATGGACGCGCTGCCTTTGCTCGAAGAGACCGGACTCGATTTCACGTCCGAGATCGCCGGCGCGATGCATGCGTGCGGGCACGATACGCATGTCGCGATGCTCGTCGGCGCGGCGAAGCTGCTGTGCGCCGCGCGCGACCGGCTGCCCGGCACCGTGATGTTCATGTTCCAGCCGGGTGAGGAAGGCCATCACGGCGCGCGCTTCATGCTGGGTGACGGGCTGATCGACCCGCTGCCCGACGCCGCCTTCGCGCTCCACATCATGCCCAACGCGCCGCACGGCATCTTTGCCGGCCGCGCCGGCCCGCTGCTCGCCTCGTCCGACGTGCTGTCGATAACGGTCAAGGGCGCAGGCGGCCATGCCTCGATGCCGCAGGACGCGATCGATCCGATCCCGGTCGCCTGTGCGATCGTCACCGCGATCCAGACGATGGTGACGCGCCGCATCTCGGTCTTCGACCCCGCGGTCGTCACCATCGCCAAGATCGCAGCGGGAACGACGAACAATATCATCCCCGAAAGTGCCGAAATGCTCGGCACGATCCGCACGCTCTCGCCCGAACGCCGCGCGATGGCCGCCCGCGAGTTGAAGCGTCTCGCCCCCGCGATCGCCGAGGCGCACGGCTGCACCGCCGAAGTGCGGATCGAGGAAGGCTTTCCCGTCACCATCTGCGACAGCCGCGCGGTGAGTTTCGGCCAGTCGGTCGTCGAGGAAACGTTCGGCGAAGAGGCCTGGCTGACGATGGACAACCCGGTGATGGGCGCCGAGGATTTCTCCTACGTCCTTGAAAAGGTCCCCGGCGCGATGTTCTGGCTCGGCGCGAGCGAGGCGGGCAGCGACTGGCGCCAGTGCTGCGGACTGCATTCGAACCATATGGTGCTCGACGAGAGCGTGATGGCGCGCGGCGCCGCGCTGCACGCGGCGCTCGCCGAACGCTTCCTCAATGAAGGATTCAACGCATGATCAATATCGTCGGCGCGATCCTCTCGGGTCTGATCATCGGCGCGCTCGCGCGCTTCTTCTACCCCGGCGCGGTCGAGATGGGATGGATCGCGACGATCCTGCTCGGCATCGGCGGCTCGCTGCTTGCGGGCCTCGCCACCAGCCGCGGTCGCGGCGACTTCCACCGCGCCGGTTGTCTCGCCTCGGTGATCGGCGCGATCGTGCTGATTCTCGTCGGACGGCTGCTCGGCGTCGGCGGCTAGTTGCCCGAGGCGGCGAGCCAGTCGTTCAGCCGGGGCAGCGCCGGATCGGGCGTGCAGCCGCCGGCCCGCCGCAGCACGCACGACGGCGCATCGGTTCGTCCCTTGGGCGCGCAGGCTTCGAGGCGATAGGCGGGCGTCAGTTCGCGCGCATGAGCCGGACCGGCCACGATGACGTCGAACGCCCCGGCGTGGCGCATCGCCTCCTCGCGCGTTTCGATCCGATAGATCGGCGTATCGCGGCGATAGAGCGCATAGCTGCCCGCGACCGTGGCGCGAGGGCGATAGAGCGCGAGCCCGCAGGTCTTCGCCGGCCGGCCCGCGCGTTCGAGCGCTTCGGCGAGCCCCGCCTCCATCGTCCAGTTGGGCGCGAAATTGCCCGCCGCCAGGGCAATCGAGCTGCCCGCCCAGACCGTCATCGCGCCCGCGGTTGCGAGCGCCAGCCGGCGGCGCGGCACGCGGCGGAGCAGGTCGGCGCTGCCGATCGCGGCGAGGATGACGAGCAGCGTCGCGCTCACCAATATGAAGCGATATTCCTTGTGCCCGATCAGCGAGTGGAACGCGAGGTGCACGATCGTCATCCAGAAGAGCACGGGGTAACGCTTCGCCCCGAGCCAGGCGAGCAGCAGGAGCGGCACCAGCGCGACGTGCCAATAGAGGCCGAACAGGGCGAGATAGCCCGTGACCGGCGACAGGCCATAGGCTGCGGCGCGATTCTCGACGATGTTGATACGCACCGATTCGACCGCCCAGCGGAAGGGCACCGCGCCCATAGCGAGGTTCGCGGCGGCATCGATCGCCAGCGCGGCGACCCCGCCCGCGACGAGCGGCAGCCAGGCGCCGCGCCAGTCGCGCTTCGCGGTGAAGAGCGCGAGCACCAGCAGCGCGGGCGCATAGTGGATGCGCGCAACGAAGCTCAGCCCCATCAGCAGTCCCGCGAGCGCGAATTGCCGCGGCCCCGGCGCCTCGCGCCGCGCGACGAGCAGCCAGACAGCGCCCATCAGCGGCGCGAGCGCGATCGGTTCGGACAGCGCGCGCGGCGCAAAGAAAATCAGCTCGAACCAGATCGCCGCGACGAAGCCCGCCATCGCCCCGTGCAGGCGCGACAG
Organism: Sphingopyxis sp.; assembly: GCF_016463645.1. Taxonomy (GTDB): domain Bacteria; phylum Pseudomonadota; class Alphaproteobacteria; order Sphingomonadales; family Sphingomonadaceae; genus Sphingopyxis. The sequence continues at coordinate 1,990 of NZ_JAEMQX010000035.1, read as the reverse complement.
TTTCAGCCCGAGAGCGGTCGCCGTTGCCACGACGACGAGCGACAGCGCGGCGAGCGTCAACCGCACCAGCGTCAGATGAAAGCCCGTCTCGGGCGACAGCGCGTGCCCCGCCCCCATCGGCAGCGCGAGCAGCTCGGGGATCAGCCAGCTGCGAATGCCCGCGCGATAGTCCCAGGTCTGCACCCACGGCCCCTCGACCAGATGCCAGGCCGGCTCCAGATATTGCCAGATCTCGTCGAACCAGCCGACCATGAAGGGCAGCGACGCCACCGCGCGCAGCAGCGCGGCGAGGAGGAGAGCGCCCTGGAAAATCTGGCGCTCGCCGATCCGCTCCGCCCGCACGATCATTCGATCATCGCCTCGACCGTCTCGTGCGGATAGAGGACGAACTCGCGATAGAGCCGGTAATGCGCCGTTTCCTCCAGCGTCGTCGGCTGGATCGCGAACGGATCGATCGCCCACAGATCGGCCTCGGGAAGCGCCATCAGGATCGGCGAATGGGTCGCCATGATCACCTGGCAATTCGCGTCGCGCTGCATCCGGCGCAGGATTTTCAGAAATTCGAACTGCTTTTGCGGCGACAGCGCCGCCTCGGGCTCGTCGAAAATGAAAAGACCCTGCTGGCGTAGCCGTTCCTCGAAGAAGTCGAGGAAACCCTCGCCGTGCGAGGCCGACAGGAAATCGGCATGCGGCGATCCGGCCTCGTCGAGATAGCGCGCAACCGAAAAGAAGGTTTCGGCGCGAAAGAACCAGCCGCGCCCGACTTGCGGCAGCCATGCGCTTTTCAGCGTCCGGCCGAGCGCGCCGCCATCGATGCCCGAGGCGTGGCCGTTGCCGACCGCCGCCATGCCCTGCGCGCCGCCGCCCTCGTTGAAGCCCGCCATCGTCGCGATCGCCTCGAGCAAGGTCGATTTGCCCGATCCATTCTCGCCGACGATGATCGTCACCGCGCGCTCGAAACCGATGTCGAGGCCATCGCGGGCGAAGGGAATCGTAAAGGGATAGGAATCGGGATCGACCCAGTCAGGCCAGTCGACCGCGCCGTCCTCGGCCTCCGGAAGCCAGATGCGCTTGAGAAAGGGCGGAGGAAGACGGGTATCGTGCGGCCGCCGCGCCATTTACGGCACCAGCACCGTATCGACCGCATCGGGCAGCATGTCCGGATAATCGAGCGTATAGTGCAGCCCGCGGCTTTCCTTGCGGTGGAGCGCGCTCTTCACGATCAGCTCGGCAGACTGGAGCAGGTTGCGAAGTTCGATCAGATCGGTCGTCACGCGGAAATGGCCGTAATAGTCGCCGACCTCGTCGGTCAGCATCTTGATCCGGTGCGCCGCGCGTTCAAGCCTTTTGGTCGTCCGAACGATACCGACATAATTCCACATGAAGCGGCGGATCTCGGTCCAGTTCTGTTTGATCACCACCTCCTCGTCGGAGTCGGTCACGCGGCTTTCATCCCACGGGCGGATCGCGGGCGGGGTGTCGAGTTCGTCCCAGCGCGCGATGATATGCTTCGCCGCCGCCTCGCCGAAGACAAAACATTCGAGCAGGCTGTTCGACGCCAGACGGTTCGCGCCGTGCAGTCCGCTCTCGGTACATTCTCCCGCCGCATAGAGGCCGGGCAGGTCGGTGCGCCCGTCGAGGTCGATCAGGACGCCGCCGCACGTATAATGCTGCGCGGGCACCACCGGGATCGGCTGCTTCGTCATGTCAATGCCGAGCGTCAGCAGTTTCTCATAGATGTTCGGGAAATGCCCCGCGACGAAATCGGGGTCCTTGTCGCTGATGTCGAGGTGGACATAGTCGAGGCCGAAACGCTTGATCTGATCGTCGTTCGCGCGCGCGACGATATCGCGCGGCGCCAGTTCGGCGCGCGCGTCATAATCGGGCATATAGCGGTGCCCGGTGACGGGATGCTTCAAAATCCCGCCCTCGCCGCGCACCGCCTCGGTGATCAGGAAATTCTTGACGTCGAGATTGTAGAGGCATGTCG